>DMNK01000169.1:0-387 GCA_003453695.1 Acidimicrobiaceae bacterium | reverse complement strand
CCATGTTGAGCTTGGCGGTCACGGCCATGTGATCACCGGCCGCCTGGCGGACGTCGGCCAGCACCTGCCGGGGAAAACGGCTCCGGTGCTCCACGGTGCCGCCGTACTGGTCGCTGCGGGTGTTGAGCTTCGGGCTCAAGAAGGCGCTCAGCAGGTAGTTGTGTCCGAGGTGCACCTCGATCGAATCGAAGCCCGCCGCACGGAGCTGCTGCGCCCCGCGGGTGAAGTCGCCCCGCACCCTGGCCAGGTCGTCGTCGTCGGCGGCCTTGGTCCTGCGCATGGCCAGAGGGCTCCAGATGCGAGATGGTCCGAGGGCGGCGACCTTGGTGGAGGCGGGGTTGGCCACGGGACCGGCGTGGCCGAGTTGGGCGGCGGCGGCGGCGCCCT
>DMNK01000071.1 GCA_003453695.1 Acidimicrobiaceae bacterium | reverse complement strand
GTCTTGCCCGCCCCGTTGGCGCCGTCGAGCACGACGACCTCGCCGTCGGAGACCTCCAGGTCGACGCCGGCGAGTGCCGGGAAGCGTCCGGGGGTGGCGACGGCGGCACGGAGGAGCACTGCGGGGTCCATGGACGGCAGGTCATGCTACGAGGGCCCCGGTGCCCGGCACCAAGCGGCCCGGGCCAGGGCCGGTGCCACCGGGCCCCTCAGCTCACCGTCAAACGGCCCAGCCCCACCGCCCGCAGCACGTCGGCGGCCGCCGAGGACACCACGTGGAGCTGGTCGGTCACGAGCAGCACGCCGAAGACGACCAGCGCGGCGCCGGCGACCACGTTCACCAACCACAACCGCCGTCGCACCCGGGCCGCCAGGGCGGTGAGGCGGTGGAAGGCGAGCCCGGTGGCGAGGAACGGCACCCCGAGGCCGAGGGAGTAGGCGACGAGGAGCACGAGCCCGCCGCCGAGCGTGGCCCGCTCGGCGGCCAGGCCGAGCACGGCGCCGAGCACCGGCCCGATGCACGGCGTCCAGCCGAAGGCGAAGGCCATGCCCATGACCGGCGGCGCCCACCGTCCCAGGCGCGACGGCACGGGGTGGAAGCGGCGCTCGGACGCGAGCAGCAGCGGTGACGCCACTCCGGCGAGGAACAGCCCGAGCACCACCACCAAGACGCCGGCGCCGATGTCGAAGGCGCGCTGATGGTCGAGCAGCACCCGCCCCACCGCTGAGGCGCCGGCGCCGAGCGCGGTGAACACCACCGTGAAGCCGGCCACGAACCCGAGCACTCCCGGCAGGGCCGCCGCCCATGTCCGCCTGGCCCCGGTGTCGAGCTCGGCGGCGGAGAGCCCCGACACCATCGACACGTATCCGGGGACGAGCGGGAGCACACACGGTGAGAGGAACGACAGCATGCCCGCCCCGAAGGCGACGAGGACGCCGAGCGGGTCGGCGGTGATGGCAGCCGTCGTCACGAGCACCTGCCCACCAGCTAGCGCCCTTCGGCGCGAACCAGCTCCATGTCGGCGTCGACCATCATCCCGACCAGGTGACCGAAGTCCACCTGAGGCTCCCAGCCGAGCTCGGCGCGGGCCCGGCCGGCGTCGCCAACCAGCAGGTCGACCTCGGCGGGGCGCAGGTAGCGCTCGTCCACGACCACGTGCTCGGCCCAGTCGAGGCCTACGTGCGAGAAGGCGACCTCGCACAGCTCGCGCACCGAATGGGTCTGCCCGGTGGCGACCACGAAGTCGCTGGCCACGTCCTGTTGGAGCATGAGCCACATGGCACGCACGTAGTCGCCGGCGAAGCCCCAGTCGCGCTGGGCGTCCAGATTGCCGAGCAGCAGCTTGTCCTGCAGTCCCTGGGCGATGCGGGCCACCCCGTGGCTGATCTTGCGCGTGACGAACTCGAGCCCGCGCCGCGGCGACTCATGGTTGAACAACATCCCCGACGAGGCGTGCAACCCGTAGCTCTCGCGGTAGTTGACCGTGATCCAGTGGCCGTACACCTTGGCCACCCCGTACGGACTGCGGGGATAGAAGGGCGTGTGCTCGTTCTGCGGCACCTCGTGCACCTTCCCGAACATCTCCGACGACGACGCCTGGTAGAAGCGCGCCTCGGGGGCGGCGATGCGGATGGCGTCGAGAAGGCGGGTGACGCCGAGGGCGGTGGTCTCCCCGGTGAGGACGGGCTGGCCCCACGACGTCTGGACGAAGGACTGGGCGGCGAGGTTGTACACCTCCTCGGGCCGGTGCTCGCGCAGGATGCCGATGAGCGAGATCTCGTCGAGCAGGTCACCGGGAACGAGCGTCACGCGGTCCTGGATGTGGGCGATGCGCTCGAAGTTGACGGTGGAGGAGCGACGCACCATCCCCACCACCTCGTAGTCCTTGTCCAGGAGCAGCTCGGCCAGGTACGACCCGTCCTGCCCGGTGATCCCGGTGATGAGCGCACGTCTCGGCATCTCGGCTCCAGCTCTCTACGCCGTCGGCCCGTTCACCGGCCCGTCCAGCGGGGCGGGCGCTTGTCCATGAAGGCGGCGATGCCCTCGGCAGCGTCCTCGGTGTTGGCGGTGACGGTCAGCATGGCGTGCAGGTACGGCAGCGCCTCGGCCGCCGTCATGTCCCAGACAGCGTAGAACGCGCTCCGGCCGAGCCTCATGGCCGCCGGTGACTTGGCGGCCAGCGTGGTGGCCAGCTCGTCCACGGCACCGTCGAGCTCGTCGTGGGGGACGACCCTGGTCACGAAGCCGAGGCGGTCAGCCTCGACGGCATCCACCACCCGCCCGGTGAGCATGAGCTCGAGCGCCTTCTTGGGGGGCATCGACCGCATGAGGGGAACGGTGACCATATAGGGCCACAGCCCCACGTCGATCTCGGGGGCACCGAAGCGGGCCCGGTCCGAAGCCACCACCAGGTCGCAGGCCAGCGCCAGGCCGAGCCCGCCCGCCATGGCCCAGCCCTGGACCCGGGCCAGCGTCGGCTTGCCCATCGTCCACATGTCGTCGAACAACCCGGCGAGCTCGCCCCGGGCGTCGTGGATGGCGGCGAACCCCGGCTCGTGGTCGGCCATCCCCCCGAGGTCGGCGCCGGCGCTGAAGGCCTTGTCCCCCGCTCCCGTGAGCACCATCACGCGGACATCCGGGTCGCCGGCCACCCGGGCCACGGCCCGGCGCAGGCCGCGGATCACGCCCCAGGACATGGCGTTGCGGCGCTCGGGCCGGTTGATGGTGACCCGAGCCACTCCGGCGGCAGCGCTGTAGAGCACCTCGTCGTCGGGATCGGCCGGCACCGCCCGACGATAGCGTCCGGGTCGGTGTCCCCTCTTCGTGCTGCTCTGGTCTCGTTCCGTCTCGGCGGCACCGACGGAGTGGCCATCGAGGCGGCCAAGTGGGGGTGGGCGCTCGAGCAGTTGGGCTGGCGGGTCACGACCGTGGCGGGCGAAGGCGACGCCGACCACCTGCTGCCCGGCCTCGCCATCGACGCCACCGAGCCGCCATCGGTGGGCGACGTGGCCGCCGCTCTCGGCGACGCCGACGTGGTGGTGGTCGAGAACCTGTGCTCGCTCCCCCTCAACCCTGCCGCCGCCGCCGTCGTGGCCGAGGCACTGCGCGGGCGTCCTGCCCTGCTCCACCACCACGACCTGCCCTGGCAACGCCAGCGCTTCGCCGGCTGGCCGCCGCCGCCCGACGATCCGAGCTGGGTGCACGTGACCGTGAACGAGTTGAGCCGGCGGCAGTTGGCCGACGTCGGGATCACGGCCACGGTGGTGCGCAACACCTTCGACACCGACGCCACTCCCGGCCGCCGCTCGGCCGTGCGGCGGGCGCTCGAGGTGGACGAGGACGAGGTGCTGGTCCTGCAACCCACCCGGGCCATCGCCAGGAAGAACGTGGCGGGAGGCATCGCCGTGGCGCGCGCCGTCGGGGGCGTCTACTGGCTCCTCGGCCCCGCCGAAGAGGGATACGGGACCGAGCTCGACGCGCTGCTCGGGGGGGCGGGCGTCCCCGTTCGCCACGGCCCCGCCCCCGGCGGGGCCCGGACGGCGCCTGAGGACGCCTATGGCGCCTGCGACGTGGTGACGCTCCCCTCCACCTGGGAGGGCTTCGGCAATCCGTCGGTGGAGTCGGCCGTCTACCGCCGCCCCCTGGCCGTCGGCGCGTACCCGGTAGCGGCCGAGCTCGCCGCCTTCGGCTTCCGCTGGTTCTCCTCCGAGCACCCGGGTCCACTGGCGCGCTTCGTGGCCCAGCCCGACGAGCACGTGCTCGACCACAACCACGACGTGGCACGGCGCCACTTCTCTCTTCACGACCTGCCCCGGCGACTGGAGCCGTTGCTTGGGACGTTGGGCGTGGACGGCGTCGCGGCGCCGTCTGCGACCGGGAGCGCTGTCCCAGGTCAGAGGGGTGCCGTGCGCCACGCCCAGTAGGATCCGGCTGATGACGAGCCGAGCGGGACCTGGCGCCGAAGCGCCCAAGCGCCTGCCCGCCGACGTCCGTCGCCAGCAGCTGCTCCAGGTGGCCCTGCGGCTGTTCGCGGCGCGCGGTTTCGAGGCCACCACCATGGACGAGATCGCCGAGGCGGCCGGGGTCACCAAGCCCCTGCTGTACCAGCACTTCGCCTCCAAGCGGGCGCTGTACCTCGAGCTGTGCGACGGCGTGGCGCAGTCGCTGCTCGACGCCATCGGCAAGGCGGTGGCCGCCGCCGACGGTCCCCGGCAACAGGTGGAGGGAGGGTTCGCCGCCTACTTCCATCTGGTGGTGTCGCAGTCGGAGGCCTTCTCGCTGCTGTTCGGCAGCGAGGTCCCCGACGACCCCGAGCTGTCGCGCGCTGTCCGCCACGTGGAGGACATGCTGGCCGAGGCCATCGACGTGCTGATCGACGCCGGCCTCGACGAGGACCACCGCCGCATGCTGGCCTACGCCGTGGTGGGGATGGCCGAAGGTGCGAGCCGCTACTTCTTCGACCTCCACAAGCGCTCGGGCGCGCCGTTCGACGAGGCCGATGCCGACCGCTCGGCCCGCCGCCTGGCCGACCTGGCCTGGGCCGGCCTGCGCTCCGTCCACCGGGACTGAGCGCCGCGTCGCCGGGCCGCCTGACCGGGGCCCGGCCGCCTCGTTCCGGCGATGGCCAAAGCCGACCTGGCAGGTAAGCTTTCGGGCCTCGCCAGCCCCGGCGGATGGGCCGGCGCCAGGAGGTGGTCAGGGTTGCGCACGAGGCTCCGCAGCATCTTCCGGTTCCCCAACCCGGTGAACGAGGTGGCGGCGCGGGTCGTGGCCGGCGGGGTCGTCGTGCTGTGCGCCGCCACCGTCGCCTGGGGACAGCCCTGGCTGCTCATCCCCTTGTGCTACGGGTTCTGGGCCCGGGTGCTCACCGGTCCCACCCTGAGCCCCCTCGGCCAGCTGGCCACCCGGGTGGTCGCCCCCCGCCTGGCTCCACCCCGGCTGGTGGCAGGGCCGCCCAAGCGCTTCGCCCAGGCCATGGGTGTGGCCTTCAGCACGGTGTCGCTCGTGCTGTGGTTCGGCTTCGGCCTCGACTCCGCCGCCCTGGTGGTGGTCGGCCTGCTGGCCGCCGCCGCCTTCTTGGAGTCGGTGGTGGGCTACTGCCTCGGCTGCAGGATCTTCGGCGTGCTCATGCGGGCCGGGATGATCCCCGACGAGGTGTGTGCCGCCTGCGCCGATGTGACCCTTCGCCGCCCCGAGCTGCGCCAGCCAGTCGGCGTCTGAAGGCCGAGGAGCGTCACAAACGGGAGACGAGTGCGTCGACGAGGCCGTGTAGCCGCCGGGCACACTGCAGGTAGTCGTCGTCGCTCCCGCCGGCGGGGTCGGCGACGTCCCCCTGCGACTGCGGGTCGAGCTCCTCGAGGTGCATCGCCTCCACCCGCGTCGAGAGCGCTCCCGGTCCGGGTGGCAGGTGCTCGGCCAGCCACACGACGGTGGCGGTACGTGCCGCCGCCTCGGGATGGCGGCGACGGACGTAGCGCACGTGCTCGGCGGCCATGGCCACGACCAGGTGGGCCTCGGCGACGTGGTCGTCGCTCAGCTGGCGGCTGCGGTGGCGCGGCACCTCGACACCGACGGCCTGGAGGGCGGCGCGGGTCCGGATGCTCATGGGCTGGTTCTCGATCACGTGGGTGCCGGCGGTGACGATGCGGGCGGACACGCCCAGCGCCTCGAGCATCGCCCCTGCCATGACCGAGCGCGCCGCGTTCCCGGTGCAGAGCACGACGACCACGGGATGCACCTGGGGCTGGCCGGCCATGGCCAGCCATGATGGCGGAAACAACCTGCGGCCCCGGTTCCGGGACACCACCCAGCGCCGTCAACCAGGGGTTGACGCTGGGCCCATCGTCAACGTAGAGTTGACGCATGGACAACCCTCCTGACCTCGCCGAACTCGGTGTCACCCTCACCGACCTGATCGCCCTGATCGAGGGAGCCGGCCACGGGAACGAGGACGCCCTGACGCGTCTCCCCGCGGCGGTGGCCATCGGCGAACAGCTCGGGGAGCTCGGCGACCACCTGGTCGGCCACTTCGTCGACCAGGCGCGCCACGAAGGGGCCTCGTGGACGGCGATCGGGGCGAGCATGGGTGTGACCAAACAAGCGGCACAGAAGAAGTTCGTGCCCGGCCCCGGAGACGTTCCTGCGGGACGGATCTTCAACCGGTTCACGCCACGCGCCAGCAAGGCGGTCGAAGTGGCGCGCAAAGCGGCGGGACGCATGAAGAACCGTGGAGTGGGGACCGAGCACCTCGTCCTCGGCCTGGTGGCGACGGGGGGCGTGGCCGCCGAGGTGATGCATGCCCAGGGCGTGTCGTCGGGTGAGGTCCGCAAGGCGGTTCATGCCGCAGCGGCCCCGTCGATCGACGAGTTGCCCGACCCCATCCCCTTCGCCCCGGAGACGAAACGAGCGCTCGAGGTGGCGACACGTGAAGCGCTGCGGCGCGGGCACAACTACATCGGCACCGAGCACCTGCTCCTCGCCGTGCTGGCCGACCCCGACTCTGTCGGCTCCCGGGTGCTCACGTCGCTCGGGATCACCGCCGCGGAGACGAGCGAGCGCATCGACCGGATGCTCGCCGAAATGGTGGCGACAGAGCCGTTCTGAGCCAAGGCCCGCCTTCGGGGTGCCCGTCGGGAGGGCCGGTCAGGCTCCCGGCTTCCAGACCATGAGGATGACGGCGGCGACGATGGCCAGGTTGAGGGCGGCCCCGCACACGCCGGCGCGCCGACCACAGCGCTCAAGCTGTTGCACCTGGGGCGGGGGGCCGGAAGCGGCGATGGCCCTGGTGGCAGCGGGGTCGTCGGCCGGCACCGACCCCCCTGCCACGACCGGAGGGCCTTCGGTCATGGCCACCAGCTCCTTCATGAGGCCGCCCATGCGGCGCAGGTTGGGGAGGTGCACACCGAAGGACAGGGTCAGCGCCGCCCCGTACACGGCCAGTGCGGCGATCACCCAGGTCTGAGAGAAGCGCCACTGGCTGTGGCTCATGAGGATGAGCGCGATGCCGAAGACGGGCACCGCCAGGATGAACCCCTCGGCGATCTTGCCGACGCGCTCTGTCGCCTCGAAGACGGCCAGGCCCTCGCGGCCAGCGTGCCGTTTGGACTCGGCACCGTAGATCCCGTTCAGGAACACGCCGCCGAAACCGATGATCACGCACATCACGTGCAGTACCAGCACGGTGTCGTACGCGCCGCTGTCAACCCCCATGACCACCCCCTGGCCGAAGAACCCGGCTACCGGCGGCGCAGGCTAGCCGCCCCTGGGTGCGCCGAGAAGGAATCTCGTCGACGTGGCCACGGCGTGGCCCCGCCTCGAACCGCTGAGCCTCGTGGTTCGGCTCAGCCGGGGGGTGCCCCGAGCAGGCCGCGGGCGATGAACTCCAGCACCGCCTGCAAGAACGCGTCGTCGTCGGCGACATCGGGTTCCAAGGCACGCATCATGGCCACACCTCTCATGAGGGCGACGACGATGCGGGCGCTGTCGGTCGCAGATCGGAGAGGTTCGAGCCCCTGGCGTTGGCGCTCCTGTCCGATCACCGTGGCCACGGCCTCGATGTCCTGGCGGTCCAATTGGGCGAGCTTCTCGCGGGCGGCCGGGTTGCGCAGGGCGTAGAGGTGGAACTCCTCGTACAGCACCGACCACCGGGCGCCGCCTTCGAAGTCCTGGCGCCTCACCAGATCGACGAAGTCGGTCAGTCGCGAGCCGGAAGGAGCTTGTGAGGAATCGATCGTCTCTCTGACCGAGTCGATCAGCTGGGCGTAGATCCACCCGAGGAGCGCCAGGAACAGGTCCTCTTTGTTCCGGAAGTTCGAGTACACCGCTCCCTTGCTGAACCCGGCGGCAGCGGCGACCTCGTCCAGCGACGTGCCGTGGAAGCCCTGCTCGGCGAACACCTGGGCGGCCGCCCGCAGCAGATGCTCCCGGGTCATCTGACGTCGACGGTCGGGGGTCAGCGGCTGGAGATCAGCGGGGCTTGCCATACGTCAAAGAATACTACATACTGATCAGTATGTCCGAGACTCTTACGTATGAATCCCAGGTCGCTGGCACCGCCGGGCGCTCCGACGCCGCCATCACGGCAGCCGGGCTCGAGCGCCGGTTCGGCGCCACCGTCGCCCTCGCCGGCCTGGAGCTCGCCGTCGAGCGAGGAGAGGTCTACGGCTTTCTGGGACCGAACGGGGCCGGCAAGTCCACCCTGATTCGCATCCTGTGCACGCTGCTCCGTCCCACCGGCGGCACGGCCAGCGTGGCCGGCCACGACGTGGTCCGGGAGCCGCAGGCCGTGCGGCTCAAGATGGGAGTGGCGCTTCAAGATGCCGCCCTCGACGAGCGGGCGACGGGCCGGGAGCTGCTCGAGCTGCAGGCGCAGCTGCACGGGCTGGGCCGAGCCGACCGGCGTCGGCGTCTCTCCGAGGTCCTCGACCTCGTGAACCTCGGAGGCGCGGTCGACCGTCGCATCGGCGGCTACTCGGGGGGCATGAAGCGTCGGATCGACTTGGCGGCCGCCCTCATCCACGGGCCCGAGGTGCTGTTCCTCGACGAGCCCACCACCGGCCTCGACCCTGCGTCCCGGGAGGAGGTCTGGGCCGAGGTTCACCGGCTCAACGAGGAGCTCGGCCTCACCGTCTTCCTCACCACGCAGTATCTGGAGGAGGCCGACGCCTTGGCAGATCGAATCGGGATCATCCGCGGTGGCCGCCTGGTGGTGGAGGGAGAACCGGCTGTCCTCAAGCGTCTCGTGAGTGAAGACGTGATCGTGATCGAGACCGAGGGCCACGGCCCATGGTTGGTGGAGGCTCTCCGGGCACTGGACCGTGTGACCGAGGTCACCGCTGACAGGGGGACCATCGTCGTCAAGGCCCAGGACTCGACGGCGACCCTTCTGCCGCTGTCAGCCGAGCTGTCGAGGGCGAACGTCCACGTCCGCAGCTTGACGCTCAGAACCCCGACGCTCGACGACGTCTTCCGCCAATGCGCGGCCCCGCAATCCGACATGACGAGGGCATGCGGATGACCCAGCCGACGACTGCTCGAGTCCGGCGCCGGACCGGGTTCGTTCACGACCTGTGCGCTATCGCCGGGCGTGCCCTCCGGCAGATGCCCCGCGATCCGGTCCCCGTCGTGCTCGCCATCTTCGTTCCCGCCTTCTTCTACACGACCAACATCGGCATGTTCGCCAACCTGGTGCGGCAGGCCACCTCCGTGAGCTACAAGGGTTTTCTCGTCCCCATGGCGATCGCCTTCGCCGTCACCGGGACCTCTCGTGCACCCGTGCTGGTCACAGACGTCGCCGGCGGATACTTCGACCGGCTGTGCATGACCCCCGTCCGCCGGAGCGCACTCGTCCTCGGCATGATGGCCGCCGATACGGCCCTCATCGTCCTGCTCTGTGCTCCGGTCCTCGCCATCGCCTTCGGACTGGGAGTCAGATTCGCCACAGGTGCGGCCGGTGTTGCCCTCTTCGTCGCCTTCGCCGGTCTCTGGGGCTGGGCGTTCACCGGTATCCCGTACGCCATTGCACTCAAGACCGGCAGCCCCGCAGCCATCAGCGCCTCGTACGGCCTGTTCTTCCCGCTGTTCTTCTTGAGCGATGCCGTGGTGCCGCGGGGCGAGCTCGCAGGCTGGTATCAGGCCATAGCCAGTTACAACCCGATCACCTATCTGGTCGAGGCACTGCGCTCTCTCATCCTCACTGGATGGCAGCCATGGGTATTGGCCAAAGGCGCCATCGCCCTCGGGGCGCTGGGGACGGTGTCGCTTTCGGCGGCCCTCGTGGCGCTACGAGGACGAACCAGTCGCTCCCGGTGAGCCGTTCGTCGTCCGCCTCGGCCCCTGCTCAGCCCGCGTACCCTTCTGGCCACTCCTGGAGCGCCCACAGGTTCCCGTCCGGGTCGGTGAACCAGGCGTACTTGACTCCGCCGATGTCCTCGACCTCGCTGATCTCGACGCCTCGCTCCACCAGCGCAGCTCGGGAGGCCTCCATGTCCTGGACCACGAGGTGGATCCCTTTGACGGAACCCGGTTGCATCTCGGTGATGGGTCCCATGCCGGTGCCGAAGACGATGGCGCAACTCGACCCGGGAGGCGTGAACTGCACGACCCGCATGGCTGGGGTCACCTGGGTGTCGTGCAGATTCCCGAACCCCGCACGAAGGTAGAACTCCTTCGCCCTGTCGACGTCCGAGACCGGGACGGGGACCAATTCGAGTCGCATGTCAGGAACCGGGCGGGCGTCGGTCATGGCATGGCCTCCTTCTGGAGCGGATTGGGTCGATCGTCCATGCCGCAGTGAAGGAGAGCTGAGATGATGCGGGACGCCAGCGTCACTACGCGGGGCAGGTAGCGCCCGACTGCGTCGCCAACTGCGTCACCGAGCTCGCCGTCAAGGACAATGTCGTCACCGCACAGGTCTGGGCGGGACCGGCCACCAGCAGCGATCCGGCGGGATTGGTCTTCTCCACGAGGGCGTAGGTGCCGGCGGGCACCGAGCTGATGTCGATGAACTGGTCGGGGGTGTCCCACGTGTACACGTCGCCCCAGCCCGGGGTGATCCCTTCGGTGACGTCGACGCTGGTGCTCGTGGTCTGGCTCGGCACGTTGCAGCCCGGCTGACCGACGAAGGTACGGGGCCCGTTCGGCGCCGATGTCGCGAACCCGAAGTAGTCGTCGTCGGACAGGCAGAACGATTCCTTGAGCGAGCTGCCCACGGGTGGTCCGATCACCCCGTTGGACACCGTGTACAGCGTGAAGCTGACCAGGTTCCTGTAGTGGAAGTGGGCATGCTCAGGGTGGAACTCACAGGCACCCGCCGCCCGGGTGGCTTGGCTGCCGTCCGGTTGGAAGAGGACCTGAGCGGCCTGGCACTCCCCCGGCACGAATCCGCTGCTGGCGCCCCCGCTGCCCGTCGCCAGCCAGGGCAGGTCCACCTCGAGCGGGCCCGAGCCGGCGTTCTGGATGTCACTCGTGAAGCGCAGACAGCGCGTCACCGGACTCTCGATCCCGCCCACCGACGGCGAATCGAGGCCGAGCGACTCGTCGAGGTAGCACGAGTTCGACGTCGACACCGGGACCGGGAGGGGGAACCCGAGGGGGGTCGACGCCACCGGAGGCAGCCCGCTCACCGTCAGGTCGTAGGCGGGCACGGCCTGGAGCTGGGGCAGGAGGAAACAGCCCGTGGTGGACCCCACGGTCGTGCTCGTGCAGGCGGCGGGGGTCCAGGTCGACCCCGACTCGAGCCGCACCTCGCCGGAATAGGCGGCGTTGGAGTCATAGGCGTAGGTGAAGGTGACGACGATCGTGTAGCTGCCAGGCCTCGGTGTGCTGACCGACAGCGCCTCGCCGTTGGCACCGATGCCGTTCTGCGAGCCGACCAGCGTGCCTTTCGGTCCATAGAGGTAGAGGTCGAACCCGTCGTTGGCGTTGAAGGTGCCGTTCGGTCCAGTGACCGTGTTCTTGATGGACACCAGGAAAGGGGAGCCGGTCGACGCCGAGAAGGTGAACTCCTGGCACTCAGCAGTGCACGCCACCGGGACCGGGCTGTCGACCAGGGGAAGTGGCGTCGGGTTGGTGATGGACCCCGAGAAGGTGAGCAAGGGGTGGCCGCCGTCGAGGACGCCGATCGACGGGGGCGCCGCCGTGCTCGGCGGGGTCACGGGCAGCCCAACGGGAGGGGGTTGGACGGCGGGAGCCGCCAACAGCCCGGACAGACCGACCAACAACGCCGTCCACCACATCTTCGCCTCCTCGCATGCCGCCTCATGGCCCGACCAAGGAAGACCGCCGGAGCCAGGGTATGTGAGAACGCCGGTGTGGAGCTACTTCGTCGCTGGGTCCTCGACCTGGGCACCAGGGCGCGGTAGTTGCACCAAACGCGGCGGGCCGCCTCTAATGTGCGCTCGATGCGAACGGTGTACGACGCCGCCGGGGGGGCCGAGGGGCTTCTGGGCCTCGCTCACGCCTGGCATGCCAGGGTGATGGCGGACGAGATCGTGAGCCACGCCTTCAGCCACGGATACCACCCACAGCACACGGAACGGCTGGCGGCGTACTGGGCAGAGGCGTTGGGCGGTCCGCCGATGTATTCGGAGCGGTACGGAGACGAGAGCTCGGTGGTCCGGCTCCACAGCGGCAACGGGCGGCACCAAGAGATGGACCGGCGAGCGATCTCCTGTTTCGACGAGGCGCTGGAGGACACAGGTCTTGCGGCTGACGAACAGCTCCGGCAAGTGCTCCACGACTACTTCGCCTGGGCGACCACGACGACGATGGCGAGATACCACGAGTCCGCCTCGCAGGTGCCGGAGGGCCTGACCATCCCGAGGTGGACATGGGAGGGGCTCAGCCCGGCTGACCGTTACTCGGACTCCGGATAGGCGTACAGCACCACCGTTTCCGTCTTGCCCTTGAGCGCGACGTCGTGGCGCTCGGTGAGTGGCGGCCACGGGCGCGCCAGCAATCTCTTCGTGGCTCCGGACAGCAGGATCACGTCGCCGGTCATTCGGGTCGCCTCCTCGACGCGGGCAGCGGTGTTCACGACGTCACCGATCACGCTGAATTCCAGCCTGCCCGCCCCGCCCACGTTGCCGGCGACGACCCTTCCCGAGTTCAGCCCGATCCCGATGCCGAGTTCGCCCTGCGCCGCCTGTGCGATGGCGATGGCCGCCACCAGGGCCCGGTCGGCATGGTCGGCCAGCTTGCGTGGTGCACCGAACACCGCCAGCAGTCCGTCGCCCACGAACTTGTCCACCCTCCCGCCCTGGTCGTGGACCAATGGCACTATCCGGCCGAAGAGGTTGTTCAGCACGGCGACGACTTCATGGGCCGGGCGCCCTTCAGCGAAGGCGGTGAAGTCGCGGACGTCGACGAACATGACGGTGACGTCGACCTCTTCGCCTTCGAGGCGCGTCCCCTCGCTGACGATGCGCTCGGCGACGTCAGGGTCGAGATAGGTCCCCAGCGCTTCTCGCATGCGCTCTCGCTCGGCGAGTCCGCCCACCATCTGATTGAACCCCAGCTGCAGTTGTCCGAGCTGGGTACCGTCGTAGACGGGCACCGCAACGCCGAAGTCGCCCTCCTGCACCCGGCCCAGTCCACGGCGGACGGCGTCGACGGGATCGGCCGTCGCCCTCGCCGCCAGGCTCACGGCCAGGAGCCCCACCGTGAGGGCGATCGCGCCGAGCACCACCATCACCACCGCCAATTCGGTGTGGGAGGCCGAGCCCCCGGCCAGTTCGGCGGCGCCGAGGAGGACGAGGCCGGTGACCGGCACTCCCGTCCCCAGCCCCCAGGCGAGCACTGCTCGAGATGCCACTCCCGGCACGGCCAGCCGTTCCGGCGTGCCCGTCGCCAGGGCCCGGGCGGCTGCAGGCCGGAGGAGCCGCTCTGTCAGCAAGTAGGCGCAGGCGGCCGTGCTCAAGCCGGTCAGGGCGACGGCCACGGCGATGCGGAGTCCGAAGGTCGTCGAGTACCGGGCGTCGAGAACAGCGAAGACAACCGCAGCGCCCAGCCACAATTCCATCTGGACGAAGAACAAGCGGACCGGGGCTCGGATGACGGTGCGCACCTCCGCTGGAGTGGCGGGCCGCTCCGCGAGCAGCCAATTGCGCAGTCGGAAGAGACCCCGAATGCCGACGAGCATCCCGACCGGAACGGCGACGGCGACGTAGACGACGGCCGCCACGATGTTGACCACGCGTACGTGAGCGCCGTCGGGAATCGGTGGGATGGGGATGACGAAGGTCCCCATGATGACCACGACGACGGCGCCGACGAGGTTCGTCACGACTATGGCGAGGGCGACGAAGAGCTCTCCGACCCGCCAGAGCGTCGCTCCGGAGACACCGGTCGCACCCGGATGGAGCAGCTCGCCTACGGCTTCTCGCACCGTCTGACCGGGGGGCACCGCCGAACCGTACCGGTGATCAACCTGACGACGCCGGGATGGCACCCGGACCGTCGAATCTGACGGTGTGGTGGCGCTGGGTAACTTTGGCGCATGTCCGACTATTCAATCCCCGAGCCCGAGCCCAAGGAGATCGACGAGAAGCTGGCGATCGAGCTCAGTCACATGGCCGACAACAACGTCCTGCGAGGCCATCCCTCAGGCCAGGAGAAGTGCGACGGTTGTCGCTACTACCTCGAGCCGTACAAGGACCTGTCGTACTGCTGGCACCCGAAGCTCCGGATCCTCGTCGGAGCCGATTGGTGGTGCCAGTGGTGGGAGGCGATCCCCGAAGACCAGGCCTGAGCCGTCGCTGTGGGGGCCGACCCGGACGAGAGCGGTGCCAGTAACCGGCGGAGCACCCTTGCTGGAGCAACGAGGGTGACGGGCTTCCGCTCTTCCGACAGCGTACGCCGAGGTCGCACCGGGCGGTCGGCGCCGACAGGAGCCCATCACCGGTCTCGCCCGTCGAGCAGGAAACCCTGCTCACACCCATGACTCTTGCCTGCTACAAGCAAACCGTGCCGACGGGCGGCCGCCGGCTGCACGCCATCGCACCTCGTGACGCCTGGCGCGTCGAAGAGGTCAGGCTCTCGCGAGGTAGAGGTTCCACCTGCCGGGAACGCCCTTCAGCTCGTGCTCGCCCCGGTCTTCGAACGCGATGCCCGAGCCGACCACCAGGTCGGTCACCGTGCGGGAGACGAGCACCTCTCCGCCCCGGGCGAGCGCCGACAGGCGAGCGGCGATGTGGACGGCGACTCCGGCGACGTCGTCCCCCCGGGTCTCGATCTCGCCGGTGTGAAGTCCGGCGCGAATGTCCAAGCCGAGGGAGTGGACGGCCTCACTGAGGGTCCGCGCACACTCGACCGCACGAGCCGGGCCATCGAACACGGCGAGGGTCCCGTCCCCCGTGGTCTTCACCTGTCGGCCCCGGAAGCGCGCCAGCTGGCGCCGGACCAGCTCGTCATAGGCGTCGAGTGATTCTCGCCATCGCCGGTCGCCGACCTCGGTCGCCCGCACGGTGGAATCCACGATGTCGGTGAAGAGCACCGTGGCGAGCACCCGGTCCAATGCGGCAGTCGGTCGAGCGCCGGTCATGAACTCCTCGACCTCGTCCAGGACTTCGTCACTTCGACCCGAGAAGGGCCAGTGGTCCGGTCCGGGCAGCTCGACGAGCTTTGCACCAGGGATGCGGCTCGCCACGTAGCGGCTGTGCTCGACACGAACGTGGCGATCACCGTGGCGCCCGACCACGAGGGTGGGTACCCGGATGGCGGGGAGGACCTCGGTCACGTCGCTTTCCCAGAAGGCTCTCGGGATGACCACAGAGTCGGGAGTGGCCGACAGTCGCTCCCTCAGCGCCCACCGTCGCTTGGCATCGGGGCTGTCGACCAAGCCCGGCATCAAGGCTTCAGCGACGCCTCCCGTGCCCCACAGTTCACGAATCACATCGGCGTACGCCTGTATCGCCTGAGGTGGCATGCCCCACGGGCACTCCTCACTGCGCTGATAGCGGGCGAAGGTGTTCACCAGGGCCAGACTGCGCACCCGTTGGGGGTAGGTGGCGGCGAACAGCATCGCTGCCAGTCCGGTCTCTCCACTTGCCAGCAACGCTGCCTGTGCCGAACCGGTGGCGTCCATGACGACGCCGATGTCGTCCATCCAGGTCTGGATGGCCGGGATCGCTCGCGGATCGAGGTGCCCGGAGCTGCCAAAGCCTCTGGCGTCGAAGATGATGACCCGGCTGAAGGACGCCAGCCGTTGCACGAAATCGCGGGTGGCCGGCTCTTCCCACATGAGATCGACGAGCATGCCGCCGTTCAGTTGGAACACCAGGTCGATCGGGCCGTCGCCCACGACCTGATAGGCGAGGTAGGTCCCTTCGACAGTCGTGGCGTAGTGCGTCTCGGGAGCGTCGGCCATCAACCACAGTCTGCCCAGGGAGACAGCCGACGTGCTCGCCCCAGGCCCGGCCGGGTATCAGGCCGGCAGGGCGGAGAGGAATTCGAGCAGCAGCTCGTTCACCTGATCGGGACGCTCCTGCTGGACCCAGTGCCCGCAGCCCTCGAGGAGCACGGCCTTCGTGAGGTTCGGCATCGACAGGTCCTGCAGGTTCTCGATCATCACCTGCATCCCGGGCCAGTTGACCACCGGGTCCCGATCGCCGGCGACGAAGAGCGACGGGGTGACGAGGCGAGCCCTGCGCCAAGGGGCGAGAAGCTCGAAGTTGACCCTGGACGTGCGGTACCACTTGAGGGCGCCACCCCACCCGGTCCGCTCGAACTCGGTCGTGTAATAGGCGACGTCCTCTTCGCTGAGCCACTCGGGAAGCGGCTGAGCCGAGTAGTCGGGGAGGGCGGAGTCGGCATCGATGTCGTCGAGCCGAGTGGTCTCGGGAGCGTCTCCAGAGATGCCGATGAGCCATGCGAGCACCGACTTGCGTACATCGGCTTCGAACAGCTTCTCCGCCACGCCGGGCTCCTGGAAGAAGACTTGGTAGTTGTTCGGCCCCAACGCCTCCGTGAGCGCGGTCAGGACGTCGGTGTCCCCTCGAGGGAGGTAGGGGACGCTCAGCAGTGCCACCCCCCGCACGAGATCCGGCCGGAACAGACCTACGTAGGAGGCGACCGGCGATCCCCAGTCGTGGCCGACGACGACGAACCGATCTGCCCCCAGGACGGCGGTCAGGGCGACGACGTCGCCGGCGGTGTACATGTACGTGTACTGGCGCACGTCTTCAGGTGCGTCGGTCCCGCCGTATCCACGCATGTCCGGGGCTACTGCGTGGTAGCCGGCCTGCGCCAGGGCGTGCAGTTGGTGACGGTAGGAGTACCACGACTCCGGAAAGCCGTGGAGCATGACCACGAGCGGACCTTCACCGGCCTCGGCGAAGCGCTGTGTGATCCCGTTCGCCTGGACCGTCTGCAGCGTGACCATGTCGCGAGTATGTCTTTCAGCCGAGCTCCTCGGCCAGTGCGAGGACTACGCCCTCAGGCCCGCGCACGTAACAGAGCCGGTAGTGGTCGTCGTACTGTTCCATCTCGCCAACGAGCTCGGCCCCGCGGGATTGCAGGCGGGCCAGGACGGCCTCGATGTCGTCGACGGCGAACATGATGCGACGAATGCCGAGCGTGTTGACCGGTGCGTCTTCGGGCTCGGCGCGGACCGCCCTCGGCGTGTGAAACCTCGTCAGCTCGAGGCGGCCGTGACCGTCCGGCGTCTGCATCAATGCCAGGTCAGCGCTGACGTTCTCGAGGCCGACGAGACGGTCCACCCAGCCGCCTTCGACCGTTGCCTCACCCACGAGGTGCATGCCGAGTTCGACGAAGAACGCGGTAGCAGCCTCGAGGTCTTCGACGACGACGCTCACGTTGTCCATCCGCCGAATCGTCATCTCCCCGAGCCTACGGGTCGGGCGTTCGCATGCCGGAGCACCGCAAACGGCCGGACGTGGCCGGTGGTGGTCGAGGTCGATGTGTCTGCAATCCCAGGTGCAGGGGAAGCCACTTGACCCGGTATCCGGGTACAGGGTTTACCCTGCCTCCATGCGAATCTCGGAAGTGGCCGCTGCCGCCGGCGTCAACGTCCAGACGCTGCGCTACTACGAGCGGCGCGGCCTGCTCGCCGAACCGAAGCGATCGGGATCCGGGTACCGGGCCTACGAGTCCGACGCGGTGCGGATCGTTCGCTTCACCAAGGCGGCCCAGTGTCTCGGGTTCAGCCTCGAGCAAGTTGCCGCCTTGCTGGAGCTCGCGTCGGGCGGGCCCCGGCGTTGCGATGCCGCCCGCAAGATGGCTGAGGAGAAGATGGCTGAGCTCGACGACAAGGTGACGGCCCTGCTGGCCATGAAGGACTCGCTGGGTCGGCTGGTGGCCACCTGTGAGCTCCCCAGGGGCCAGAGGGACTGCCCGCTGCTCGACACCCTCGGTGGGAACCAGTGACGCAGCGGCCGTCTCCCGTCACCTCCGACGACCATGGAGCCCTGGGCGACACCGGCCCGGCTCCGAGCGCCGCGACCCAGGCCGGCCACCGAACGTCCTCCGCCTGGTCACAGATCCTCTGCTCCCCGCCCCGATTGCCGGGCGACACTCGGTCCAAACGCCTCGCCGACCGCCTCCTGCCGACCGGCAAGGGTCAGTGGATCTTCTTCGGGCTGGTGTGGGTGGCCATCGCCATGCGACCCAACCTCGGTGTACGGCCAGGGCTGGTGCTGGCGGCGGTGGCGACATTGGCGGCGGCCAGCTGGTGCCTGGTCAACTTCTGGCGCTGTCGAGAGGCGCACTGTGCCCTCAGCGCTCCCGGGTGGGCCATGCTGGGGGCTGTGGAGCTGGCCGGGGCCGTCGTCGGGCGAAGCGTGGTCGACCGGACCGAGTCGATCTTGTTCATCGCCGTGCTGATCGCCGCCTACTCCTTCGAGTTCGCCTGGCGGGCACGGCGCGGGACGAACGCCCTCGTTCGGCACTGAGGACCCGTGTACCACCTGCTCCTCTACGAGGTGGTGGATGACTACGTCGAGCGTCGGCAGGCCTTCCGCGAAGAGCACCTCGGGCTCGCCCGGGAGGCGGAAGCACGCGGCGAGCTGGTCCTGGCAGGCGCGTACGCCGACCCGCCCGACGGTGCGGCCCTGGTGTTCCGAGCCGACGAGTCAGCGGTGAGGGATTTCGTCGCCCGCGACCCCTACGTCCGCGAAGGCCTGGTCAAGAAGTGGACCATTCGGCAGTGGACGGTCGTGGTCGGGGGACAGTAGGCGCGCACCGCCTTTCTTCCTGGGAGCGGCGAGCGAGGATGACCGGAGGTGTACTGGCTTTCTCGCCGCGCCCGGCGATGAGCCAGAAGGTGTTGCCTTCGAGGCCGTCGGCCGGCGGGGTGTGGTGAAAGCGACCAGTGCGGCGACCCTTGGTCTCGAGGAGCGCGCACGTCGCTGGAGCGAGACCGCGCGTGATCGGCGCAACGACGACGGGGTTCACCACCCGGTTCTGAAAGGGCAGCAGCCGACGAACCAGGCTCTCCTTGTTCACCCTGTCCGACCCTACCGCCTCACTGGCGGTCATGGCGATGCGTGTCGTCGCGTCCCGTCGTTGACGACCCAATCGATCACCAACGGACATCCATGGGCCAGGCACCCTGGTAGCCCCGGGCTATCCTGGTGCAAGTGAGCAATGTGGCCGGCACCAGCGAGGCGCACTTACGGCCACTCGAGCGCCGAGTGAAACGGCTCGTGGACGCCGGCGTCGATCTGGCCGAGGTTGCCTGGAGGTTCCGGCGCAGCCGAAGGAGCGTCACCCAGATCCTCGAGCTCGGCGCACTGCGTCGGCCGGGGACGACACCGGTGACCACTGCGCACGTCCTGCGACCACTGGAACGACGGGTCCTTGCCCTGCGGGACGCCGGGGTCAGCTACGCAGAGATCGGAGCGCGCTTTCGCCGCAGCCCTCGCTTCGTCCGTCAGGTCGAGGACCTCGCCCGAGGCAAACTCGCCCGTGCCCAAGCGGGGTAGCGAAGGGCTCCCAAAAGGTCAACCGTCCTGAGGCGGCCAGGGAACACCCATGTTGTTGCGGTTCGGAACCGCCCCTGAGGTCATCACCTCTTGAGCAATGGGACGGAGCAGGGCGACAAGTTCCTCAGCTCGGCGGCACGGGCAACCGATGAGGACGACACCACGGCGTCTCCGAGCACCCGTCGCAGGGCAAGATCCATGGCGCTGAGGCGGGCGTCGAGGAGCGACACCGGAGCTGCATAGCTCCACACATCGGGAACGGCGCGTTCGACCATCTTCGGATGGAAGTTGTAGAAGAGCGCACTGACGACCGGCGCCGTGGCGGCTCCGAGAGGCGCAGCCCGGCAACCGAAATAGCTCATCCATCCGCCCTTCAGGCCGAGAGCATCGGTGGCTTCTCGAACTTCCGGGGCGTAGTAGACGACGGCGTTGACGGGCTCGCCGTATTGCCACATGGAGCGCGCCGGCTTCATCCGGCCAATGGTGCCATGCCCTGTTCAGGCGTGTGGTACAAGGTCCGGCACAGGAGGGAGCCGATGGAACCACAACCCGGTTGGGACAGTGCATTGGGAATCCGGGTCGAAGAGATGACGCCGACGCGGGTGGTGGCTCACGTCGACATCGACGAGCGTCACCAGCAGCCTTACGGGATCGTCCACGGCGGGGTGTGGTCCTCGGTCGTGGAATCCGTGGGGAGCCACGGCGCCGCGGCCGCCGCTCACGAGATGCCCGGAGACCTGGCCGTCGTGGGAGTGGCCAATTCCACCGACTTCCTACGACCTCATCGCACGGGCCGGGTGCGGGCGACCGGCACGCCGATCTTCACCGGCCGGACCCAGCAGATCTGGCTGGTCGAAATCGAACGCGAGAGCGACGGCAAGCTGGTTGCCCGTGGTCAGCTCCGGGTGCAGAACCTGTCCGCGCCGCCGGACCGGCGAGCCTGAGCGCCACAGGGCGAACAGCGAAAATGGCCCTCGGACACGGCGGTAGCCTGCGTCGGGAGGAGGCAGTCCGCATGGCCGACGAGAGTGTCAGTGCCACCACAGTCATCGATGCTCCGGCGGAGGTCATCTTCGCGGTGCTGGCCGACCCGGCCAAGCACGCCGCCATCGACGGCACCGGCTGGGTCCGCGAACCCGTCGGCGGTGACCCGTTGACCGCGGCTGGGCAGATATTTCGGATCGCCATGTACCACCCCAACCACCCGGACGGGGACTACCAGATGGCGAACCGGCTCAAGGTGTTCGATCCGCCGAGCGCCATCTCCTGGGAGCCGGGGTACGACGGCGACGACGGAACCCTCCGATTCGGTGGCTGGGTGTGGCGCTATGACCTGAGGCCGGCGGGGCGCTCCGGAACCGAAGTCACCCTGTCCTACGACTGGTCTGCGGTCCCGGACGCCCTCCGTGAGCACATCGGGTTTCCCCCGTTCCCCCCCGATCATCTGGACAACTCGCTTGTCCATCTCGCCCGACTGGTGGCCTAGCGAGAGGCGCCGGTGGAAGGGACTCAGCAGGTGTAGTCCTGGTCGTAGGGGCTTCCGGCCAGGCTTTGCACCATGTACACCGGGCCCCCGGCGAAGCTCGTCGGCGAACAGAACGAGGCTGGCGGTGCCGGAGTGTCGCCGATCGGGTACCACACGGGGACGCCGGGGCTGAAGCCCCCTGCGATCTCCTGCCACTGGCGCGCCGTGGCGTAGACGGCGGGCTGTGCACCGGCCTGGCGGATGGCAGCAATGGCCCCGGCGACGACGTCGTCGTTGGCCTGCGTGTTCGGGGACCAGATGTTGCTCGTCTCGACGTCCAGCCACCAGGTCTTGCTGGAGGCTCCAGAGTCGTGAGCCGCCTGCATGGCCCACTGGGCGGACTTGTAGCCGTAGTTCCAAGAGACGCATCCGAAGTCCGTGCAGGTTCCGGCCGGCCCGGTGGCCCACTGCGAGGGATCCGACTGGTTGGTAGGCGAGTTCAGGTTGGTGTAGAGCGTCAGCGACGATCCTGCCCAGGCCGCCTCGGTCGAGAGGCAGGGGTTGACCGTGAAGGCCGACCCGTTGTTGACCCCCACTGGAGCCACCTCCTGAGGCCCCGGGAAGGGAGAACTGCACTGCGGCCACGAGATGTCGAAGCCCAGGGACGTGTGGGGGTAGGGCGACACCACAGGAGGCGGCGGTGGGGCGAGCTGGGCGGCAGTGCCCGATCCCGGGGCTGCCGGCTTGGTGAGCACCTCCTGGAACAGGCCCTTCGGCAGGGTCACGGTGGTGGGCGCCGTCAGGGCCGAGACCCCGAACAGCAACTTGCCGGTCCTGACCGGAGGAAGGGCGACAAGAGCGCTATGGCCGCTGCGGACGGCTGCCTTGGCGTCGACCGAGTGCGGTCCGGCCGACGCCAGAGGCACACGGAGCACCGAGATCGACACCGACACGGCCATGCTGGTGGCGACGAGACTGAGCAGGGGGCGCACGGCGAGGCGGCGCTTGCCAGGGTCGTTGCTTGGAATTCGGCGGGGAAGCATCTCTCTCCAGGCGCGACGAACTGACGCGCCGAAATCGGCACTTTTTCGGTAAAGACGCCGAGCTCCCCGCCGGGTTCGCCCGACCCCTCTGATTCGACGCGCCCCTCCCCGCGACTTGAGCGGTATTGCACCGCATGCGGCCATCGGTGTCAATGGTCCTGAAACGCAAACCCACCGAGGTCACAGATCTCTGAGCCTTTCGGCCCTGTAAGGCCCATTGCACGGCGCGCACGGGGGCCGGGACCAGCCGGGCTGCCGCCTCGATGAGGTCAGCAAGGCGTGAGCGGCGGGGACCGAGGGACCCAAGGTGTGTGCGGGGGGGGTCATCCTCCCGAGCGGTGCGCCCCCCACCGGGCGTGCCGGAGGGTCGCGCTCCCGGCCAAATCGCTGGTCAGCTGCATTTTTGGCGCTGCCTCTTGGCACTCTCCCTCGCAGAGTGCTAATAGTGTCCCCAGTCATTACAACTTGATCTGCGATGCGGAGCTGAGAACGCAAACGCACTTTGGGAGGTGATGATCATGGCTCTGGTTCGCACTGACCCGTTCCGTGAACTGGATCGCTTGGCCCAGCAGTTCTGGGGGCTCAGCAACGGCTCTCGCTCCTTGGCGATGCCGATGGACGCCTACCGCAAGGAGGACGTCTTTCTGATCCAGTTCGACCTTCCCGGTATCGACGTCGATTCCATCGACCTGACCGTCGAGGACAACGTGCTCACCGTGAAGGCTGACCGCCCGGCTCTCCCCATGAACGAGGGGGTCGAGCGGCTGGTGTCCGAACGTGTCTACGGCACGTTCACTCGCCAAGTCTTTCTCGGAGACAATCTCGACACCGAGCACATCACGGCCGATTACGAGCAGGGAGTGCTCATTCTTTCCATCCCTGTCGCAGCCCACGCAAAGCCTCGCCGCATCCCCGTCACGAGTCGCGGGGAGAAGGAGCAACTCAGTGCCTGACGCAGGTCTCGGCGCCGGGCCCAGCACCGGAACAACCGTTGAGCGTGGCTGCTCGGGTTCGGCGCCGATCCAGCGTCTCTTGCAGCGAGAAGCAGAGGGTGCCAAACCCGATCGAACACAAATACACGACTCTCCGACATCGGTCGAACCGCCGGCGGCCGCCTCTGAGCACAGTGGAGACTCCACAGTGACGACCGAGATCCGTCAGGCGCCACCGGGCGACTCCTTGAGGCGCAAGCGGGAAGCGGCCGTGGCAGCCGCACGGCGGTTACGCCGCGCCTCGCAGCTGTTGGTCGGGGAGAGTCATCGGCTCCGGTGGCCGACCCAACTCAGCCATCCGCGCATGTTCCTGGTTCGCGGGGCCATCGATGGCAAGGCTGTTCGCGCCGTGTGGTGCCGAGACACGCTGGTGTGCAATTCGACTCTTCGGCACCGGGCAGAGCTACTGGTGGCGATGGGTGAAGAGTTCGAACTCGAGCCCGGCGGCCCGGTCCTGGCAGCGAGCCTCGATGTGCCCACGGCCGCAATGCTCACGCTCATCCGTGCCTGCGACGACGTCCATGCGGTGCAGCTCATGCCTTGGCGCCGAGCAGGCTGACGGGCGAGACATCGCCACGGACCGGGGTCGTCTAGT
>DMNK01000070.1:14758-16831 GCA_003453695.1 Acidimicrobiaceae bacterium | reverse complement strand
ATCGTGTGGGCCATCGCCGAGGGCCGCTCGTGCGCGGCGGCGGTGGACCACTACCTGGTGGGGCACACCGCCCTGCCCGCCCCTCTCGTCCCGGGACAGCTCGCCCTACGCTGAGCCGGTGACGTCGGGCGAGCGCCACAGCGGCGACCAGCTCTTCACCTACGCCCTGGACTACCGGCTCGCTCCCTTCTGGGCGCCCTTCGGTGTGCGGCCCCGCCGCGACGGGGTGCGCATCGGCGCCGACGGGCACCTGGTGGCCAGCTTCGGTTGGCTGCGGTTGCGGACGTCTGTCGGCAACGTCCGGGAGGCGCACGTCACCCGGGGGTATCGGTGGTGGACGGCGGCGGGGGCACGGCTCTCCATGGCCGACGACGGGCTCACCTTCGGCACCAACCGCGACGCCGGGGTGTGCCTGCACTTCGCCGACAAGGTGCCCTCACCGCTGCGGCGCGCCGGCCACTCGGCGCTCACCGTGACCGTCGCTGACCTCGACGGCCTCGTGGACATCGTCAACTCGAGACGGGAGGAGTCTGGATGAAGGGATTCAAGAAGTTCCTCATGCAGGGCAACCTGATCGTGGTCGCCGTCGGCCTCGCCGCCGCCCTGGCCTTCAGCACGCTCGTGAAGGCGTTCACCGACAGCGTCATCACCCCCTTGGTCAACGCGGCAGGCGGCGGGGGATCGCTGGGCAAGGGCCTGGGGTGGACCATCAACAACCAGCGCATCAACGTCGGGGCCTTCGTGTCGGCGGTGATCTACTTCGTCATCTTCATGGCGGTCGTCTACTTCGTCCTGGTGGTGCCGTACCGCGCCTACATGAAGCGACTGGGCCACAGCGTCTTCGGTGATCCCGACCCCACCCGGACCTGTCCGTTCTGCCTGTCGACGGACATCGCCCCGGCAGCCACCCGCTGCCCGCACTGCACCAGCGAGCTGACGCCCGCCGCCTAGCGACTCAGTAGCCGGAGCCGTGGTCGAGGATGCGCCGGGGCACGTCGACGAGCATGGTGCGCACGTCCTCCTCACTCACGCCACGCCGGCGGAGGGCGGGAAGGACGTCACGGCTGATGTGCAGGTAGTGCCAGTTGGGGCCGGCGCCTGCCACCAGCTCGGGCTCGTACCAGTCGAAATGACAGCTGGCGTCGTGCGACAGCACCATCTGCCCGGCGCGGCCCAGCTCGCACAGCTTGGCCACGGTCTCGACGCGATCGGCCGTCGAACAGTAGACGTCCACGCCGAAGCGGTCCATGCCGATGATCGAGCCGGCGTCAGTGAGGGCGGTGAGGTACTCGATGTCGGTCGAGTCCCCGCTGTGGCCGATGACGACCCGGGACAGGTCCACCCCCTCCTCCGACAGCAGTCCCTGGACCTCGAGCCCCCGCCGGGTCGGGGCGTGGGTGTGGACGGTGACGGGAACGCCGGTTCGGCGGTGGACACGGGCCACGGCCCTGAGCACGCGTTCGACATCGGGGGTGAGCCCGGGTTCGTCGACGGCGCACTTGAGCATGCCGGCCCGGACGCCACTGCCGGCGATGTCCTCCTCGACGTCGTGCAGGAAGAATTCGTCGAGGGCGTCCACCCCGCTCGAGCGCAGGCCGGCGACACGGCCGTCGAAGTAGTGCGGCAGCTTGTCGTAGGTGTAGTAGCCGGTCGCCACCACGATGTTGAGTGGCACCTGCTCGGCCACCTCCTGGAGTGGTGACAGGTCCCGGCCCAGGCCGGGGACGGTGAGGTCGACGATGGTGCCGATGCCGGCTTCGGCCAGCTCGGTCAGTCGGTCGACGGCTCGAGGGACCGCCTCCGTGGCGTCCCAGCCCGTGGGCCAGTTCATCTCCAGCTCGGGGGAGCGGATGAAGACGTGCTCGTGCATCAGCGTTGTCCCCAGCGCGGCGGCGTCGACCGGTCCCCGCACGGTGTGTACCTGCCCCATCAGGCCTCCTCGTCGTCGTTGTGACGGTGGGTGTGTTCGGTGGATGCCTGCTCAGCCCGAGCGGTCGGGACCGGCCCGCTCGACGGTGACTCGGATGATCACGCGCTGTTCTTTGACCATGGCCGCCCGGTAGTCGTCCCAGT
>DMNK01000070.1:13250-14588 GCA_003453695.1 Acidimicrobiaceae bacterium | reverse complement strand
GGTAGTCGTCCCAGTCCGGGTGTTCACCGGCCACGGCTTGGTAGTAGGCCACGAGCAGGTCCATGGCCTCGGGGAGCGACACCACCTCGGCCGGCCCTTCCACCTGCACCCAGGTGCCCCCGAAGAAGGTGTCGGGGAACACGCACAACGAGGCGTAGGGGCGCCGCCGCAGGTTGCGCACCTTCATGGCGGTCTCCCTGGAGCTCACCACCACGTGGCCGCCCACGACGGCGGCCGCCACCGGCGACAGCTGGGGGCGGCCGTCGGAACGCTCGGTGGCGATGACGGCGCGGTGCTGCCCGCGCACCACCTCGAGAGCGGCCGAGACGTCCATCGGCTGGCAGGCTACCCGCCGTCGTGCGGCTGAGGCCCGGGCACGGCGGCGGCCTACCTGATGCTGCCCCGTCCGGCGATGAGCGGAAGGTCGAGGGCGGTGACCCATCCCGGTGGGAGGTCGTTCACCGCCGGCACGGCATTGAGGGCCCGCATGCCGGTGGCCAGGCAGCCCGCTGTGGCGGCGTCCCGGCCACTCGAGTCGGTGAAGCGGAACGCCGTCTCCTGGAAGATCGAGGGCGTCCCGGTGATCTCCACCCGGTACACGTCCGGCTGGGTGCCCTGCGGCCACTCCGGCGCGGCGTCGGGGCCGATGCGGTTCACGTGCTCGAGCTGGATGCGGGTCTCCCCGCCGTAGACCCCGTTGATGGTGAAGTTCACCGCCGCCACGCAGCCGGCCTCGATGGTGCCCTTGGCACAGGTGATGGGCTTGTCCGTGGCCCACTTCTTCCACGTCGTGGTGATGTCGTCGAGCTCGATGCCGGCGGCCGAGGCGATCATGGGGACGGTGGCGCCCCAGGCCATGACGAGCATGTCGCTGTGCTCGAGCAGGGGGACGAACTCGGGGGGCCGGCCGATCCCCATCTCGTTCTCGTAGTCACCTTCGTAGTTCTGGTAGTCGAGGATCTCGAGGGCCCGCACCGACCGGACCTGGCTGCACACCCCCATGAGGGTCATGGGGAACAGGTCGTTGCAGAAGCCGGGGTCGATGCCGGTGGTGAAGCACGACGAGCCGCCGGTTGCGCACGCCTCTTCGATGGGGGCCACCCACTGGGGAGGGTTGAGGGTCATCCATGGCCACACCCACGGCGTCATGGCCGTGGAGCACACGTCGATCCCCGCCCGCAGGAAGGCGCCGGTGACCCGGATGTTGTCGTCGGCATGAGCGGCGGTAGGCCCGTAGTGCACGAGGGCGTCGGGCCGCAGCGCGATCAAGGCGCCGATGTCGTCGGTGGCCTGGACGCCCACGGGCCCGATACCGCACAGGTCGCCGGCGTCACGTCC
>DMNK01000070.1:5884-12957 GCA_003453695.1 Acidimicrobiaceae bacterium | reverse complement strand
GACGAGCTTGCCCACGAAGCCTGTTCCCCACACCACGACCCGCTTCGCCACGGCGCCCAACGTAGTCTCAGCGGGTGGACCGAGGCGTCTGGGACCCGGCGCAGTACAACCGCTTCGCCGCCGAGTACCGCCGGCGACTCCTGCAGCGGCTCGGCGACCGGCGGCCCTACTTCTATCCGTTCAAACGGATCCTCATGTGGGGGCGCCTGCCCGACTGACGCTGTCGCTCAGGTCGTCCGTCCCGCCACCCACGTGAAGGGCTGGACGACCCCGGCCGGCGTGGTGTGGACCTCGCGCCGGCTTTCCACGACGTGGAACCCGACCCCGAGCACCTCGGCCAGCTCCCCCGGCGAGTACCGGGACACGGGCAGACCCGAGCAGCGCTCGGGGCCGTCCTCGGCGAAGGTGGCGACGATCACGGCGGCGCCGGGAACGAGGGCGGCGGACAGGCAGCGAAGATAGGCGGAGCGGTCCTCGTCGGCGGTGAAGAAGTGGAACACGGCCCGGTCATGCCACAACCCGTAACGCCGGTCCGGTCGCCAGGAGAGCACGTCCGCATGCAGCCACGTGACCGAGGTGTTCGGCCCGAGTCGCCCTCTGGCCTCGGCCAAGGCCACCTCGGAGGCGTCGAGCACGGTCACGTCGCCATAGCCCTCGCCTACGAGGCGGTCGACGAGCAGCGAGGCGCCGCCGCCCACGTCGACGACCGCCGTCGAGCGCTCCACCTCGAGCCGGTGCACGAGATCCAACGACACCGCGGGCTCGGGCTGGAACCAGCTCACTGCGGAAACGCCTCCGAGGCGGTAGGCGGCATCCCACCGCGGCGCGGGATCGGAGGAGCGCGACGGCGGTTGCACGCGCCCGAGTGTACGAAGCGGCTCGGGACCACGGCGCTCCGTGCGTGGGTAGGCTCCTGCCATGAAGAGCACGATGCAAGAGGGCCCGCTCCTCATCAGCGGGATCCTGCGCCACGGCCAGCGGGTGTACGGCGACAGCCGGGTGGTGACCGTCACCCCGGACGGCTACCGGGAGGCCACCTTCGCCCAGGTGGCGGCCCGGGCCGAGCAGCTGTCCAAGGGTCTCGCCCGCCTCGGGGTCGCCGACGGGGACCGGGTGGGGACCTTCATGTGGAACGACCAGGAGCACCTCGAGGCCTATCTCGGCATCCCCTCAGCCGGCTACGTCCTGCACACCCTCAACATCCGCCTCTTCCCCGAGCAGCTCGCCTATGTCGTGAACCACGCCGAGGACAAGGTCGTCATCGTCGACGCCTCCATCGCCCCGCTCTTCGCCCGCGTGCGCGACGACTGCAAGACGGTGGAGCACATCGTGGTGGTGGGCGGCACCGCCGAGGGGCTGGGCGAGTCCATCGCCTATGAAGACCTGGTCGGTGCCGAGCAGCCGGGCGTCGACTGGCCCCAGTTGGACGAACGCGCCGCCGCGGCCATGTGCTACACGAGCGGGACCACGGGGGACCCCAAGGGCGTCGTCTACTCCCACCGCTCCACGTACCTGCACTCCATGACGGGGCTGAGCGCCAACTGCATGGGCGCCTCCGAAGCCGACCGCGTGCTCGTCATCGTGCCCATGTTCCACGCCAACGCCTGGGGCGTCCCCTACACCGCTTTCCTGGCCGGTGCCGACCTGGTCATGCCCGAGCGCTTCCTCCAAGCCGAGCCGCTCACCCGCATCTTCAAAGAGCTGCGGCCCACCTTGTCGCTCGGCGTGCCCACCATCTGGAACGACCTCTTGCGTCACTCCCAGAGCAACGAGGTCGACCTGTCGTCGGTGCGCATGCTGACCGCCGGGGGCTCGGCCGTGCCCCGAGCCCTCATCGAGGCCTACCAGCAGCGCTTCGGGGTGGAGATGGTCCAAGGCTGGGGCATGACCGAGACGAGCCCCGTGTGCGCCATCTCCCGGCCGCCCAAGGGCACCCCGACCGAGGAGGAGATCGAGTGGCGGGTGAAGGCGGGCCGGGTGGTGGCCGGGGTCGAGGCGCGGGTGGTGGACGAGGACGGCACCGTGCTTCCCGAGGACGGCGAGGCGCTCGGGGAGTTCGAGGTGCGGGGCCCGTGGATCACCGGCTCCTACTACGGAGACGCCAGCCCGGAGCGGTTCCACGACGGCTGGCTGCGCACCGGCGACGTCGGCACCTTGGACCGCAAGGGGTTCATGACCATCTCGGACCGCACCAAGGACGTGATCAAGTCCGGTGGCGAGTGGATCTCCTCGGTCGACCTCGAGAACCAGGTGATGGCCCACCCCAAGGTGTTCGAGGCGGCCGTGGTGGGCGTGCCCGACGAGCGCTGGGCCGAGCGCCCGCTGGCCGTGGTGGTGGTCGCCGAAGGAGAGCGGCCCGAGCCGGACGAGCTCGTGGACTTCCTCTCGTCACGGGTGGCCCGATGGTGGCTGCCGGAGCGGTGGGCGTACGTGGAGGAGCTTCCCAAGACGAGTGTGGGCAAGTTCGACAAGAAGGCGCTGCGGGCCCGGGTGGCCGACGGGAGCCTCGAGGTCGTGCTGGTGGAGCTGCCCGCATCCAAGCCGGCGTCCTCGTAGCACCGTCGCCTCCGAGGCACGGGCGCCCCGTGGGCACCGAGGAGCTGGCCGAGCGGCTGTCCGCCATCGCCGAGGAGCTGGCCGACATGGCCCTCGACCGGCTCCGTCAGGCGTCCGAGCAGGTGGGGGAGCGCGGCACCCCGGACCCGCAGCTCCTGGCCGAGGAGCGGCGGCTCACCCGGGCGCGTCGGGCGGTGGAGAAGGCAGCCGGCCTGCTGTCGCCGGGACCAGATCGTTGAGGGTGTCGATGAGCTGACGCAGCCGGCCGTAGTGGAGACGGTCGAAGCGCAGTGCCAGGCGAGCGAGATCGAGGTGGTCGTGCCCGGCTCGTTCCGGTGAAAGGGGCTTGGTGGGCCGGATGGCCCCGCTTACCACGATGTCGTGGAAGCGGCGGTTGAGCTCGGCCAGCTGGGTGCGGGTGGGCGGGACGTGGAGGCGCATCACGAGCAGGTCCCCCACCCAGCGGCAGGAGTGGTAGTTGCGGTAGTAGCCGAGGAACTCCTGTGCCGCCTCTTCGACGTCTGCGGTCACCCGGTACAGGGCGTGGTCCTCTCCCGACACGAGCCCCCGCGAAGTGACCTCGTCGGCCACGAATTGCTGCCAGCCCCGCCAGTAGGTGCCGCCCGGCACGTCGAGCAGCACCAGGGGGGCGGGCTGGGCCTTGCCGGTCTGCAGCAGGGTGAGCAGCTCGAAGGCCTCGTCCAGGGTGCCGAACCCACCGGGCAGCACTGCGTAGGCGTCCGACTCCTTGATGAGCATGAGCTTGCGGGTGAAGAAGTAGCGCATCTCGACGAGCTTCGGGTCCTGGGCGATGAAGGGATTGGCGCCCTGTTCGAAAGGGAGGCGGATGTTGACGCCCAGAGAGCGCTCCCGCCCCGCCCCCTCCATGGCCGCTTCCATGATCCCGGGGCCGGCTCCCGTCACCACCATCCATCCCGCCGCCGCCATGCGCTCGGCGAGGCGACGAGCTTGGAGGTAGAGCGGGTCGTCGGGAAGGGTGCGGGCCGAGCCGAAGAACGTCACCTTCATGCCGTGGCGGTAGGGACGGAAGACGCGAAAGGCCTCGGCCATCTCGGCCAGCGCCGCCGACGCCAGCTTCAAGTCGAGCGCATCGGTGCGCTCTTCGGCCAGGTGCACGACCGTGCCCAGGATGGCCCGGTACAGGTCTCGGCGTTCGACCACCCCGAGGGCGTCGAGGAACTGCTCGACCTGGACGGCGTCCCTGGCGTCGACGACGGTGTCGGGGGTGACGGTCTCCACGCCGGCGTCGTCGGCGACGAGAGGGGGGACGGGTTGCTCTTCGGGAGCGGTCACCGGCGCTGGCGGCACAGCTGCGACAAGACGGTCACTGTATCCGGCCGGTTGCGAACTCCTGCTGCCCGGGGCCGACCCGGCGCTCAGCTGGCGGTGGGGGCGGCGGCGACCCGGTCGCGGCCCGCCGCCTTGGCCCGGTACAAGCTGGCGTCGGCGCGGAAAACGAGTTCCTCGGCGGACTCGGCGCCGTCCCAGGTGGCCAGGCCGGCCGAGAAGGTGACCCGCCGTCCCAGGCGGTCCTGTCCGGCACCCTTGGCGCGCAGCCCGTCCACGAGGGCCATGGCACCGTCCAGGTCGGTCTCGGGCAAGACGAGGCAGAACTCCTCACCGCCGTAACGTGACAGCAGGTCCTGGGCCCGCACCCGGCTGCCCGTGCGTATGGCGAAGCGCTGCAACAGCTCGTCACCGGCGCTGTGGCCGAAGGTGTCGTTGTAGCGCTTGAAGTAGTCGAGGTCCATCATGGCCACGGTCAGCGGCTGCCCGCTGCGCCGCGCCCGGGCCATCTCGTGCTGCAGCACGTCGAAGAGGCGCCGCCGGTTGGCGAGGCCGGTGAGCTCGTCGGTGTTGGCCGCTTCCAACAGGCCCGAGATGAGGCGGGTGCGGTTGAGCACGGCGGCCAGCAAGGCGGCGACAGACGACTGCACGGGAAGGTCGATGGGCACGCCCAGTCGCGAGGTGGCCGGGGTGACCACCACCACGTGGGCGGCCCCGGCCCGGGCCGGGGTGGCGACCAAGGCGGGCGACACCACCGGGGTCAGGCGTTCCAGGCTCTCCTGTGCCAGCGTGCCCAGCTCTTCCCAGGCCGGCCAGTCACCGTCGGGCCACCCGACTTCGCGACGGAGCGCCTGGCGTGGGGAGAGCTGCGTGAACACGGCGAAGCGCCCCACGTCCATGACGGCGGCCAGGCGTCCCGCCAGCGGCACGAGGTCGCGCGGCCAGTCGCCGAGGGTGCTCGTCTCGGTGGCGAGGTCGGCCAGCTGGCGGTTGCGCTCCAGGGCCCGCACCGAACCCCGCACCACCTCGTCGACCATGGTGGCGAGCACGGCGCCGGTGGCGGCGAAGAGCAGCGTGGCCCACAAGGCGTCGTAGGCGGGCAACTGCACCGCGGTCTCCACGCCCAGCGCCGCCACGAGGACGAGCCAGCCCCGCCAGATCATGGCCCGGTTGCCGAAGAGGGCGATCACCACGAAGGCGATGACGGGCAGGAGGAGGAAGGTGCCGCCGTGCAGCCCCAGCGCCACGCCGGCGGTGCAGAAGGTGGCGACGGCCACGCCTACCAGCGCGAAGGCCCGGCTGGGCACGAAGCTGGAGAACCGGGCCCGGCGCAGCTGGCGGTGCGCCCTGGCGATGCTCACGACGAGCAGCAGTCCCAGGACGGCCGCTGTCCACAGCGCGGCCCACGACCGCACCCGGGGACGGTCCAGGCCGGCGGCCAAGGCGAAAAGGGGCAGGACCAGATAGGCGTAGGTCACGGCCCGCAGGGCACGGTTGACCGACGGCCCGGTCGGGGCGGTCCGGAACTGCATCGAGCCGCCCGCGTGGGCCCGTCGCGGCGTCGGCGGGCGGCCGTCGTCTGTGTGGTCGGCGTCGAAGGTCATGCTGCCCCCGTGCACAGCATGACGCACTTCTGTACCGGTCTTCGTCAGCCCTCGGCCGGTCCCGCCGCACCGGGGTCCACCAACCACACCACCTGGGCCGGCCGCACCCGGGCGGCGGGGATGTCCTCGCCGGCGCACAGCCGGGCGAAGGCGTCGTGTTTCTCGGCCGACACCACGGTGAACACGGCCAGGCGGGCGCGGTCGATGCCGGCCAGGGTGAGCGTCATGCGCCGATGGGGATTGCGCCCCGCCGGATCCTCGCTCTCGGCCACGAGCCGGGCGGTCGGTTCCTCCAGGGCGGGCGAGCCCGAGAACAGCGACGCCGTGTGACCGTCGGGCCCGAGGCCCAGGTGCACGAGGTCGGGTGGCGGACGGGAACGAAGGAGGCGCTCGTAGGCCTCGGGACCGTCGGCGCAGGACATGGGATGGAACGAACCCGCCGGCCCCACCTGCTCGAGGAGGGTGTGGCGGACCATGCGCTGGTTGGCGTCGGGATCGTCTGGCCCCACACAGCGCTCGTCTCCCATGAACACGTCGACGAGCGGCCACTCGAGGGCGCCGGAGTCCGACGCCAGCCGCTCGTAGCAGCGCGCCGCCGTCGGACCGCCCGACAGCACCAGCGTGAAGCGGTCCCCGAGCCGGCCGGAAAAAGCGCGCCGGACGTGCGCCGAGAAGGCGGCGGGGACGTCCTCGGTCACCTCGAGCTCGCCGAACGGCGGCCTCACGGGTCGCGCCACTGGCGCAGGTCGCGCGCCAGCAGCAGGTCGGCCTCGTGCGGTCCCCAGCTGCCGCCGGGATAGAACGACAGGGGGCTCTCCTCCTCGGACCACGACTTGAGCAGCGGATCGACGATCATCCACGCCCGCTCCACTTCGTCGGTCCGGATGAACAGCGTGGGGTCCCCGATCATGACGTCGTGCAGCAGCCGCTCATAGGCGTCCGCCGTCACCCCTCCGAAGGACTGGCTGTAGGAGAAGTTCATCCCCACCGAGCGCAGCCGGAATTCCTCGCCCGGCACCTTGGCGCCGAAGCTCAGGCACACTCCCTCGTCGGGCTGGATGCGCATGACGATCGAATTGGGCCGCAGCTCGCGGGCCTGGCGGGCCCCGAAGGCCAGATGGGGGACCCGGTGGAACTCGAGCGTCACGTCGGTGGCCCGCTTGGGCAGCCGCTTGCCGGTGCGGACGTAGACAGGCACGCCTGCCCACCGCCAGTTCTCGACGGCCAGCTTCATGGCCACATAGGTCTCGGTGGTGCTGCGGGGGTCGACGGCGTCCTCCTGGCGGTAGCCGACGACGGCCTGGCCGCCGATGTTCCCGGCGGAGTACTGACCCCGCACGGCGATGGACGGCACGGCGTCGACGTCGGGGATCATGACCGCCCGCAGCAGCTTCACCTTCTCGTCGCGGATCCCCTGGGCGTCCGCCACGACAGGAGGCTCCATGAGGGTGAGGGCCAGGACCTGCATGACGTGGTTCTGGACGATGTCGCGCAGTGCTCCGGCGTGCTCGTAGAAGCCGCCCCGGTGCTCCACCCCCAGGTCCTCGGCCACGGTGATCTGCACGTTGTCGACGTAGCGACGGTTCCACACCGGCTCGAAGATGG
>DMNK01000070.1:4701-5682 GCA_003453695.1 Acidimicrobiaceae bacterium | reverse complement strand
CGATCCGGTAGATCTGGGACTCCTCGAAGGCGCCGTGCAGGTGCGTGTCGAGCTCCTTGGCGCTGCGCAGGTCGTGTCCGTAGGGCTTCTCGACGACGAGGCGGGCGAAGTGGCCGCCTTGCCCCGGGGAGTTGCAGCCGTGGTCGGCCAGTCCCTCCGCCACCACGGCGAAGAGGTCGGGCACCGTCGCCAGGTAGTACACGCGGTTGCCGGCGGTGCCCACGGTGCGGTCGAGCTCCCCCAGGACGTCGCTGAGCTTGGCGAAGGTGGAGGGATGCCCGTACTCGCCAGACACGTAGCGGAAGTTGTCCACGACCTTCTGCCAGGCCGGACTGTGGTCGCCCGCCGCCTGCACGGCCACCTGGCGGAATTCATCGTCGCTCCAGTCGGTGCGGGCCACCCCCACGACCGAGAAGCCGGCGGGGAGCGCCCCGTGCTCGCTCAGGGCGGCCAGGGCGGGCAGAAGCTTGCGCGCCGTGAGATCGCCCGAGGCCCCGAAGACCACCAGGGCCAGCGCCGGCGGTCTCTCCACGCGGTCGAGCTCGTGCTCCTGGTCGCGAGCCGGGGCGGTGATCGTCATGACCCCGGCTCGCCCCCGATCACCTCGGTGCGCACGGCGTGCCCGCCGAACTGGTTGCGCAGCGCCGCCAGCAGGCGCAGCGCAAACGAATCCTCGTCGCGCGATCCGAAGCGCTGGAAGAGCGAAGTGGCGATCACGGGGGCGGGCACGGCCCGGTCGATGGCCTCGACGGCGGTCCAGCGGCCTTCTCCCGAGTCCACCACGTAGGGCTCCAGGCGGTCGAAGCCCGCCCCCGGGGCGAGCGCCTTTTCGGTCAGCTCCAGCAACCACGACCGCACCACCGATCCGTAGCGCCAGATGGAGGCGATCTGGTGGAGGTCGAGCGAGAACTCGTCCGCCTTGCTCATGATCTCGAAACCTTCGGCGTAGGCCTCCATGAGCCCGTACTCGATGCCGTTGTG
>DMNK01000070.1:3408-4499 GCA_003453695.1 Acidimicrobiaceae bacterium | reverse complement strand
TCTTGACGAAGTGGCCGGCGCCTACCGGCCCCACGTGGGCGTACCCGCCCTCGGGGGCGAGGGCCACGAAGGCCGGTTCGCACACCTTCACGGCCTCGGGAGCGCCGCCCACCATCAGGCAGTACCCCTCGCTCAGCCCCCAGATCCCACCCGAGGTCCCGGCGTCGACGAAGCCGATGCCTCTTTCGGCGAGCGTCGCCGCCATGGGGGCGGCCTCCTTGTAATTGGAATTGCCGCCGTCGACGACCACGTCCCCGTCGGCGAGCAGTCCCTTCAAGGTGGCGATGGTGCTGTTGGTGGGGTCGCCCGAGGGGAGCATGACCCACACCACCCGGGGAGGCTCCAGCTTGGCCACCACGTCCTCCAGGGAGTCGGCGGCCTGGGCGCCCATCTGGGCGGCGCCGGCGCGGGCGTCCGGCGAGCGGTCGAAGGCCACCACCTGGTGCCCGTGTTCGAGCAACCGGGTGGTCATGTTGGCCCCCATCTTTCCCAGCCCCACCATGGCGATCTTCATCTGGCCACGTCCTGTCTCGGTGTCACGTCAGGAGATCTCGGACAGCTCGTCCACCGCCACCCGCAACACCCGCCTGTGGTGGTCGACCAGGCTGCGATGGTCACCGGCGGCTTGGGCGGCGATGAGGGTGCCGAAGTCGTAGGGACGGCCCGGGATGGACAGAGCCGGTCCCGGGGTGCGCGACACGATCTGCACCGCCACCACCGTGTCGGGCCCGCCCTTGTGGAGCTGTCCCGTCGAATGCAGAAAGCGCGGCCCGTAGCCGACCGTGACCGCCGTGCCGCCGAGCCCGTCCCGCACGGCGCGCCGGAGCTCCTCGAGCTGGGTGTCGCGCCCGAAGGGGACGTATGCCTGCAGCGAGACGTAGTCTCCGGGCCGGACCGTCTGCTCGAGCCATTCCATGACCGAGTCGGGCGCGGCGCTGTCCACCTCCGGCAGCGGCAGCGCGGCGAGCATGTCGTTGGTGTTCTTCTTCGACTCCGCCACGTTGGGCTCGTCGAAGGGGTCGATGCCGAGCACATGCCCGCAGATGGCCACGGCCAGCTCCCAGCGGTAGAACTGCTCGGCGACGTCGCCG
>DMNK01000070.1:452-3172 GCA_003453695.1 Acidimicrobiaceae bacterium | reverse complement strand
GTCCCCTGCTTGCCCGTGGACTCGGCGATGAGCTGCTCCACCCACAGCCCGAAGGCGGCGAAGGCGTCGGGGACCACGATCGTGACCTTGTCCCTGCCGGCGCGGGCTTCCTCGCCCATGGTCATCCCGAGCGCCACCGCCTCGACCGGCTCAGCCCCGAGGGCGCGCCGGCACAGGCCGGCCACGTCGTAGCCCATCAGGGCGGCGGGCACCATGCCGAAGTACGACATGACCGAGTAGCGGCCGCCGATGTCGGACGGGTTCTCGAAGCAGCGGGCGAAGCCGCGTTCGGCAGCCAGCTTGGCGAGCGGGGTGCCCGGATCGGTGATCGCGGCGTAGCGCGAGGGGTCGGGCAGCTGCGCCCAGGCGTGGGCGAGCAACACGTTGGGCTCGAGCGTCGTGCCCGACTTGGACGACACGAGGACGAAGGCGTCGGAGAAGTCCAATGCCCCGACCGTGACGGGATGGGTCGTGTCGCACACCACGAGGCGCCTCCCGTCGGGCCCGCCGCCTCCGGCACCGCGCACGGCCTCGAGGACGGCGGGGCCCAGTGAGGACCCGCCCATCCCCAGGAGGATCACGGTCGACTGCTCGACGGTCGAGGCCCAGGCGGCGAGGTCCCCGGCCTCCTTCTCCATGCGCCGGGGCACGTCCAGCCAGCCCAGCCGCTGCGCCGAGACGCTTCCTTCCGGCCACAGCCTCGAGTCGCGGGCCCGCAGGGCCTCGTACAGCTGGGCGGCGTCGTCGGCCACGGTCACGACCCCCCGGCCGACAACGCCCCGGCCTTGTCGGTGAGGACCTGGATGAGCTGGTCGAACGACTTCGAGAAGCTGGCCACGCCCTCGTCCTCGAGGGTCTGGCCCACGTCCGCCATGTCGATGCCGGCCGCCTCCAGGCGCTCCAGGGCGCCCCGGGCGCCGTCGGGGTCGGCGTCGACGCCGCGCTCGAGCGTGCCGTGGTCCTCGAAGGCGGCGATGGTGTCGTCGGGCATGGTGTCCACGCTGTCGGGCCCGATGAGGGCCTCGACGTACTTGAGGTCCGGATAGGCGGGGTTCTTGGTCGACGTCGACGCCCACAGGGGCCGCTGCCGGTTGGCGCCGCGCGCCGCCAGCGCCTCCCACCGGCTGCCCGAGAAGCGCTCGAGGAAGAGCTGGTAGGCGAGCTGGGCCTGCGCCACCGCCGCCGTGCCCCGCAGGGGGCGCAGCTCCTCGGCCCGCCCCGGGTCCTGGGAGGCCAACGTGTCGAGGCGACGGTCCACCTCGGTGTCGACGCGGCTCACGAAGAACGAGGCCACGCCGTGGACGCCGGACAGGTCGCTGGCGCCGCCGGCCAGGTAATCCTCGAGCCCACCGAAGTAGGCGTCGATGACCTCGCCGTAGCGTTCCAGGCTGAACAACAGGGTGATGTTGATGTTTCTGCCCTCGGCCACCATGGCGCGGATCGCACCCAGTCCCTCGGCCGTGGCGGGGATCTTCACGTACAGATTCGGCTTGTCGATGAGCTCGTGGAAGTGGCGGGCCGAGGCGATGGTGGCGGCGGTGTCGTGCGCCAGCTGCGGCGCCACTTCGATGGACACGAACCCGTCGTCCCCGGCCGAGGCGTCGTTCACGGGGCGCAGCACCTCGAGCGCACCACTGATGTCGTCCACCACCATCTCCCAGTAGGCCTCCTCGACGCTGTGGCTGCGCAGGAGGTCGCCGAACTGCTCGTCGTAGTCGGAGCCCCCCTCGATGGCCTTGGCGAAGATGGTGGGGTTGGACGTGACCCCCCTGATGCCGGCGTGCATCATGGCCTCGAGCCTGCCGGTGCGCAGGTACTCGCGCCGCATGTTGTCGAGCCACGGGCTCTGGCCCTGCTCCTCGTAGAGCTGCTGCAGCTTCGTCATGGCCGCTCCCTTTCGTTCCCTGTCGCTCGAGCGCCCGGCCGGACCCGGGCCCTCAGGCCCGGGAGCGATCGAGCAGCGCCCGGGCCCGGCCCGCCACGTTCTCGGCCGTGAATCCGAAGTGCTCGAGCACGGACGTGCCGGGTGCCGAGGCGCCGAAGTGGTCGATCGACACACTGTCGTCGACGTAGCGGTCCCACCCGAGCGACGCCGCCGCCTCCACGGCCAGCTTGGGCACGTGAGCGGGAAGGACGCTGTGGCGGTAGGCCCCGTCCTGCAACGCGAACAGCTCCCATGAGGGCATCGACACGACGCTCGCCGACAGGCGTTCGCCGCCTTCCCCGGCGGCGAGGCGGGCAGCCGCTTCGATGCAGACGTGCACCTCGCTCCCGGTGCCGACGAGCACGATGTCGGTCGTGCCGGTGGCCGGCTGCAGGACGTAGCCGCCACGGGCCACGCCCTCGAAGGCCTCGGCCGTGCCCCGGAGCACCGGTACGGACTGGCGCGACAGCACCAACCCGGTGGGGCCGTCGCTGTCCACGGCGATGCGCCAGGCGTGCGCCGTCTCGTTGGCGTCGGCGGGACGGATGACCCGCAGGTTGGGCATGGCCCGCATGGCGGCCAGGTGCTCGACGGGTTGATGGGTCGGGCCGTCCTCGCCCAGACCCACCGAGTCATGGGTCCACGAGTACACGACGTGTGCCTCGGACAGGGCGGCGAGGCGCACGGCGGGCCGCATGTAGTCGCTGAAGATGAAGAACGTCCCGCCCACGGGAAGCACGCCGCCGTGCAGCGCCATCCCCGTCATGGCGCCGGCCATGGCGTGCTCGCGGATGCC
>DMNK01000070.1:0-168 GCA_003453695.1 Acidimicrobiaceae bacterium | reverse complement strand
CGGCGGCGCCGGCCACCAGCCCCGGGATGACCTCGGCGGTGGCGTCCAGGCACTGCTTGATGGCGCGGCGGGTGGCCAGGCCGGTGCCGGGCTCGAAGGTGGGCAGCTTGGCCTCCCAGCCCGAGAGTCCCCGGCCGGCCTGGCACGCCTCCCCCACCACCTTGTCGA
>DMNK01000048.1:29900-31588 GCA_003453695.1 Acidimicrobiaceae bacterium | reverse complement strand
GCCTGTGCCTGGAGTCGCTGCGTTCGCGCGAGGAGATGCGTCGCCGGCTCGACGACGACGCCGCGTGGGACGCGCTGTTCGAGACGCCGCTGTCCGAGCTGCTCGAGCGCACGTTCGACTCCGACCTGACGCGCGGGACGGTCCTGACCGATGGCCTGATCGGGACGTTCGCGCCGGCCGACGATCCGGAACTGCGCCAAAACCGCTGCTTTCTGTACCACGTGATCGGCGGAAGCTGGGACGTGCCCGTGGGTGGCATGGGGGCGCTGAGCGCTGCGCTGACGGATGCCGCGCGGAACGCCGGCGCCGAGCTGATCACTCGCAGAGAGGTCGCCGGAATCGCCACCGACGGCCGGACCGCCGAGGTCAGCTGCGCCGACGGCGCGGCATACGCGGCACGGCATGTGCTGGCCGGCGTGGCGCCCAGCGTGCTCGCCCGGTTGCTGGGAGAGACGCGGCCGGGGGACGGCATGCTCCCCGAGGGCGCTCAGCTCAAGCTCAACATGCTGCTCTCTCGCCTGCCGCGCGTCCCGGGCGCCACCCCCGAGGACGCGTTCACCGGGACCTTCCACGTCAACGAGGGCTACGAGCAGCTCGAGCAGGCGTACCGCGAGGCGCTCGCGGGCAACATCCCGACGACCCCGCCCTGCGAGGTGTACTGCCACTCGCTGACCGACCCGAGCATCCTCTCGCCCGAGCTGCGGGCCGCCGGCGTGCAGACGCTCACGCTGTTCGGGCTCCACACGCCGGCGCGGCTGTTCACCGGCGCCGTGGCCGACCGGGCCCGATCGGTGTACAGCGGGCTGATCCGCATCCGGCACGGGGCCCGGCGCGCCGACGCCCGCCAGACCAACCACAACCTCGTGCTGTCCGAAGGCGCCCACGCCGACTCGGTCCCGAACCTCGACATAGACGAGAACGACGTGCGCTGCAGCCACGCGTCGACCGTCGGGCCCATCGACGAGGAGCAGCGCTACTACCTCGAGTCCCGGGGCATCGACCCCGCCACGGCCGAGCGGCTCATCGTCCATGGCTTCTTCTCCGACATCGCCGCCCGCTCACCGTTCCCCGAGGTGGGGGCCTGGGTGTCCGACGCCGTGCAGGGCCGCCTGGTCGGCCGCCTCCCCGCCGAGACGGCCGGCCACCCCGACGACCCCGATGGAACCGGGCCCGCTCCCGCCGGCGCGGCCAGGGCAGGGGCGGGCCGTGGCTGAGCTCGTCCGGGTGTGCCGGCGCGACGAGATGGAGCCGTCCACCGCCCGTCGTTTCGACGTGCACGGGCACGCCATCGCCTTGGTGCGCGTCGACGACGACTTCTACGCGCTGAGCGACACGTGCAGCCACGAGGACTACTCGCTGTCGGAGGGCCAGGTCTTCGACGAGGAGTGCGAGCTCGAGTGCTGGAAGCACGGGTCGACGTTCGACCTGCGCACCGGAGAGCCTCGATCGCTCCCGGCCACCAAGGCCGTCCCGGTCTTTCCGGTGAAGATCGAGGGCGACGACGTGTTGGTGGAGATCCCGTGACGCCCGCCGCCGTGGCCGAGATGAAGACCTCGGGCGCCGTCCACGAACTGGAGGTGGCCGGCCTCGAGGTGTCGCTGTCGGGGAGTCCCATCCTGCGCGGCATCGACCTCGCCGTGCGCAGCGGCGAGATCCACGCCGTGATGGGCCCCAACGGCTCGGGCAAG
>DMNK01000048.1:27095-29752 GCA_003453695.1 Acidimicrobiaceae bacterium | reverse complement strand
AACGGCTCGGGCAAGAGCACGCTCGCCCACGTCCTCATGGGCCGTCCCGGCGTCGAGGTCACCGCCGGCACGGTGAGCCTCGACGGTCACGACCTGCTCGCCCTGGCCCCGTGGCAGCGAGCGCGCCTGGGGCTGTTCCTGGCCCCTCAGTACCCGACGGAGATCCCCGGGGTGGGCATGGTGGAGGCGCTGTCCGCGGCGCTGTCGGGCGACGCCGACACCTCGGTGGCGGACCTGGCCCAACGGGCCGCCGCCGAGGCCGGCCGGGTGGGGCTGCCCACCCGCCTGCTGGAACGGGCCCTCAACGTCGATCTGTCGGGAGGGGAGCGCAAGCGCAGCGAGACCCTCCAGCTCGGTGTGCTGCAGCCGGCGCTGGCCGTGCTCGACGAGCTCGACTCCGGTCTCGACGTCGACGGCCTGCGCGACGTGGCCAGGCGGGTGGCCGAGGCACGAGACGAGTGGGATCTCGGGGTGCTCGCCATCACCCATTACCGGCGGCTGCTCACCGTGCTGCGACCCGACGTCGTGCACGTGCTGGTCGACGGGCGCATCGTGGCCCGGGGTGGGCCCGAGCTCGCCGACGAGGTGGACAGAGTGGGCTACAGCGCCTACCGCGAGGACCCTGCCTGAGCCCGATGGCTCAGGCGGCCACCGCGGTCAGGAGGCCTGCTCGGCCTCGTCGAGGCCCTGGGCCAGGGTGTTCCAGCTGAGGGTGGCGCACTTGATGCGCACCGGGAACTTCACCACGCCCTGCAGGGCGGCCAGTTCCCCGAGCCGGTTCACGTCGACCGGTTCCTCGCCGTCGGGCCCGGCGCCGTCCGAGGCGGACGTCTCGTCGCCGTCGCCGAGGCGGGCTTCGTGGATCGACATCATGGCCTTGAAGGTCCGGATCAGGTCTCGTACCTCGCCCACCGCCTTGCCCTTCACCGCCGCCGACATGAGCGACGCCGAGGACTGGCTGATGGAGCAGCCCTGGCCGGCGATGCGGATGTCCTTGACGGTGCCGTCCTCCACCACGAGATAGACGACGACCTCGTCGCCGCACAGCGGGTTGAAACCCTCCACCCGGCGCGCCGGCGGCTCCGGCAGCTCGCCCCGGTTGCGGGGGCTGCGGTAGTGGTCGAGGATGATCTCGCGGTAGAGGTCTTCGAGGCCGGGCATCAACCGAAGAGGGTACCGGCGCTGTCCAGGGCGTCGGCCAGTGCGTCCACGTCGGACTCGTCGTTGTACAGGTAGAACGATGCCCGGGCCGTGGCCGGCACCCCGAGACGGCGCATGAGCGGCTTGGCGCAGTGGTGCCCGGCCCGGATGCACACCCCGGATTGGTCGAGCACCTGGGACAGGTCGTGGGGGTGGATGTCTCGGTACTGGAGGGACAGCACGCCGCCGCGCTCGTCGGTACCGGCCGGGCCGAAGATGCGGAGGTCGTCGCCGAAGCGCGCCACCAGCTGCTCCTGGGCATAGGACACGAGGGTCACCTCATGGGCGCGCACCCGGTCCAGGCCGATGTCCTCCAGGTAGCGCACCGCCGCCGCCAGCCCGACCGCCTCGGCGATGGGCGGGGTGCCGGCCTCGAACTTCCACGGCAGGACGTTGGGGCTGAAGCCGTCGCGGCGGACGTCGCGGATCATGCCCCCGCCCCCGAGGAACGGCGGCATGGCCTCGAGCAGCTCGGCCCGGCCCCACAGCACGCCGATGCCGGTGGGCCCGAGCATCTTGTGGGCGCTGAAGGCCAGGAAGTCGCAGCCGAGGCTCGAGACGTCGGTGGCCAGATGCGGCACCGACTGGGCCGCGTCCGCCACGACCACGGCGCCGGCCTCGTGGGCTGCTTCGGCGATGCGGGCGAAGGGGGTGATGGTGCCGAGCACGTTCGACATGGTCGTGCACGCCACGAGCTTCACCCCCGACAGCAGGCGGTCGAGGTCGGCGACGTCGAGGCGGTAGTCGTCGCCCATGGGGATCCAGCGCAGTTCGAGGCCCCGCTCCTCGGCCAGCATGAGCCAGGGCACCAGGTTGGCGTGGTGCTCGATGTCGGTGAGCAGCACGGCGTCGCCCGGCTGCAGGTTGGCGCGCCCCCAGGTGGCCGCCACCAGGTTGATGGCCTCGGTGGCGTTCTTGACGAACAACACCTCCACGTCCGGTTGTGGCGCCCCGATGAAGCGGCCCACGGCCAGCCGGGCCGCCTCGTAGCGGCGGTCGGCCTCCTCGGCCAGGGCGTACACCCCTCGGTGCACGTTGGCGTGCGAGGTGGCGTAGTAGTCGTCCATGGCGTCGAGCACCGCCTGGGGATGCTGTGAGGACGCCGCGGAGTCCAGGTAGACGAGCCGCTTGCCGTGCGGGGTCTGCGACAGCACGGGGAAGTCCTTCTTGATGGCGCTCACGTCCAGGGCGCCGTGGACCGTGCCGTCCGTGGTCTTGCTCACTGCCGCCACGCGTCATACCCCTCGCGCTCGAGGCGCTCAGCCAGCTCGGCCCCGCCCCGCTCGACGATGCGGCCGTCCACCATCACGTGCACCACGTCGGGGGCGAGCAACTCCAAGATGCGCGTGTAGTGGGTGACGAGGAGCACGCCCAGCTTCGGGCGCGCCTGGCGCACCGCCTCCACCCCCTTGGCCACCACGGCCAGGGCGTCCACGTCGAGGCCCGAGTCGGTCTCG
>DMNK01000048.1:13674-26845 GCA_003453695.1 Acidimicrobiaceae bacterium | reverse complement strand
GCTTCTTCTCCCCGCCCGAGAACCCCTCGTTCAGGTAGCGCTCGGCGAAGGCCGGGTCCATGCCGAGGCGCTCCATCCATTCGCCCATGGCCATGCGCACCTCGAGGGCCGAGCGCTCCTCGCCGGCCCGGGCCGACACCGCCTGGCGCAGGAACTGGGTGACCGACACCCCCGAGATCTCCTCGGGGTACTGGAAGGCGAGGAACATCCCGGCCTTGGCCCGCACGTCGGGGGCCCACGAGGTGACGTCCTCGCCCCGGAGGCGGATCGTCCCCTCGGTCACGCCGTAGGCGGGATTGCCGAGGACGGCGTTGGCCAGGGTCGACTTCCCCGATCCGTTCGGGCCCATGAGGGCGTGCAGCTCCCCCTCGGGGACCGCCAGGTCGATGCCGCGCAGGATCTCGGCGCCGTCCACGGCCACGTGCAGGTCGGCGACCTCGAGGAGGGGGGCCACGGCCCCCACTCTACCCTGGGACCGGGATTTGCACTATCGCCGTAGTGGGAATCCGACCGCTCTGGCCTGCGGTTCTGTGCCGGAGACGTCGCCTGGGGTGGCGAGCGGGCCGTCCGATAGGTTCACCCCTGCGATGGCCGACCCTTGGACGTATTCCGGAAAGGTGACGGCCATCGGCCAGGGCGGCGACGCCGTGACCCTGGTGGAGGAGTCCACCTTCGCCATCAGCGGGCGGGGAGGGGACATCTCGCCGGGAGGCTCGGCCCAAGGGCTGTTCGTGCGTGACACCCGGATCCTGTCGCGACTGGAGCTGCTCGTGAACAGCGAGCATCCCGAGCCGCTCGCTGCCTTGGGCGACGAGCCCTTCTCGGCCACCTTCGTGACCCGCAGCAACCCCCGTCCCGGCCGGGCCGACTCGACGCTCATGGTCGTCCGCAGCCGGTACGTCGGCCAGGGCATGCGCGAGGACGTGAAGATCCGCAACTTCGGCGACGAGGCCACCTTCTGCTCGCTCGAGATCTTCGTCGACTCCGACTTCGCCGACCTCTTCGCCGTCAAAGAGGGGCGGCGCTCCGCCGTGGAAGGGGACATCAGCCGCGAGCCCCATCGCGACCGCCTCGAGATCTCCTACCGGCGGGGGACGGTGAGCCGAGGGGTGGAGCTGCAGTTCTCGCCCCTTCCCGCCAAGGTGGGCGAGGACGTGGTCACCTTCGAAGCCATCGTGCCCGCCCGCGGTGAATGGCAGGCCTGCATCGAGGTGCACCCCGTCATCGAGGGCAAGGTCATCGACCCCCGCTACCTGTGCGGCCAGCCCGTCGAACGGGCCGCCCCCGCCGAGCGCCTGGCCAAGTGGCGGCGCCAGGTGCCCCAGGTCGAGACGGACTACGAGGCGCTCGGCGCCGTGTTGCTGCGCAGCTCCGAGGACCTGGGTGCGCTGCGTATCTTCGACCCCGACTTCCCCGAGCGGGTGGTGCTCGCCGCCGGGGCGCCGTGGTTCATGACCGTGTTCGGCCGCGACTCGCTCATCACGTCGTGGATGGCCCTCGTGGTCGACCCGGACCTGGCCCTCGGCGTGCTCCAGACCCTGGCCCGCTTCCAGGGCACCGACATCGACCCGCGCAGCGAGGAGCAACCCGGGCGCATCCTGCACGAGATGCGCTTCGGCGAAGCGCCGTCGCTGTCGCTCGGCGGTGGGTCGATCTACTACGGCACGGCCGACGCCACGCCGTTGTTCGTCATGCTGCTCGGCGAGCTGCGCCGCTGGGGCCTGGCCCGAGAAGCGGTGGAGGAGCTCCTGCCCAATGCCGAGCGGGCCCTCGAGTGGATCGAGCGCTTCGGGGACGCCGACGGCGACGGCTACGTGGAGTACCACCGCGCCACCGATCGGGGACTGGCCAACCAGGGCTGGAAGGACTCCTGGGACGGTGTCCGCTACGCAGACGGCACGGTGGCCCAGGCGCCCATCGCCCTGTGCGAGGTGCAGGCCTACGTCTACAGCGCCTATCTGGCCCGGGCCCACTTCGCCAACGAGCAGGGCGACGACGCCACCTACGACCGGTACCGGTCCAAGGCGGCGCGCCTCAAGGCCGACTTCAACAGGGACTTCTGGCTCGAGGACAAGGAGTGGTTCGCCATCGGCCTCGACGCCAACAAGCGCCCCATCGACTCGCTCACCTCCAACATGGGCCACTGCCTGTGGACGGGCATCGTCGACGAGGACAAGGCGCGGCTCGTCGCCGACCGGCTCATGTCACCGGAGCTGTTCAGCGGTTGGGGAGTGCGCACACTCGGGACCACCATGGGCGGGTACAACCCCATCAGCTACCACTGCGGCTCGGTGTGGCCGCACGACACGGCCATCGCTGCCGCCGGGCTGACCCGGTACGGCTTCGTGGACCACGCCGTGCGGGTCGTCACCGCCCTCCTCGAGGCCGCCGTGGCTCAGGGCAACCGTCTCCCCGAGCTGTTCAGCGGCCTCGACCGCAACGACTTCCCGGCGCCGGTCGGCTATCCCACGTCGTCCTCCCCCCAGGCGTGGGCGGCGGCCTCGCCGCTTCTGTGCCTGCGCACCATGCTCCGCCTCGACCCGTGGGTTCCCTACGGCCGGACGTGGCTGGCGCCCATGCTGTTGCCGGGGATGGACCACTTGAAGGTGGAGGGCATCCCCCTCGGCGGGGCGCGGGTGACGGTCGAGGTCGACCGTGGCGGCGTCGAGGTGCATGGGCTCCCTCCCGAAGTCGAGCTGGTCTCGGAACCGCGACACCCCGCCACCGCCGCCTGAGAACCTCATCTGGCTACAAAGCGTCCCGATAGGCTTCCGCCGCGTGACGGCGGCCGCGCCCGGGGACAGCTACGTGCTCGCCGTCGACCTGGGCACGGGTGGGCCCAAGGTGGCCCTGGTGAGCCCGCACGGCCGCATCGCCGCCCACGCCAGCCGCCCGGTCGGCACCCGCCTGCTTCCCGGTGGAGGCGCCGAGCAGGACCCCGCCGAGTGGTGGGACGCCATCGTCTCCGCCACCGCGGAGCTCCTCGACTCCGGCGGCCTGTCGCCCGACGCCGTGGCCGGCGTGGCGTGCACGGCGCAGTGGTCGGGCACCGTCGCCTGCGCCCCCGACGGGGCACCGCTTCGGCCCGCCATCATCTGGATGGACTCCCGGGGGGCCTCCGCCATCCGCCGCCGGACCTCGGGACCGCTGCGGCTGTACGGGTACGACGTGCGCAAGGCGCTTCGGTGGATCCGGCTCACCGGTGGTGCCCCGGGCCACTCGGGCAAGGACCCCACCGCCCACATCCTGTGGATCGCCGACAACGAGCCCGACCTCTATGCCGCCACCCACGTGTTCCTCGAGCCGGTGGACTGGCTCGTGCACCGGGTGACGGGAAGGTTCGCCGCCTCCTACGACTCCATCGTGGCCCACTGGGTCACCGACAACCGCCGCATCGACGCCGTGCGCTACGACGACGGCCTCGTCGCCATGGCCGGGCTGGACCGGGCCAAGCTCCCCGAGCTGGTGCCCCCGGCCACGGTGGTGGGCACCGTGACCGACGGAGGGGCCAAGGAGCTGGGGCTGCCCCCGGGGGTGCCCGTCGTCACCGGGAGCGGCGACCTGCACTCCGCGGCGGTGGGATCGGGTGCCCTGTCGGACTTCGACGGGCATCTCTACATCGGCACCTCGTCGTGGATCTCCTGTCACGTCCCGTTCAAGAAGACCGACCCGGTGCGCAACGTGGCGTCGATCCCCTCGGCGCTGCCCGGGCGCTATCTCGTTGCTGACGAGCACGAGACGGCGGGTGCCTGTCTCACCTTCCTGGCCGAGACCGTGCTCTCCGACGACCCGGCCGGGCCCGACGTGTACCGGCGCCTCGACGCCGTCGCCGAGTCGGAGGCCGCCGGGGCGGGGCGGACGTTGTTCACGCCCTGGCTCAACGGCGAGCGCTCCCCGGTCGACGACCACACCATCCGTGCCGGCTTCCACAACCTGTCGCTGTCCACCACCCGCAGCCAGCTGGTGCGGTCGGTGTACGAGGGAGTGGCCTTCAACAGCCGGTGGCTCCTTGCCGCCGTGGAGCACTTCATCGGCCGGCGCTTCGAGTCGCTCGCCTTCGTGGGGGGCGGAGCCAACTCGGCGGTGTGGGCGCAGATCCACGCCGACGTCACACAGAGGCGCATCCGCCAGGTCGCCGACCCCGTGCTCGCCAACGTGCGGGGAGCGGCCCTATTGGCCTGGCACGCCCTCGGTCGGCTGGGCGTGGCCGACATGGCCGCCTCCGTCGAGGTGCGGCGCACCTTCGAGCCCGACGCGTCGCAGGCGGCAACCTATGACGAGCTGTACGGCGAGTTCGTCAACCTGTACAAGCGCACCAAGGCCATCCACCGGCGGCTCAACGAGAGGAGCAGCACATGAAGCCTTCGGACCTGGACCCGCTGGTCGACGCCCTGGAGTCCGAGCTGCGTCCCTACCGCGACACGCATCACACCTACACGAAGCTCCCCGCCAGCGGGCGCGAGCGCTGGGAGATCCTGGCCGAGATGCGCGACCTGGCCCAGCGGGAAGAGCCCAAGTGGCGGGGTGGTTTCGCCTCCGGTGCCGTGTACCACGGCGACGCCGAGCACATCGCCTTTCTGAACGAGGTCTACGCCGTCAACTCCCAGTCCAATCCTCTCCATCCCGAACTGTGGCCCAGCGCCGTCAAGTACGAGGCCGAGGTGGTCGCCATGACGGCGTCGATGTTGGGGGGAGGCGAAGACGGCCTGCCCAGTGTGTGCGGGACGGTCACCTCGGGCGGGACCGAGAGCATCCTCCTCGCCATGCGCACCTACCGCGACCAGGCCCGCGAGGAACGCGGCATAAGGGAGCCGGAGATCCTCGTGCCCGTGAGCGCCCATGCCGCCTTCGACAAGGCGGCGCAGTACTTCGGCATCGAGCTGGTCCCCGTCCCCCTCGACGACGAATGGAGGGCCGACGCCCGAGCCGCCGAGGACGCCGTCACCTCGAGGACGGTGGCGGTGGTGGCGTCCGCCCCCGGCTTCCCCCACGGGGTCATCGACCCCGTCGAGGACCTGGCCGAGATGGCCCGGCGCCGTCGACTCGGATGTCACGTCGACTGTTGCCTGGGCGGCTTCGTCCTGCCCTGGGCCGAGCGCCTGGGCTACCCGGTGCCCGCCTTCGACTTCCGGCTCCCCGGCGTCACGTCCATCTCGGTCGACACCCACAAGTTCGGCTACGCCGCCAAGGGCTCGTCGGTGGTGCTGTACCGCACCAACGAGCTGCGCCGGTACCAGTACTACCGCAACGCCACGTGGATGGGCGGGCTGTACTACTCGCCCACCTTCGCCGGGAGCCGGGCCGGGGCGCTCTCCGCCGAGGCGTGGGCGGCCATGGTCGCCTTCGGCGAGGAGGGCTACATGATCGCCACCCAGGCGCTGCTCGAGACGGCCGCCACCATCCGCAAGGGCATCGAAGCCGTCCCCGAGCTGTACGTGCTCGGCGATCCGTTGTGGGTCATCGCCTTCGCCTCCGACGAGGTCGACGTGTACGCGGTGATGGACCGGATGAGCGCCAGGGGCTGGAGCCTGAACGGCCTGCAGGACCCCCCCGCCGCCCACATCTGCGTGACCCTGCGCCACTGCCAGCCCGGGGTGGCCGAGCGCTTCGTCGCCGACCTGCACACGTCGGTTGAGGACGTGCGACATCTCCCCGGCTCCAAGGGCGTCATGGCTCCCATCTACGGCATGACCGGCGCCACCAAGACCCGCGGCACGGTGGAGGAGCTCCTCGCCCGCTACGGCGACCTGCAGTTCAAAGCGTGACGGGCGTCGCCGCGCCACGGCGGGCGGGGCCGTGTCGGGTCCAGATAGCCTCGGCGCGATGAGCAACCACCGGGGACTGAAGCGACTGCTCGCCGCCGTCGGCCTCGTCGGCACGGCCGCCAGCATCTGGTGGTTCGCCCTGAAGCCGCGGCGCGCCAGGCGGGAGAACCGCTAGGCGCTGGCCTCGATCAAGCGGGGGAGCACCTCGCCGATCCGTCCCCGGACCACCACGTCGGCCAGAGCGTCGAGCTCCGTGGGGTCGCCGTTCACGATGACGACCGACGCCCCGGCGTTGCGGGCGACGGGGACGAGCCCGGCCGCCGGGTACACGCCCAGCGTCGTTCCCACGGTCAGGATCAGGTCACAGCGCAGGGCGGCCTGCTCGGCACGGGCCAGGTCCTCGGGCACGAGGCTCTGGCCGAAGCTGATCGTCGCCGATTTCAAGATGCCGCCGCAGGGGCCGGCGCCGGCAGGCTCCCGACAGGCGGGGTCCTCCTCGCCGCCGCGCACCCGGTCCAAGACCTCCGGCATGGGGGAGCGGGCGCCGCAGGACATGCACTGGACGGCCGTCATGGTCCCGTGGATCTCCACCACGCGTCGGGGATCGTGGCCGGCGGCCAGATGGAGACCGTCCACGTTCTGGGTCACGAGCAGCTCGAGCACTCCTCGGCGCTCGAGCTCGAAGAGGGCGAGGTGCCCGGCATTGGGCTCCGGCCGGGTCGAGGACGTCGACTCGAGGCGGTGACGCCAGGCGCTGCGGCGCACCTCCGCGTCGGACAGGTAGACCTCGATGTTGGCCCTGCGCTCGGCGGCGGGGTCCCTGGTCCACAGGCCCTGCGGCCCCCGGAAGTCGGAGATCCCCGAATCGGTGGAGATCCCCGCCCCGGTCAAGGCCAGGAGGCGACGGGCCCGGCCCATCAGCGCTGCTGCTTGCGCCAGGGGGTCCGACTGCGGGCCGTGGCCGTCCATCCCCATGAGTGTCGCGCCCCGGAGGGTCGTGTCGGGCGGGCCCACTAGCGTCGAACCTGGTGACGGTCTCGGCGCTGCGCCCACTGCGGTCGCGCAACTTCGCCCTGGTGTGGTCGGCGGCGCTCGTGTCCAACGTCGGCTCGTGGATGCAGACGGTGGCGCTCGGGGTCGTGGTCACGGCCCGCACGCACGACCCGCTGTGGACGGGGTTGGTGGCGGCGGCCGCCTTCGTCCCCCTGGGGCTGCTCTCCCCGTTGGGCGGCGCCGTCGCCGATCGGGTCGACCGACGCCGGTGGCTGCTGCTCACGACCATGGGCGAGGCGGGCTGTGCCGCCGCCCTGGCCGTCCTGGCCGCCGGCCATGCCGCCCCGGTGTGGATGGTGCTCATGGCCCTCGTAGGCGGGGCGTGCACGGCCGTGGGCCTGCCCGCCTACCAGGCCATGCTCCCCGACCTGGTCCCGCGCCAGGACCTCCTCGCCGCCGTGTCACTGTCCTCGGCGCAGTTCAACCTGGGCCGGGTGGTGGGGCCCGCCCTGGCCGGGGTGGTTCTCGTGGCCGGATCGGCGGCGTGGGCCTTCGCCGTGAACGCCGTCTCCTTCGGGGCGGTGGTGGTGGCGCTGCTCATCCTGCGGCTCCCACCTCCGGCCGAGAGCGCCGACAGCTCCGGCGTCCTGTCCCGCACGTTGAGCGGCGCCCGCCTGGCATGGGCGGAGCCGGGTTGCCGCAGCGCCATCGGGCTCATCGCCGTGGTGGCCTTGATCGGGTCACCGTTCATCGCCCTCGTCCCCGCCGTCGCCATCGAAGGCCTGCACCGGGGCGCGGCCGGGACGTCGGTGCTCGTCACGGCGCAAGGGGTGGGCGCCGTCGCCGGCGCACTCGCCCTGGCGTCGATGGCACGGGTCCTCGGAAGGCGCCGGCTGCTCGTGCGGGCCCTGCTCGCCTTCCCCGCGGCCCTCGTCCTGTACGGCTGGGCGTCGTCGCTCGTGCCGGCCACGCTCGCCATCGTCGCCGTGGGCGCCACCTACATCGGGGTCCTGTCAGGGCTCAACACCGTGGTCCAGCTCCGTGCCCCGGCAGGGGCGCGCGCCCGGGTGCTCGGCCTGTACATGATGGCGCTGGGCACGATCTATCCCGTCGGCGCCATCGCCGAAGGCGCCTTGGCCAGAGCCATCGGGATCCGGCCGGTGACCGTCTTCTCGGGGGTGCTGCTGTTGGCGCTCATGGTGGCGGTCGTGCGTCTTCGCCCCGGCGCCGTCCAGGCGCTCGACGACCCCGAGGCCGCCGTCGAGGTGGTCACCGAGGTCCCCACCGCGGCGCCGGCCGGGCCCTAGCCGGGCAATGGGCGACGCCATCGTGGTGACGGCGCGGTCGTGACGGGCGCACCGCCAGGCCTCGAGCTCCTCGAGCCTGCAGACGCCGAGAGGCGCCAGCGCCGGGCGGCGGGCTCGCTCAGGCGCGCCGGGCTGGGCCCCGGAGACCGGGTCGCCTTCTGCCTTCCTTCGTCGGCCGCTCTGCTGTGCGCCGTGCTCGGGGCCCTGCGGCGGGGGATCGTGCCCGTGCTGCTCAACGCCACGTTGCTTCCCGCCGAGCGCGACGTGCTTCTGGCCGACGCCGATCCGGCGCTCACCGTGCTCGACGACCGGGCCCTCAGCGAGCTCGACCAGGGGACGGAGGAGGACCTGGCCGACGTGCCCCTGGCACGGCCCATGCACTACACGTCGGGCACGACGGGCCGGGCCAAAGGGGTGTGGTCGGGCGTGCTCGACGACAAGGCCGCTCACGACCTGTTCGACGACGAAGCCGACCTGTGGGGATTCGACGCCGCTGACACCCATCTCGTCTGCTCGCCCATGTACCACTCGGTGTCGGTGCGCTTCGCAGCGGGAACCCTCCTGCGGGGCGGCAGCGTGCTCGTGCTCGGCCACTTCGACGCCGCCGCCGCGGCCGCGGCCTTGACCCGGTGCCGTCCCACCACCACCTTCTTGGCTCCCACCGCCCTCGGGCGCCTCCTGCGCCATCCGGGCACCCCGCCGGTGCTCGACTCTCTGCGGCTCTTGGCCCACGCCGGCTCCCCGTGCCCCCGCCCGCTCAAGGAGCAGGGGTTGGCGCGTACCGCCGCCGGGGCGCTGTGGGAGTTCTACGGTTCCACCGAGGGGCAGTTCACGGTGTGCCCACCCGAGGAGTGGATGGCGCATCCCGGCACGGTGGGCCGGGCCCGTCCCCTGCGCCGGCTCACCGTCGACGACAGCGGAGTGGTGTGGTGTGCGGCTCCCTCCTTCGCCAGGTTCCGCTACTGGCGAGACGACGAGGCGACGGCACAGGCCTGGCGGGGCGACGCCTTCACCGTGGGGGACGTCGGGCGGCTCGACGGCGACGGGTATCTGTACCTGGAGGGCCGGCGCGAGGACCTCGTCATCACCGGAGGGGTCAACGTCTATCCCGCCGAGGTCGAGGCGGTGCTGGCCCGGGTGGCCGGCGTGGACGAGGTGGCCGTCTTCGGGGTCGAGGACGAGGACTGGGGCCAGCGCCTGTGCGCGGCCGTGGTGGGCGGAGCGTCCGAACACGAGCTGCGCCGCCATGTCGACGAGCATCTCGCCCCCTACAAGCGGCCGAAGACCTATGTGCGGTTGCCCGTGCTGCCTCGCACGCCTACGGGGAAGCTCTTGCGCCGGCAGCTGGCCGAGCAGCTCCAGAGCGTGACTCGCCACAGCAGCGCCTCCTCGCCCAGGTGTCCATCCGAGCCGAGTCGGGGAGGAACCTGACATGTCGATCGCCACCGTCAACCCGGCCTCGGGGAGGACCGAGGCCACCTACGAGCCCTACGACGACGGAGCCGTGGAGGAGCGCCTGGTGAGAGCGGAACACGCCGCCTCGCTGTGGCGCGCGACGAGCTTCGCCGAGCGGGGGCGGCTCATGGTCGGGGCCGCCCAGTTGCTCGAGGCCGAGCTCCCCGTCGCCGCCCGCATGCTCGTCACCGAGATGGGCAAGACGTATGGCTCCGCCAAGGGCGAGATCGCCAAGTGCGCCGCCGCCATGCGCTATTTCGCCGAGCACGCGGGTTCCATGCTGGCCGACGAGCCGGTGCGCACCAAGGCGCGTGACAGCAGAGTGGTGTACCGGCCCATGGGGCCCGTGCTCGCCGTCATGCCGTGGAATTTCCCCATGTGGCAGGTGACACGATTCGCCGCCCCCGCCGTCATGGCCGGCAACGTCGGGCTCCTCAAGCACGCCTCCAACGTTCCCCAGACGGCGCTCTACATCGAGGACCTCTTCCGGCGCGCCGGCTTCCCCGACGGGGTCTTCCAGACCCTGCTCGTGGGCTCCGATCGCGTCGAGGCCGTCATCGCCGACGACCGCGTGCGTGCCGTCACCCTGACCGGCTCGGAAGGAGCCGGCCGGTCGGTGGGGGCCGCAGCCGGCCGGGCCATCAAGAAGTCGGTGCTGGAGCTGGGCGGAAGTGATCCGTTCGTCGTGCTGCCGTCGGCGGACCTGGAGCGGGCCGCCGCCGTCGGGGTCGAAGCACGGGTGCAGAACAACGGCCAGAGCTGCATCGCCGCCAAGCGCTTCGTGGTGCACGACGACGTGTACGACCGGTTCGTCGAGTTGTTCGTGCAAGCCACGGAGGCGCTCGAGGTGGGCGACCCCATGGAGCCGGCGACGTCGGTCGGGCCGCTCGCCCTCGAGGCGGGACGGACCACCATCGAGGAGCAGGTCGAGGACGCCCGCAAGCTCGGCGCCGAGGTGCTGTGCGGTGGATACGCCCTCGAGGGACCCGGCTGGTACTACCGGCCCACCGTGCTGGCCGGCATCTCCCCGTCGATGCGGGTGGACAGCGAGGAGGTGTTCGGCCCGGTGGCCATGGTGTACCGGGCTTCTGACTCCGAGGACGCCCTCAAGCTGGCCAACGACAGCAGCTTCGGGCTGGGCGCCAGCGTGTGGAGCACGGAGCCCGAAGAACAGCAGTGGTTCTTGGAGGGCATCCAAGCCGGGCTGGTGTTCGTGAACGCCATGGTGGCCTCCATGCCCGAGTTGCCCTTCGGCGGGCTCAAGCGCTCAGGCTACGGACGCGAGCTCTCGGCCCACGGTATCCGGGAGTTCTGCGAGATCAGGACGCGCTTGGTGTCTTGACGTCGCCGTCGGTGTTCCCGTCGGCGACCTTGCCGTCGTGCCAGCCGGGCGACCAATGCAGGTCGGGGATCTCACCGGCTGCTCGGGCCAGGACCTCGAGAGAGGTGGCGAGCTGGACCCGGGCGTCCTGCGGTATGGAGCGCAGGATGGCACGAACCTCCCGGCGGCGGCGATCCATGACACCGTGGACGAGCCTGCGGCCGTCCTCGGTCACCTCGAGGTTCACCTCGCGGCGGTCGACGGTGTCGCGGTTGCGCGTGATGAGCCCCTTGCGCACCAGCCGGTCGCACATGCGGGTGGCAGTCGACGGGCTCACCGCCAGAGTGGCGGCCAGGTCGGCCAGGCGGTGGGCCCCGCTGTAGGCCAGGACCACCAGGGTCCGGTACTGGGGAAGGGTGACCTCGTGCTCGGAATCGCCGAGCGAACGGACGGCCACGCCCACCATGGCCCGGCTGGCGAGCAGGATGGCTTCGGTGAGCTCTTCGTCGGTCGTGCCGCTCACGGCCAGAAGTATCACCCATGGGGCCCCGTCGAAACAGCGCTTCTAGGGCGAGAAGGGTCCTTCGTTCCCTCGGTCGGGACCTTCGGCCACCTCGATCGCTCCGGTAAGTAGCGCTCGCGCCTCGTCCAGTCGCCCGTCGCGCACGAGTCCCGGCAATGGGCCTTGCAAGAGTGCACGCCAGTCCACCGTCTCGGTGGACCGTCGGCGTGACTGGAGGTCCTGTCGAGCTTCGGCGAGGAGCGCGGCCAAGGTCGGCAGCTCCGGCCCGAGCATGTCGCCGATGACGTCGCGCAGCCATGTGGCCAGGGCGGGACTGGCGCCGGCGGTCGACACCGCCACCGACACCGGGCCCGATCGCCACACGGCCGGCAACACGAAGCTGCAGTGGGCGGGGTCGTCGGCGCTGTTCACCCACACCCCCGCCTCCTCGGCGTCACGGTGGACGGCGCCGTCCACCTCCGGGTCGCCGGTGGCGGTGACCACGAGGCGGTATCCGGCTGCCTCACCGGCCTCGTAGCGGCGCAGCTGGACGTCGAGCGGCGGCCCTCCGATGGCGGCGATGACGCCGGACTCGGACAGCAGTCCCAGCGCCTCGTGCGCCTCCGCGGCGATCATCGTCACCGCCGCGCCGCATTCGAGGAGCGAGGCGACCTTGCGAGCCGCCACCCGGCCGCCCCCCACCACCAGGCACCGCTGTCCCTGCACCACGAGCCCGACCGGGTAGACCGGGCCGAGAGCCTCCACCGTCCTAGACGCGGGTGTCGGCGGCCAGCACCGGCGGACCCACCATGGCCGCCGCCACGGTTGCGTTGGTGTCCTCGTCGATCACCACGAAGCTCCCCGTGACGCGGTTGGCGCGGTACGGGTCGACGGCGATGGGCGTGGCCAGGGCCAGGCGCACCACGCCGATGTCGTTGTCGGCGAGCGCGTCGGAAGGGCCGAGCTCGAGCGTGGCCACGTCGAGGCGTCCGTCGACGGCGGTGACAAGCGCCGGGGTCACCCGGGTGGTGTGCTTCACCCGGTAGCGCTGCCCGGCGGTGAGGGGACGACGGTCGAACCAGCACACGGTGGCGAGGACCTCGCTGGTGGCCTCGGGCGCCACGCCGGCGGTGGCGATGAGGTCGCCGCGTCCCACGTCGAGTTCGTCATCGAGCTCGACGGTGACCGACAGCGACGGATCGGCTTCCGTCATGGGCCCGTCGAAGGTGGCGATGGAGGAGATGCGGCTGCGGGCGCCGCCCGGCAGCACCACCACCTCGTCGCCCACGCGCAACGTCCCGCCGCTCACCATGCCGGCATAGCCGCGCCCGCCGCCGGTGGCGCGCACCACCCACTGGACGGGGAGCCGGGCCCCGCTGTCGCCCTCCTTCGCCCAGGCGCCGGCAGGGGCTTCCTCGAGGGCGGCGAGGACGGTCGGGCCTCCGTACCAGGGAGTGGACGCCGAGCGGTCGGCGACGTTGTCGCCGTGCAGCGCCGAGACCGGCACCACCACCAGGCTCTCCATGCCGAGGCGCCGGGCCAGCTCCTCGACGGAGCCGGACAGCGCCGCGAAGGCGGAGCGGTCCCAGGACACCAGGTCCATCTTGTTGAGGGCGACGATCATGTGGCGCACCCCGAGCAGTGCGGCGATGCAGCAGTGGCGCCTCGTCTGCTCCCGCAACCCCGACGTGACGTCGACCACCACGACCACGAGGTCCGCCGTGGAGGCGCCGGTGGCCATGTTGCGGGTGTACTGCACGTGGCCCGGACAGTCGGCGATGACGAACTTCCGCTTGGGAGTCGCCGCGTAGCGGTAGGCGACGTCGAT
>DMNK01000048.1:13294-13470 GCA_003453695.1 Acidimicrobiaceae bacterium | reverse complement strand
ACGTCGATGGTGATGCCCTGTTCCCGCTCGGCTCGGAGGCCGTCGGTGACGAAGGAGAGGTCCATCCCCGAGGCGCCACGGCGCCGGCTGGCCGACGACAGTGCCTCCAGCTGGTCCTCGAAGAGCTGCTTGGTGTCGTGCAGGAGGCGGCCGATCAGCGTGGACTTGCCGTCGTC
>DMNK01000048.1:12694-13146 GCA_003453695.1 Acidimicrobiaceae bacterium | reverse complement strand
ACTTGCCGTCGTCCACCGAGCCCACCGCTGCGAAGCGCAACAGGTCGGTGTCCGCCGCGTATCCGCCCGGGACGAGCCCGTCCACCTCCGGGCTCAGGAAGAGCGGCCGGGCATCAGAAGTAGCCCTCGCGCTTTCGGTCTTCCATGGCCGTCTCCGAGAACTTGTCGTCGGCCCGCGTCGCCCCGCGTTCGCTGATGGTCGACGCCGCCACCTCGGCCACGACCTCGTCGATGGTGCGCGCCCCGGAGCGCACGGCGCCGGTGCAGGTGGCGTCGCCCACGGTGCGGAAGCGGACCAGGGCGTCCTCGGCCTGTTCCCCCGGCCTCGGCTGCACCCACTCCGACACGGCGAGCAGCATGCCGGCGCGCGCCACGACGGGCCGGCGATGGGCGTAGTAGATGTCGGGAAGCTCGATGCCTTCACGGCGCACGTACTGCCAGACGTCGAGCTC
>DMNK01000048.1:12125-12509 GCA_003453695.1 Acidimicrobiaceae bacterium | reverse complement strand
ACGTCGAGCTCGGTCCAGTCCGACAGCGGGAAGGCGCGCAGGTGCTCACCGGGCCGCACCGTGCCGTGATAGAGGTGCCACAGCTCGGGTCGCTGGTTGCGGGGATCCCACTGGCCGAACTCGTCTCTGAAGGACAGCACCCGCTCCTTGGCCCTGGCTTTGTCCTCGTCGCGCCGGGCCCCGCCGATGCAGGCGTCGAAGCCGTGCTCGGCGATGGCGTCGAGGAGCGTGACGCTCTGGAGCCGGTTGCGCGAGACGCCGGGGCCCGGGTCGGCCACCCGGCCCTCGTCGATGGAGCGCTGCACCGACGCCACGAGGAGCTCTTCGCCGAGCTCGCCCACCCGGCGGTCGCGAAAGGCGAGCACCTCGGGGAAGTTGTGGCCG
>DMNK01000048.1:0-11954 GCA_003453695.1 Acidimicrobiaceae bacterium | reverse complement strand
GCCTTCTCGGCCAGCCGCAGGAGCACCGCCGAGTCCTTGCCGCCGCTGAACAGCAGGGCGGGCCGCTCGCACTCGGCGGCCACCTCCCGGAGGACGAAGATGGCGTGCGCCTCGAGGAGGGCCAGGTGGTCGGGGCGGCAGCGGACCTCTTGGGCCTGGGGCCGGTCCTCGACGGCGAAGGTGGTCATGGTGGATGGGGCTCCGTCTTCGGCCCTGGCGCCCCGGCCCCCCGCCGGTCACCGAAAGGGCGAAATCCTGATCTGATTAGTCACCTATAGTAGACGTACCGGTCCCGGACCCGTCCACCCGGACCCTCAGGTCCCCGAGGGGAGGAGCAAATGCCCAGCGCCGCCGGTGTTCGAGTCGACGTCGACGAGCTGGCTGCCTGGTCGGCCGAGCTCGAGAAGGCCCCCGCCACGGCCGTGATCGCCTGGGCACACGATCGCTTCGGCGGCGACGTGTCTCTGGCCTGCTCCTTCCAGGATTGCGTGGTGGTCGACCTGGCCGTGCAGGTGGACCCGGCCGTCGAGGTGCTGTTTCTGGACACCGGCTTCCACTTCCCCGAGACGCTCGCCTACGTGGAGCAGGTCCGGTCCCGCTACGACCTCAACCTGCGGGTGCTCGTGCCGGGACCGGAGGCCGAGGCGTGGCCGTGCGGCACCGAGCGTTGCTGTGGGCTGCGCAAGGTCGCCCCGCTCGATGAGGCGCTCGAGGGGAAGGGTGCCTGGCTCACCGGCTTGAAGCGCGTCGACGCCCCCACCCGGGCCGGCGCACCCATCGTGTCGTGGGACGAGCAGCGCGGGCTCGTCAAGGTCAACCCCATGGCGACGTGGACGGACGACGACGTGGCTCACTACAGCGCCGATCACGGGCTTCCCATGCACCCGCTTCTGTCGCGCGGCTACCTGTCCATCGGCTGCGCGCCGACCACCCGGCCGGTGGCACCCGGCGAGGACCCCCGGGCGGGGCGCTGGGCCGGGAGCGACAAGACCGAGTGCGGGTTGCACGGCTGACGCCGCATGCCCTCCACGTTCGACAGAGACAGCCCCTACGGGGTCCTTCTGCGGGGCCCGGAGCGGCCCATGGCCTTCGTCCACCCGTACCGGACGATCGGCGAGCTGAACCAGGTCGAGCGCTGGAAGCTCGACCGTCACCCCCTGCAGGTGGCCGACGACGTCATCGCCACCTACTCGAAGGAGGGCCCCAAGGCCATCACCGCTGTGGAAGGGGAGGCCGAGCGGCTCAAGTGGGTGGGCCTCTATCCCCAGCGCCAGGGCGGCGACGCCTTCATGCTGCGGGTCAAGGTGCCCGGCGGGCTGCTCACCGCCACCCAGGCACGCGAGATCGGGGTGGTGGTCGAGGCCTTCGGTGAAGGACCCGACGACAGTGCCGTGTTCGGCAACCGCTACGCCGATCTCACCACCCGCCAGGACATCCAGCTGCACTGGATCCGCATCGAGGACGTGCCCCGCATCTGGAAGCGCTTCGCCGAGGTGGGCATCACCACCATCCAGGCCTGCGGCGACTCGGCGCGCAACGTCTTGTGCTGCCCGGTGTCGGGCGTGGACGCCGACGAGGTATTCGACGCCATGCCCGCGGCGCGCGCCGTCACGGAGTTCTTCACCGGCAATCGGGAGTACGCCAATCTCCCCCGCAAGTTCAAGATCAGCGTCACCGGGTGCCGGGAGGACTGCGCCCAGGCCGAGATCCAGGACATCGGGCTGTGGCCGGCGCGCGCCGAGGGCGGGGACGTCGGCTTCAACGTGCTCGTGGGGGGAGGTCTGGGCGACGGCGAGCGGATGGCGTCGGACATCGACGTCTTCGTGCTTCCCGACCAGGCGACGGAGGTCACCCGCGCCATCGCCCAGGTGTACGGCGAGCTGGGGAACCGCGAGAACCGGGGCATCTGCCGCATGCGCTACCTGGTCCAGGAGCTCGGCCCCGAAGGATTCCGGGCCGAGCTGGCCGCCCGCACGCGGCTGGAGCTCCGGCATGCCGGCGAGGAGCTCACCCGTCGCTACCGGGGCGACCACGTGGGCGTGCACCCCCAGCGCCAGCCGGGGCTCTCCTACGTCGGGTGCTCGGTCCCGGTGGGGCGCATGACCGGCATCGAGCTCGTCGAGGCGGCGCGGCTGGCGTCCACCTACGGCGACGGCACCGTGCGGCTCGGCACGGACCAGAACTTCGTGCTCACCGGCGTGCCTCACGACCGGCTCGACGACCTCTTGGCCGAACCGCTTCTGGCCAAGTTCTCCCCGGCCCCGGGTCCGTTCGAGCGCGGCGTCGTGGCCTGCACGGGCAACGAGTTCTGCCGGTTCGCCGTCGTCGAGACCAAAGAGCGGGCCGTCACCTGGGCCCGTCGTCTCGACGCCGCCTTGGCCGGCACCGAGCTCGGATCACAGGTCGGCGACGGCGGCGTCAGCTCCACCGGCAGCGATGCGGGCATCATCCGCATGCACTTCTCGGGATGCTCGGCGTCGTGCGCCCAGCCCCAGATCGCCGACATCGGCTTCCGCGGCGACACCGCCCACGTGGACGAGCACATCGAAGAAGCCGTCGACATCGGCTTCGGTGGCTCGCTCGGCACTGACGCCGGGTTCATCGACTGGGTCGAGAACGCCCGGCCCGTCGACGACGTCCCCGAGGCGCTCATCCGGGTGCTGCAGCGGTTCCGGGGCGAGCGCCGCCGGGACGAGTCGTTCCATCAGTGGGCGCGACGCACCCCCAACTCCGAGCTGCGGGCGACGCTGGCCGGGCTGGCCGTGGACGGCGACGACGGCGCAGGGGGCGCCCCGTGAAGGGCTTCGCCATCCGCGACGAGATGAACGGCGTGGAGGAGCCGCCGGGCAAGACGTGGTTCTGGGAGCTCGAGGCGGGGGTGATCTTCGCCGACCGTTGCATCCAGTGCGGCACGTGTGTGGCGGTGTGCCCGTCGAACTCCATCGGAGTGGGCCGGGACACCGGGCTGCCCGAGCTGGTGAAGATGTGCACGGGATGCTCGCTGTGCTGGGACTTCTGCCCGCGCGGCGGGTTGCGATACGAGGCGCTGTGGCCGCCCTCCACGCCGACCGGCCAGGACGACGCCCCGGTGGTGGTGAAGTCGGACGCCGCCGACCCCTACTGGAAGATCACGGGCGGTCCCCCCGGTGACGGTCTCGGGGCCGTGCGGGAGCGATACGCCGTGCGGGCCGGGGCCCGGCCCGACGACGCCCAGGACGGGGGGGTGGTGAGCGCCATCCTGTTGGCCGCCCTGGCCGGCGGCGACATCGACGGCGCCCTCATCACCAAGCCCAGTGACAACCCCGACGAGCCGTGGAAGGGCGTGGCCACGGTGGCCACCACGGCCAAGGAGATCGTGGCCGCCGCAGGCAGCTACTACAACCAGACGATGGCCCTGGCCGGCTTGGACCTGTCGCGGTACGACCTGCCCGCCAAGCCCAGGCTGGCCGTCGTCGGCACGCCGTGTGAGATCCAGGGACTGCGTGCCATGCAGGCCCGTCGCTGGCCCACCGGCGCCCATCGCGTCGACGCCGTCGTGCTCGCCATCGCCCTCATGTGCACCAAGAACTTCGACTACGAGGCGCTCACCTTGCGGGAGCTGCGCGACAAGCGCGGCGTGGACCTCGACCGGGTGAGCAAGGTGGACGTCATCCACGGACGGCTCATGGTCGAGTACCGAGACGGAAGGGTGGCTGTGGACGAGCCCGTCAAGGACTTCCACGGGGCGGCGCTGAAGGGATGCGACGAGTGCGCCGACTTCCTCGGCCGAGGGGCGGATCTGTCAGTGGGCAGTGTGGGCTCGATGACGGGTTGGTCGAGCCTGCTCATCCGCACCGAAGCGGGCCTCGACGCCTTCCACCGGGCACGGGGGCGCCTCGACGTCCGCGACCTGGACGACATCTCCGCCCTCGAGAAGCTCGACCGACTGGACAAGCGCATCGCCGAACGCTCTCTCCAGCGCAAGCTCGACCCTGACGGGCCGCTGTTCATCGACTACGCCGAGCACTTGAGCGCCTACAGCGGCACCGACCGGGCGCCGGTCGTCCGTGACCGCTGACACGGTGGGAGGCGAGCTCCCGCCCGCACCTGCGGACCCGGCGCTGGCCGTGCCGCCCGAGCCCCTCGAGCTGCGCGACGCCATGCACAAGGCGGTGGTGGCGGGCGAGGACTGGGACGGAGCCTTCGGTGGCGGACTGGCCGTGGGCGCGCTGCTGTGGGACGGGTGGGGGAAGGCGCTCGAAGCCGGGGGGCTGGACAGAGGCGCATTCGACGCCGTGGTCCTCGGCTACCGGCGCGAGCTGTGGTTCTGGTTCGTGGGCGAGCGCACGTGGCGTCAGGCCGTCGAAGGCCTGGCCGGCCGGGTCCTTCGCCGGCTGCCGACGGCCTGAACGTGTTCGTCGTGGCCGGGCGTCGCGGCGGGTTCGTCGTGCACTCGTCCTGACGTCGGCGTTTGAGCGAGCCCGCCTCGCCAGAGCCGCCGGGTAACGCGGTGCTGCGCCTGCGCCGCGTCGGCGTGGTGCGCGACGGCACGGCCATCCTCGACGAGATCGACTGGGAGGTGGGTCCCGGCGAGCGCTGGGTGGTGATCGGTCCGAACGGCTCGGGGAAGACCACGTTGTTGCGGGTCGCCGGAATGCGGCTGCTCCCCACCCGGGGAACGGTGGAGGTCTTGGGAGAGACCTACGGGCGCACCGATGCCCGGGTGCTGCGCAGGCGGGTGCCGTTCGTGAGCGGCGCCGTGCTTCGTTCCCTGCGGCCGACCATCACCGCCCACGACATCGTGGTGACGGGACGTTTCGCCGCCCTCGAACCGTGGTGGCACCGCTACGACGCTGCCGATCACGCCCGCGCCGAAGCGCTACTCGCCGAGGCGGGCATGGCGGCGGTGTCGGGCCGCACCTTCGAGATGTTGTCGGAGGGGGAGCGCCAGCAGGTGCTGTTGGCCCGGGCGCTCATGGGCCAGCCGGAACTGCTCTTCTTGGACGAGCCTGCCGCCGGGCTGGACCTGGCCAACCGAGAACGGCTCGTCACGCGCCTGGCCGACATCGCCGCCGACGCCCGGACCCCTCCCCTCGTGCTCGTGACGCACCATCTCGAGGAGATCCCGCCGGGAATCACCCACGCCGCCTTGATGGGCGGCGGACGCCTGCTCGCCGCCGGACCGGCCGCCGAGGTGCTCACGTCGAGCGCGGTGTCGGCCTGCTTCTCCCTGGCGGTCCGCGTGGAGCACAGCGGTGGCCGCTTCACGGCCCGGGCGGAGGGAGCCGGCTGAGCGGGGACCCTCCGAAGGCGCCGGGAGGTGTCAGCCGCCGAACAGCAGCTGGCCGAGGCCGCTCAAGGGGCCGCTCGGCGGGGGCGGTGACGACGACGGCGGCGGGGGAGGCGGGCTTCCGGACCCGCTGCCCGAGCCGGACCCCGAGCTCGAGCCCGAACCGGAGCCGCTGCTCGTCCCGGAACCACCGCTCGTGCCGGACCCCGAGCCACTGCCCGTACCCGACGTCGAGCCCGACCCGCTGCCCGTCCCGGAGGTGCCCGAGGTTGACCCTGAACCAGAGGTTGAGGGTGAGCTCGAGCCCGACGGGCTGGAGGTCGTGGTGGTCGTGGGCGTCGACGAGCTGGGAGTTTGGCCGGTCGAGGTTCCCGATGCCGGCGCGTTGGATGCCCCCTGGGCCGTCTTGGCCGAGCTGGAGTGCGACGCCGAGCCCGACGCCGACTGAGAGTGCGTGCTGTGGCCGGTCGTCCGCCCGCCCGACGAAGACGGCGCCGCGTATTCGATGGTCGGTTCCGTCGTCGGCTGACCGTTCGGCGCCAGGGCGACGTCGACGCCCTGGAAGGCGCCGCCCAAGAGGAGCCCGACGCACAGGCTGAGGGTGGCTCCGCCCAGTACGACGCCCAAGGCCAAGCGGCTTCCCAGCCTGGGAATGGCGCCCCGTCCTCGGGTTCCTGCCAGCACCGGAGCGCGTTGCAACAGCGCATGCCGCCCTCTTCGGACACTCGTCGTCATGCGGCGCAGCAGACGACGGCGATGGCGAGAGGGAGGCAACCCCCATCCATCGAGGTGCTCGGCAGCGCGGCGAAGTGGTTCCACCCGCCGTGAGCCTATGGGTATCGGCTCGCCCGTGACGAGTCGGAATTCGGGCGGTTTCCTTCAGAATTCACGCCAGTGGAACGCTGTCACGGCAAGCACCTCTTTCGGTACGTACGGTGAGGAGCGGCTGGTTCCGTTGCGGATCCTGTGTGCCGTGTTCCGACGTCGTCTCTACCCTCGGCGGCACGCTCTGCGACAGGCGTCCCAGCCCACTTGCATCGTCCCCAACGGTCAACTAGAGAGTGCGAGCGATCCCAGGGTCAGCGGGGGCTCGGACGGTTCCCGACCATCCACCAATCGAGCAGGGCCCGTGGGTAGGGTCCTCGACAGCGGAAGGTAGGGCGAGGGGTCTTGACAACAGTGGTCCTTCTGATCCTGGCCATCGTGTGGGCAGCGGTTCTCGGACCGAGCCTGCTACGACGTCGGTCCGAGCGGTCGACGGATTCCATCGGTGCGTTCCATCGACAGTTGCGCGTCCTCGAGCGCGCCGGTCCGACCACGGTCGACCCGGCGCATCGACTGGACACCGCCTATCCATCGGGGAGCCCGTTCCGCGTCTCCAGCGCGCAGGGAGCGACGTTCGTCGTGCGGCCGGACGCCACGTCGCATGCGGGCCGCGCCGTCGCCTCTCGTGCAGCACGGCGGCCGGATCCGTACTTCCGACCCGATGCCTGCCGGCGTCGGCGCAACGTGCTGGTCGGCCTGCTCTCGGTGTTGGTGTTCACCGGGCTCATCGGCGCCGTGCCGGCGATGCGCCCGGCGCTCTTCGTCACGATCGCCGGTGCCGTGATGGTGGCGGGCTATGTGGCACTCCTCGTGTACCTGCGCACCTTGGCGCTCGAGCGCGAGGTCAAGCTGCGGTATCTGCCTGGGCCTGTCGAGGCGGACGCGTCGGCCGTGGCGCGCCGCATCGCCGTTCGCTGACGTCGCATCCTCGGCCGATGCTCGCCCGCGGCGACGAGCTGGCGCACTTGGGCGAGGAGGCACGGGCCAGGCTGGAGCAGACGCATCGAGCCCGTGAAGAGGCGCTGTCGTGTTGCAGGAGCACGATCCGAGCCTGTGGGCTGGCCATCAGGGCCGTGCACCGCCTGGACTTCGCCGCCGCTTCGGAGCGCCGGGCCGAAGCGGATGTGTCGCTGCGCCGGGCCCAGGAGGTGCTGGCGCCCTTCCCCTCGCTGGCGGCAGCCGGCTTCCTCCATGACGCCGAGAAGGAGTACGCCGAGGCGTGCCTGACCGAGGCCATGGTCAACGGTGCCGGTCTGGAGAGCGCTACGGCCATGGGGGTGGGGCTGGCGGCCTGGCTGAACGGCATGGCCGAGGCGGCGTCCGAGCTCCGTCGCCACCTCCTGGACCGTCTGCGGGCCGGCGAGACGGACCGGGCGGAGGAGCTGCTCGGGGTCATGGAGGACGTCTACGACCTTCTCGTCACCATCGAGTACCCCGACGCCATCACGGGCGGGCTGCGCCGCAGCGCCGACGCCTTACGGGCCGTCGTCGAGCGCAGCCGGGCCGACGTGACCACAACAGTCCTCCAAGTCCGGTTGCAGCGATCGATCGAGTCCGCCCGGCAGCCTGACTGACCGGGCCCGGCGGCCCCGGCCACCCACCACCCACTTTCACGCACCCGGCGCCACCAGGGGCCCTAAAGGGGTGGAGCTCGGTGACCGACAACAGAGGTGGTCGGCCCCCCATGAAGAACGAACCCCTGGCGCATCCTGCGGAAGTTGGCGGCGGCCTTCTCGCCCCCGGGCGCAAGGCCCGGTGGCGGCGCGCCCCGGCGCTGGTCGGCGCGGCGCTGACCCTGTCCTTCACCTTCGGCGCCCTGTCGACCGGTTTGACCGCCACGGGCTCTGCCGTGTCGGCGACGGGCGCAGCCCCACTGGCGCACGCCGTCGACGCCTCGGCCGTCGCTCCTTTCGCCATGAGCGGATCGGCGAGCTCGAACGTGGTGGCACAACCGAACGGCCAGCCGTCGGTGTTCGTGCAGCAGGGCGGGACGCTGTGGAACTACTGGTACTCGGGCGGGATCCTCAACTCGGCCGAGATCGCCGGCGGTGGGGTGGTGTCGAGTCCTGTCGCCGTGAACCAGCCGAACGGCTCCCCGAGCGTCTTCTTCGTAGGGGCGGGGGGGTCGCTGTGGAACTACTGGTACGCCAACGGCAACTGGGGTGCGGCAGAGATCGCCGCCGGCGGCCTGTCCTCGACCCCGGCCGTCGTCCTCCAGGCCAACGGGGCCCCGACCGTCTTCGTGCAGGGACCGGGCAACTCGCTCATGAACTACTGGTACATCCCCTCCCAGGGCGCCTGGGGCGCCGGCATGGCTGCACCACCGGGCACCACGTTCTCGTCGCCAGCCGTGTTGTGGCAGGTCTACGCCGGCGACGCCCCCAGTGTGTTCGTCGAAGGACCGGGCAACTCCCTGCTCAACTTCTGGTACATCCCCTCCCAGGGCGCCTGGGGCGCGGGAACGGCGGCGCCGGGCGGCTCGGTGTTCTCTTCGGCGTCCGTGCTCGCCCAGGTGAACGCCGGCGACGCCCCCAGCGTCTTCGTCCAGGGACCGGGCAACTCCCTGCTCAACTTCTGGTACATCCCCGCCCAGGGGACCTGGGGCGCCGGGACGGTGGCCCCTCAGGGCTCAGCCAACTCGACGCCCGCTGTCGTGGCCCAGGTCTACGCCGGCGACGTGCCCAGCGTCTTCGTCCGCACGCCGGGCAACGCCGTCCTCAACTACTGGTACATCCCCGCCCAGGGCAGCTGGGGAGCGGGCACCGTGGAGAGCAACGGCACCGCCTTCTCCGGGCCCGGCGTCATCAACGAGCCCAACGGGGCCCCGACCGTCTTCTACCAGAAGGCGGACAGCACGCCCGAGAACTACTCGTACGTGAACGGCAACTGGACGGTGGGGCCGCCGCCCGACGCCATCACGGTGCCGCCGGGCACGCCGTACTTCACCTTCTCGGCCACGATGAACGAGGGCGGATCGGGGAGCGGGTATTCGGCGTACATCAACGGCCACGACAACAACAACGACGCCGTGGCGGTCGGGATCCAGAGCGACGTCACCGACCCGAGCTCCAACGGCCAGCCCTACTACGTGTGGGAGCTGGTCCAGAACGGCAACTTCAGCTTCGCCTATCTGGGGGCGGCGCCGGCCGGGAACGACTCGGTGACACTGGCGTGGTGGCAGGGGAGCAACACCGCCGTGTTCTACGAGGGCGGCACGCCCGTGGCCGACATCCCCATCTCCCTCACCCCCCGGCTGTTCTTCAGCGTGGAGGGTGACGCCCGTCAGAACGGCGACTCCGTCAACGACGTCTTCACCAACACCCAGATCACCGTGGGGAACAACTGCCCGACGGAGTGCGGGCTGTTCGGCACGTGGAACACCTCGCAGTTCAACTACTACGGCCTGCACGCCACTCGGACGAACGGCGCCACCCAGAACGGTGCCAATTTCACCGTCACGGGCACGGTCTCAGGGGTGCCCGCCGGAGGGGACTGGGGCAGCTACCTCATCGCCGGCATCGCCATGATCCCGCAGTACTGGCACGGCCAGTAGCGTCAGCCCTTCGGCTTCCTGGCGACGAACCGGAATTGGTAGTCGCCGACGTCGAGGACCAGTTCGCCGAGGCCGGCTAATTCGAGCCGCGCTCCCAGGTCCCCGGGGTCCACGGGGACAAAGGTGTCGTCGACGTGACCCTCGCGGATGAAGTCGAGGTCCAGCGAGTCGATCCCCACGAAGATCCCGCCGGGCCTGAGGACCCTGTGCACCTCGGCGAACAACCGATCCTGGAGCTCGGGCGCCGGCATGTGGTGCAGCATCGAGAAGCAGGTGACCGCCGAGAAACGGTCGGACTCCAAACCGGAGGCGGTGGCATCGGCGCACAGCACCTCCACGTTGGTCCCGGCCATGCGCTCCCGCAGGGGGGAGGCCAACGAGGCGTCGACCTCCACGGCGAGGAGCTGGTCGACCAGTTGTCGGAGTAGATCGGTGGTGAGGCCCGGCCCCGGACCGATCTCGAGGACGTCGTCACCCAGGTCACCGGCGGCGTCCACCCACGGGAGGACGTCGGTCCGGAGCATCTCCGCCCACTCCGGGCTCGACAGGAAGTCGAGGTGGCCCTGGTTCACGGCGTGCTCCCCTGGTCGGCGGAAGACCCTCGATTCACGTAGACCGAGACGTGTCGCTTGGAGTTCGCCTCGAACGGGGAGCGGTCGTACCAGGCGAAGCGTTGCTCCAGAGCGAGGCCGGCCATCCGGGCCATCACATCGAGCTCCGAAGGCCAGCAGTAGCGCACCCGGAGCGGGTACAGCGTGACGCTCCCGTCTTCTACGACGACGTGGTGGCCCTCGATGGTCTGCGTCAACGGGTCGTGGCGAACGGCGTCGACGAGGAGGTGCCCGAGGGTGGTCTCCACCGTCGTCGTGGACTGATTGTCGGTGAACCGCGTCACGTCGGGGACGAACGCATCCATGACGAAGTGCCCGTGCGGCTCCAGGTGCTCGGCCACCCCGCGCAGGCACCGCAGCTGGTGCTCCTGGCTCTCCAGGGCGAAGAAGGTGGTGAAGGGCACATAGATGAGCTTGAACGGGCCGGACACCGGAATCTCGGTGAAGTCTCCGACGGTGACCGGGATGTCGGCTCCCCCCGGTTTGGCACGGAGCTGCTGGAGCATCGACTCGGATGCCTCGATCCCGTGCACCTCGACCCCGCGCAGCTTGAGGGGGATGGCCACCCGACCGGTCCCGATGCCCAGCTCGAGCGCCCGGCCGCCGCTGGCCAATGCGGCCAGGAAGTCCACGGCGGAGGTGGGATCGAGCCGCTCCTCATACCAGGCGTCGTACACCGAGGCGATCCGGTCGCCGTACGTCGAGGCTTCGTAGCCTTCCATCGGCACAGTGAACCACGCGTCGAGCACACGCTCTATGCTCGTGCTCGGCGGAGAGGGGACGATGACGAGGAGGTCCGGCCATGGACCGAGACAGCGTCTCCCTGCAGCGTGCCGTCGAGCTGCATCTCGCTGAGCACGGCTTTCCGCCCGATGGGGGCATCGGGGAGCGGTGGGTGGTGGTCGGCCTGGGTCCCGTGCCCATCTGCTTTCCCAATACGAGAGCCCGGCGCCTGGCTACGCCCATTCACGACCTGAACCACGTGTTGAGCGGCTACGGCCACGACGCTCTCGGGGAGGCGGAGATCGGGGCCTGGGAGCTGGGCGGTGGCTGCGAGCGCTACTGGGCGGCCTGGGTGCTCAACTGGTCGGCCTTGCTGCCGGGGGTCGTGAGAGCACCGAAGCGCCTGCTGCGGGCCTTTGCGCGCGGTCGCCGAACCGGGAACCTGTACGGCGCCCGGCTGGAGAAGGTGCGACAACGCCCCGTCACCGAGCTCCGCCACGAGCTCGGCCTCGACGAGGACCACCGGGTGCGAACCAGGGACGCGGTGCTCTTCACCGGCGTGGTGTGCCTTGCACCGGTGGTGGCGCTCATCCCGGGAGTGGCCGCATTGGTGACCAGCCCTCTTTGGCTTGCCGCCGGTGCGCACCGCAGGCATCGCTCTGCCGCGACTCCTTGACCTCGAAGGTGTGGCCGGCGAGGCGGTCCTGGATCCTCGGGCCAGGATGAACCTTCGTCGCAGAAGAGGCCTGACCGTACAGATATTCTGGAGGCCCCTCTCGGGGGTGTAGCTCAGTTGGCAGAGCGCTACGTTCGCAACGTAGAAGTCGGCGGTTCGAGTCCGCTCACCTCCACTCCACCGAACGTCCTGGTCAGTGTCGCTTTCTGGCGCGCTGCCGGCGCCTCTTTCGAGCACCTGTCGGAGCCTCCATCGCGCGTCCATCGCGCGGACTGCCGGAATTCGTCGCCGACGGGC
>DMNK01000104.1:20489-22811 GCA_003453695.1 Acidimicrobiaceae bacterium | reverse complement strand
AAGCTGATCGCAACCCATTAGGTGGATCTCCGGGAGCTGGTGCTCGTCCGGTGAACGCCGAAGTGACGGTCCACCCGGACGCCCACGGGCCCGCTCAGCCGTGCTGCCAGAACCGGTTCTGCAGGCTGTGGGGTCCGCTCAGGGACACTCGGTCCAGGGCCGACACGTCCTCGTCGTCCAGGGCCCACCCCATGGCGCCGGCATTCTGCTCAGCCTGCGTCCGGTTCTTGGCGCCCGGGATGGGGACGACCGACTTGGCCATGATCCAGTTGAGGGCCACCTGGCTCGGCGTCTTCCCTCCGTGCTTCTCCCCGATGCGGCGCAGCTCGTCGACGACCATGGTGACCACGCCCATCGGGTGATTGCCGAAATTGCGTTTGCCGGGCGGTGGGTTCGAGGCCGAGTACTTGCCGGTGAGCCGTCCCTGACCGATGGGTGAGTAGGCCAGGGGAACGACCCCCAGCTCCTGGCAGGTGGCGAGCAACCCGGTGGTCATCGGCTGCGTGCGCAGCAACGAGAACTCGATCTGATTGGTGGCGAGGCGCACGCCACGCTTGTCGAGCTCGGCCGCCATGGCGCGCATCTCCCGGGCCGAGTAGTTGGAGACGCCCACGGCCCGGGTCAGTCCCTGACCGTGGGCGTCGGCGAGCGCCTCTGCGACGGCCGCGTGCGACCGGAAGCTGATGGGCCCGTGGATCTGGTACAGGTCGACGCCGGGCCGGCCCAGGCGGTCCAGCGAGCGGCGCAGTGACCCGAGCAGCGAGCGGTGGACGTCCACCTTCCACGGGAAGGGCATGAACTTCGTGGCGATCTTCACGGACTCGGCCCGCTTGGGATCCGAGGCGAGGAGCGAGCCGATGATGCGCTCGCTCTCCCCCCGCCCGTACACCTCGGCAGTGTCGAACAGGGTGATGCCGGCGTCGAGCGAGGCCTGCCAGGCCTCCTCGATCGTGGAACGGGTCAGAGCAGAGTCATAGCCGCCCATCCCCCACGTGGCGCGGTCTCCCCACGCCCACGTGCCCACGCCTATCGCCGAGATCGACACATCGCTGCCCGCAAGGGGATATGTGGTGTTCACGTAGCGGCACTGTAATCGCCTGCTCCCGTCAAGGCCCGTGGACGCGGTGGCGACGGCGCTGGCGCGCCTTCGACCCTGGGAAGGTCAACCGGGAGGCGATGCGTGTCCGAGCTGCACCATCAGCCCGAACATGTCGAAGTACGAACTACCGCGTATGACCTTTCCCTCGGTATCGAAATGGAAGATCTCGCAATAGGGAACGTTGACCTTGCGATTCGTAGCCGGCATCGGACCGAGCGGCCCGTCATTGGTGCCCGCACCCACGAACTCGGCGACGACAGTGTCCCCGGCGTCGTAATACCGCGGATTGGTGATCTTGCCGTCGGAAAATGCATCGATCCATCCCTTGGCATATTCCTTGGCGTACGCCTCGGGACCTTTGTACTCGATCCCGCGTGCATCGCTCCAGATGCACGACTCAGCCACGGGTCCAGCCATGGCCTCCCAATCTCGATCGTTGAAGGCCCTGTGCAGTGCCTGGATGGTCTTCAGGTTGCTGGACGCCATCACGCCCTCCTCTCTGAAGCGGCTCCGAAATCTCTGGATACCCGTCTCGCCTCCCTCGAGACCCCACGAGAGCACCAGCCGATAGTGATCAAGATGCAGCTGCCGTTTGGCGACGGGCAACGCCGGAACGCCAGCGTGCTGGTGAGCAAACGGCGAGTTGCCGGATCCTGGACCATCCGAGCCCACTGATCAGGCCGGCGAGTTGGGAGTGGGCCGTAGAGGACTCGAACCTCTGACCCCTTGCGCGTCATGCAAGTGCGCTACCAACTGCGCCAACGGCCCGTGGTCTTCGAGAATAGTGCAGGCCGGCCCGGCGGCGGGCGCCCCGAGGAATCGGGATGATCAGGCGGGGATGACCGCAGCGGCGGGTGGGATCGACGACGGTGCCAAGGGACAACTCCGGCTCGGACCAGAAGACGGGAACGGCCCAGGATCCGCCAAGGTGGGCTTGCCCGCCTGCAGAGCGGCCATGTCGAGGAAGCCCGTCAGGTCGTTGGCGTTGGCGTCGCGGAAGGTGAGGGCAGGGAGGTTCCACTTTCGCTCCACCATTGCCAGGATCGAAGTGTGGTCGTAAACGGTGTGGGTGACGCCGTTGGCGATCGCATAAGGCGAGACGACCACAGCCGGGACTCGGAAGCCGTACCGGCAGAACCCGTCGTAGGTCGACTCGCCGGGCGCCACCACCGGCGGGATGGCATCAGGTGCCAGGGCGGCAGGCGGCGGCACGTGGTCGTAGT
>DMNK01000104.1:312-20327 GCA_003453695.1 Acidimicrobiaceae bacterium | reverse complement strand
CGTGGTCGTAGTACCCGCCGTGTTCGTCGTAGCAGACCACGAGAAGGGTGCTCGGCCAGTTGGGCGAGCTCACCACCGCCTCGACCACGCTGGCCAAAAGCGCCTCGCCGACCGAGATGTCCTGGGGGTTCTCCTGTGACTGGGTGCCGAAATTGGGATCCACAAGGGAGAACTGCGGCAGCGATCCGGTCCGGCAGTCTCCGAAGAAGGAGCCGGCCGTGGTGTCGCCCGGTGACCCGACGGTCCGGTTGTGGACGAAGTCGGTGACGGTCATCACGTCGTCGAAGGGGTACAGCTCGGCCGTCGTCCCGGTCGGGTAGCTCTCGTTGTAGTCGGCCCACGAGATCCCGTACGCCGTGAGCCGGTCGAAGATCGTTCCGTTGGCCGGCGTCGCCAGCAAGGCATCCTGCTCGACGACACCCGGGGACAGGCTCGTGATCCCTGCCGCCGAGGTGGGAAGGGCGATGTCGTCGGTCATGCCCGACGACGTGGCGGCGATGAGGTAGCGGCGGTTGGGGTCGGTCTGTCCCAGCACGCTGCAGAACCACCGGTCGGCGACGGGGAAGGTGGTGGCCAGGGCGTAGGTGAAGGGCAGGAAGGTCCCGTCCCAGTACCCCATGGCCACGGGACCGCTCGACGACAGGGCGAAGCCTTGATTGCTCCCGCCGTCGTACTGGGCGTGGCTGGCAGCCCACTCCTGGCTGGGCTTGGCATGGAGCTGACAGGTGCTCGGCATGAGAAAGGCGTTGAGCACAGATCCGTCGGTGTACGGGTTCGAGTTGGTCACGCCGAAGGGGTTCCACGACGGCCCGTGCCCGGAGGGACTGGCCATCGTGAGCCCGTCCAGCCGGTCGTGCAGCGTGCGCCCCCCCAGGGAGTAGCGCCGGAGCGGGTAGAGCACGCCGAAGAGATTGTCGTAGGAGTGGTTCTCCAACATGAGCACCACGATGTGCTCGATGTCGGCCAGGGTGGGATCAGGGGTGCCCGGCGCCACGTTCGGGTTGGGAAGCGAATCCGGGCCGCGCCGGGCCGTTCTCCCGAGCGCTGACAACGCCGATCCGATCGACGAACCCGGGATCGACATCTCGGCGTCGGTCAGCGACGGACGCCTGGGGGCCAACACGGCGCCGGCCACCAAGGCGCCAGCACCACTGAGGAAGGCGCGACGGCTGACAGGCCGCATTGCCGGGGGAACGCTCGGGGAACGACCGTCTTTCGTCGTCGCCCGGCGCTGTCGCGAGCTTTGACCGTCAGTGGTCGGAGCATTACTTTGCAGCCTGCGGGCGGATCCGACTGCGGAGAGCGGCTGCGGGCGGGCAGTCAGCGGGGACGGACCCTTTTCCGGGCGGAAAGAAACGAGATGGGATCCGGCGACCGGAGCCCAGGACACGTGCACGGACATGTTGGCCGGGTGGCCGTCCACACAGCCGGCCACTCCCTAGTCGGCCCGCCGAGCGGGCCTCCGGTCAGGAGACCGTGAACGCCGGCGAGGCCACGTTCGCCGTGTTGTTCGGCTGGCCCGACGCTGCGCTCCAACCCCACATGCCGATGGCCTGGTAGGTGCCGGCCGCCGAGGCCGTCCAGGTAGCCGACAACGATTCCGTGGATCCCGGGTTCATCGTCATCCCTGCCGGGGCGTTGCACGGCTCTGCCTGTCCCGGGGCGGGCCACACCTGGTTGCCGCCGGAGGCGACGACGATGCTGCTCCCACATGAGTAGGTGCCGGCCGGCGCCGGTTGGAAGATGCAGCTGTGGACGTCGCTCACCGTGGTCAGGATGTTCACGGCCTGGCCCACGGAGTAAGACGACTGGCCGGTCACTGTCGTGATGTTCACGTCACTGGCGGTACACGGGCCGAGAGGCGCTGCCGCGGCTTGCACCACGGGCGCCGCTGCCGGCTTTGCCGGGGCCACCGTCGTCGACGGGGATGCGTTGGGTGCCGTCTTGGGGGGCGGGACCGTCGTGGGCACGGGGGCCGTCGGCGTCTTGAGCGGTGGCAACGTGCTGAGCGGCGGGGGAGAGGCGCTCTTGTTGGAGCTCGACGACACGTTCAGGTTGACGACGTAGCCGATCTCGGCGGCGAGAAGCAGCAGGACCACCGCCGCCACCTGCTTGGTGCCGAGCCAATTGCGGCGCCCGTCCGGACCGGGGGCGACACCGATCCAGCGGCGCCATCCGCCGGCCGCCGTGCCGGCGCCGGCCATGGCGGCAACGCCGGCCGCTGCAACCTCCCCTTCGTCGACCGTGGCGGCGTCGCCGGCGTCCTGGCCGGCTTCGGCCTGAGCCTCACCGGCGTCCAGTGCCGAGTCCGCCCCCTCGTCGAGCGGGACCGACCGGCGGAACAACCGCCGCCATCCCCGCGCCGGCGTGGTGGCGCCGGCCAGAGCGGCAAGACCAGCGACCGCTCCCTCGGCCCCTGCCTCGCCCTGGGTGTCGCCGGCGTCCTGGCCGGCATCGACGTGGGTCTGGTCGGCCTCCTCGCCGGGCCCGACACCGACGGGGACGGGTGCCGTTTCCCGGCCCTCTGCCTCACTCTCGCCGGCGGCAGTGGTCGGGGCCTCGCCCTCCGGCGGCTTGGTCTCGGGGTCTTCGGACTTGGCCATGCTCTCCTCCGAGGGGATGGGTGTCTGCTCTGGGGCGGCGGCGTCGGGTCGTCCCGACCGTTCCGGGGCCGGCGTCTCGGCGGCCTCGGACTCGAGGGTGGGTCGCCGACCGAGCCCACGCTTGCGCTTGGTCCCGGTCGAGGCGGCGGCCATCTGGAGCTGCTCAACCACCGGGGAGGTCGTCATCTCGCTGGTGCCCAGTGGGGCGGCCACCGACCCGGCACCGGCGGCGGCGGGCCGGGGAATCCACGGCCATCCCGCAGCGGGATCCCGACGGCGGGCTTCCGCATCCCCGCCCTCCTCTGCCGGAGCCTGCTTGGAGCCGATCCAACCCTTGGGCCAAAGCCGTGCCACCTGTGCCACCCTCCCCCGTCGCGGTGCCGGAGTCGCCCCCGGCCGCTTTTCGAGCCGCAAGGGAAACGTGGTCTAGGCCTCCAACCTGCGGTTTTCTTGTCGTAACCCGAGCGGAGTCGCCGAGCTCCGGTCCCGCAACCGGCCTTTCCCCGAGGCCGGTGACTGCCTGGGCGTGGCACCATGGCTCTCGGACGGGGAGGTCGCTGATGGCCTACAGCGAAGGGCGGACCGTCCACGATGCGGACGCCCACATCATGGAGACACCGACGTGGCTGGGGGACCACGCCGACCCCTCGGTGCGGGACCGGATCAAGCCACTGCGCTATCCCGGTGGGAACGAGCTGCGCCAGACCGGTGACCCGACCGAGCAGCTCCGTGATCTCGAGGCAGCATTCGACCGGCTGCGAGCTCGGCATGGCACTGCCGAGTACCGCTCCGACGAGGCGGCCGAGATCATGAACCGAAAGAACTTCGCCGCCACCGGCTCCTTCATCGCGCAAGACCGGGGCCGGGCCCTCGACCTGCTCGGGTTCTCGAGCCAGCTGGTGTTCAACACCTTCCACAATCGACGCCTGCGGGACTGGGAGCACAGCGGAGACGTCGAGCTCGCCTACGGGGCGGCGCGCGCCCACAACAGGGGCATGGTCGAGTTCTGCTCCGCGGATCGCCGGCTCCTGCCCACCTGTTACGTGCCGCTCGTCGACCTGGACCTCGCTCCGAAGGCTGCGGCTGAAGCGATCGCCATAGGAGCAGCAGCGCTGCTGGTGGCATCGGGGTGCCCGCCGAGCCACTCCCCCAGTCACGTCGGCCTCGACCGCGTGTGGGCCCAGGCCGAGGAGGCCCGCATCCCCGTGGTCTTCCACGTGGGCGGGACAGGTGACCTCATCGACTCCGCCTATTTCTTGAACGGTCTCCCCATCCCCGCCGACTTCCACGGAGGGGAGGAGAACTTCCGCTCCGTCGATTACATGGGCATCCCCGGACCGCCGGCGCAGACCTTGGCCACCATGATCTTCGACGGCGTGCTCGATCGCTTCCCGGCTCTGCGCATCGGGATCATCGAGCAAGGAGCGATCTGGGTGCCGTCGTGGACCAGGCAGATGGAAGCCGCTTTCGAAGCCTTCGCCCGCCACGAGGAGCGCCTCCGGGCCTTGTCGCTGCGGCCCACCGAATACGTGACCCGCCAAGTCCGCTTCACGCCCTACCCGACCGAGGACGTGGGCTGGATCGTGGCCCAGAACGGGCCGGAGATCTGCATGTTCTCCTCCGACTACCCGCACGTGGAAGGAGGCAGGCGACCGCTCGAACGCTTCGAGGCCTCGCTCGGGGATGCCGACGAGGACGTCCGCCGGCGCTTCTACTGCGACAACTTCTTGGACCTCATGGGCTCGGCCGCCGAGGCCCTGGCGGCGTGAACCGGCCAGCGCGGAAGGACACGAGGTGAACGGACAGCCATGACCACGACGAGCCCGCAACCGCCCACGCCGGCGGCCGATCTCCGCACCCTCGACGACGCTGCCGTCGACGGTTACGCCGCCCGGGTGCGAGCAGAGGGTTGGGTGGTTGTTCCCGGTGCCATCGCTCTCGACCTCGTCGAGGCCATCAACGACGACCTCCTCCGCCTGGAACGGGCACTCGGCATCGTCCCCGCCGACAATCTCTTCGAGGGGTTGCACACCACCCGCATCTACAACCTCCTGGTCCACGGACAGCTCTACGAGCGCATACCCGTCCATCCCAACGTGCTGCCCATCGTCGAGCGCGTCCTGGACCCCGGGCTCCTCATCTCCTCGCTGTCGTCGATCGCCATCGGCCCCGAAGAGTCGGCGCAGCCCATCCACAGCGACGACCAGCTGATCCCCCTGCCCAAGCCCCATCCACCCATCATCTGCAACACGATGTGGGCGATCACCGACTTCACCGAGGAGAACGGCGCCACGCGGCTTTGCCCGGGGACCCATCTCGCCGATCAGTCCCCCAACCCGCTCGAGTCCTACGACTCCATCCCCGCCGAGATGGAAAAGGGAAGCGTCCTCGTGTGGGTGGGGAGCCTGTGGCACGGCGGTGGAGCCAACCGCACGGACCGTCGCCGCGTGGGCATCGCCATGAACTACTGCGCCGGGTACATCCGCCAGCAAGAGAACCAGCAGCTGGGCATTCCGCTCGCCACCATCAAGCGCTTCCCCCGCCGTCTGCAGGAGCTGTGCGGGTTCTCGATCTACGCCGGCCTCATGGGACACATCGACAAGCAGCACCCCGGGAAGCTGCTCCTCGGAACGAGCAGCGAAGCCGAGCTCGTCTGGGACTACGCCCGGCGCGAGACGGGCTGAACATCGGGAGCGGGGCGCACAGCGCCTCCCTGGCACCACGATTGCCCTCCGGAGGCAGGCACCGCTAGCCTCGCCACCCGGCGGCGTCGGACTGGCGGAGGACGACGTGAGACAGCGGGCGGCGAACGGCGAATGGCGGCGACACCCCGTTCTCTTCGTGCTCAAACGTCGGCTGACGACGGCCGTGGCGGGAATGGCCCTCCTCGTCGGGTTCGTGGCAGCCGGCGATCGAGGCGTCTTCCCGTCGGCGAGCACGCAACCCGCCGACACCGCCTCGTTCTTCCCCGGTTGCAACGCACCGGTCAGCGCACTTGGCACGCTCACCGTGGTGGTGGGCACGGTGACGTGTCAGGAGATGCCCAGCGCCGATCTGGGCGGGACCACGGCGTTCTCCTACTACGTGCCCAAGCAGTGCGCCCCCGCCGTGCTCGACCCCGTCGGAGCCCGATGTCCGGTGCTGTACCTGCTGCACGGCTTCGGTGGTGACTACACCTCCGAGCTGGGCACGGCGTCGGCGCCGTCGGCCATGGTGGCGGCGCTCGACTCCGGGCCACCCGTCGACCCCAACCACGTCCTCGACCCGTGGGACTACGGCAACCCGTCGGGCTGGGTGCCGATGTCCCCCATCGACTTCATCCTGGTGGCGCCGGACGGACGCACCGTCCCCGGTGGATACGGCCCCGGCCCCGGCTTGGACGGCTTCTGGATGGACTGGAACCCCCGCTACGGCGCCGGCGGTGACCAGCACGTCTACGGCACTCCGCCGCCGCGCTTCGAAGCATCGCTCCTCGACGAGCTCGTCCCCTACGTGGACCAGAACTTCCCGGCGGGCCAGGGCCGGGACTGGCAGGCGCTGCAGGGCACGTCGCTCGGTGGCTTCGGCTCCTACAAGGACGGCCTGCAGCACCCTGACACGTGGGCCAGCCTCGGTTCCATCTCCGGCGCCCTCAACTTCCTCATCGCCCCGGGGCCGCAGCCGCTGTCGCCGATCACCGGCCGGAGCCCCGTCTCGGTGTCGCCCCCCGCCGGTGTCCCCTACTTCCAGGTGCCGGGGGTCGTCTCTGCCAACGTCCCCGTGACGTCGCTGCCCGCCCCGATCGAGGACTTCGGCGTCGCCCTGTACGCCCTCGGTGACCCCGTCGGCGACCAGGCCTTCTACCGGGGGAACATGCCGGTGGACCTGGCCGGGAACGGCCATGCCACCGCCGGCGGCACGCCGTCGCTCGACATCCGCGGGTTCTCGAACGACGCCGTCCCCCGCCAGGCCTCCGACGTGGAGAGCCCGCAGAACTACGCCTCGGCCCAGGCGTTCGAGGCGCTCGTGCTCGACATGAACGTGCAGATGGAGGCGGCGTTCGCCGCCGAGGGCGTGACCAACACCTACCAGCTGCACCCGGGCATCCACGAGGACGTCTACTGGAATCCCTTCCTGCGCCAGGAGCTGGCCGGCCAGTACGCCAATGTCCTGCATCCCGACGGCACCGGCGCACCTCCCCCGGTTCCGACGAGCTTCGACTACCGAACCATCGCCACGCAGTTCGACATCTGGGGATGGCACGTGTCGGTGCAGCGCCCCGACGTCGACTTCCTCGATCTCACCGGCGTGAACTGCCAGGGCTTGACGCTGCAAGGCACGGGCCTCGTCACCGTCGACGTTCCGGCGTCGTGCGGGACCGGCGTGCACGGGAGTCCCACCGTCACCGTGGACCTGGGGCCAGGGGCCCCGGTCGACGACGGCCCCGATGCCGCCGCCATCCCCGCCTACGGGGGCACGGCCCGGATCTCGCTCACACCCTTGGCGGGCTGACGCTGCCCGGGTGACGCCGGCTGAATGGCCGGCGACGGTCAGTCGGGTCCGGCGTCGACGGGGTGCTCGACCACAGCCACCACCCGGCTGGCCATGAAGCGACCACTGCGCACGGCCCGGCCCGTCCGGGTCACCTCTGTCACCTCGACGGTGGTGCGACCGCTCGAAACCTCCACTCGACGGCCCGCCTTGGTGGCCACCACCTCGAAGCGCTGCACCCCGTCGCCCACGTCCACGACGATCTCGACCCGGTCGCCCTTCACACCCCTAGCGTAGGCCTGGCAGTTCCTCGGGAGCGTGACCGCACAGCCGGCAGTCGAGGCCCACCAATGCCTTCGCCCGGGGGCGCCAGCGCCGATGATCGGCTCTCGGCGGGCCCCACTACCGTATGGGTTCGGTGCCTTCTCGCCCGTTCACGTTCAAGCCGGCTGACCGCGGCGCGCTCCTTCGCTACCGGGTCCTGGCCTACACGACCGCCGTGCTCCTCATCGTCCTGGTCTTCGTCGGCGTGCCGCTCCAGGTGTGGGACGACGACCTCTGGGTGGTCCGGGTGGTCGGGACGATGCACGGATACCTCTACATCGTCTATCTCGTCGTGGCCTTCGAATTCACCCGCCGTCTGCGGGTCCCGCTCGGGTGGATGGTGCTCGTGCTGCTGGCCGGCACGGTGCCGTTCTGTGCCATCGTGGCCGAGCGACTGCTCACCCGTCGCTTCGACCGGATGACCGGGGGCGCCGGGGATCCCGCCCTGGCGCCGGCCGTAGAGCGCTAGGCACACGGCGCACATGACCGACACGGCATCTCCCTCGGCGCGCTCGCGGTGGCTGACCCGGCGCGCCGTGCTCGCTCATGTCGCCCTCCTCGTCTGGATACCCGGCTGCGCCGTGGCGGCGTGGTGGCAGGTCGGTGTCGCCCTGGGTGGTGACAGCCTGGGCTGGGTGTACTCGGTCATGTGGCCCTGCTTCGCCGTCTTCGGCGCCATCTTCTGGTGGTTCCTCGTCCACGACGACCCGGACACCGTCGGGGCCAGAGGCCTGCGCCGCCAGAGGGCGACGGTCACTCCGGAGACGGGCGACGACGTCGGCCCGGCAGGAACCTCGTCCCCCGACGACAGCGAACGGCTGGCCCGGGCAGAGGAAGAGGACCCCGAGCTCGCCGCCTACAACGCCTACCTCAGCGCGCTGGCTGGTCAGGAGAAGGGCTGGCGACGGCGTCCGTGACCTGACCGCAGAGCACATCCTCATGACCTGGGTCTCTGGACTCGCGGCGAGCCAGCGCCGGGCAGCTACGACAACAGCCAGAGACCAGTGGCGATGATGGCGGCATGCAGGACGATGAAGCCGCCATAGAACGAGCTTTGGGTGTAGCCGCGGATGATGAGCCAGGCATCGGGGATGATGCCAGCGATGAACTCTCGCGCCACGATGACCCAGACGACATATCGATATCCTGCGCTCGAACCCACCGCGGCGCTTACGATCCCCACCAAGCCGATGGCAAAGAGGTCGAGGCCGAAGGTCCATTGCCAGTCGACAAGTGCCTTGAACTCGACGCTTTCTGGAGGAGCCGTCCAGCTCGGCAGTATTCGCTCCCGCATTCGCTGCAACTGTTTGCCGTTGATGGCGGGCAAGAAACGCACACCGAGCAGAACGTAAAAACTGCCAACCGCCCACAACCACTCTCGCATCTACAGCCCGCCTCGCTTGGCTCCCACTTTCGAGCGCTTGGGAGGCGCGCTGACCGACAGGGCGGGGACCAGGAGGTCGATCATGTCCTCGGTCCGATCGGCCAGATCCTTGGCGTCTGACTGGAGCAACGACAGTGAGTCCATGCCCACGACCCAGGAGAAGATTGCAAGAGCCGTCGCTTCTGGATCGAGATCACGCCGGAACTCACCTGAGGCAATCCCGCGCCGAAGCAGGTTGACCCAGGCGGCCACAGCGAGCTCTATGAACGAGCTGAACTCCGACCCTGGGCCGGATCGGGCTCCGAGATCCGTCCCCAGGCGAATCACACAGCGTAAGGACGGATCCTCCACGAAAAGCTGGGCCCGTCGTCGCAGGCTCCATGCCAACTGGTCGGTGGCAGTGGGACGCGGTTCCCCGGCAGACAGCAGACCGACCATCTGTTTCTGCTTGGCTCGGAAGGCGGCCAGCGCGACCCCCTCCTTGCTGGAGAAATGGAAGTAGAAGGCCCCCTTGCTCATCCCGGTTGCTTCGACCAGTTCATTGAGTGAAATGCCGTCGTAGCCGAACTCGGCGAAGGCCCGGGCCGCTGTTTCGACGATGGAGCTTCGCGTCCGCTCTGCTCGGAGCTGCGCCATACCGGTATGAAAACATACCAACCGGTTGGTTTGCAACCCAAACAGACCGAGTTCGTGGCCATATTTGGCAGCTCAGCCGGCGCTTGGGAGAATGCCACGCCCGCCGCGACTCGTGTTCACCCCTCGGCGAGGATCTGGTTCAACTCCTTCGTCGCCCGGCGCAGCACGTCCTGGGCCCGCTCCAGTTGGGCGTCGTCGCCGGTCATGGCGAGTTGCCTGGCCGCCATCATGAGAGGAGGGAACACCGGCCCCAACCTCTCACCGGCGATGCGCGCACCTCGCAGCCCCCGGTGGCGCGAGGGCCCTCCGGCCCCCTCCTCGGACGCGCCCGCCCCCGGCGCCTTTCGCCGCGCCCGCTCCTCCGAGGCGTCACGGCCGTCGTCGGTGAGCTCGTACACGCGCTTGGACTCACGCTCCTCCGAGCGCACCAGCTCCTCGTCCTCGAGCATTTGCAACGTGGGATAGACGGACCCCGGGCTGGGGCGCCACATGCCGCCGCTGCGCTCCTCCAACCGGACGATGAGCTCGTACCCATGGGCGGGGCCTTCCTCGAGCGCCTCGAGCAGGGCCCAGCGGATGTCGCCCCGGCGCATGCGCGGACCGCCTCGAGGCCGGCCGCCCCACCCTTCGCTCCACTCCTCCCACCAGGGGCCGCCGCGCCGCTGTCGGGCTCGGCCCCCCTTCCAGCCGTGCATTCGTTCTTGGTGCATCGCTTCCTTGCCTTTCTGCTTCGCCCTGGCGTCGCTCCATGGCGCCGAACGGTCGTAGTATCACGATATATCGCTTACTCCACCGCTCGAGCGCGCCAGGAGGAATTCTCGGAGTCTTCCCTGGTCAGCGGGCTCAGAACTCGAGGCTGCTGCTCCGCACCCGCATGGTGAGGAGGGCGGCCACCGCCGACAGACCCATCAGGGCGGCGGCGAAGAAGAGGGCGAGGTCGATCCCGTTGGCGAAGGCGTCGGAGGCGGCGTTGAGGATGCGGTCCACTATGACGGCCAGGTTGGCGTTGCTCCCCGCCACCGACCTGGCCGCCTTGGTGTTGAAGTTGCCCGTGGCGACGGCGGCGACCACGGCGTTGATGAACGTCTGCGGGATGCCGAGCTCGTGGAGCCGGTGGGCCAGGGCCACGGTCAGCTGACCGTTGACGATCGACCCCAAGATGGCGACGCCCGCCACTGCGCCGAGCTCTCTGCTCGTGTTGGTCGTGGACGCGGCCATCCCCGAATGCTCCGGCGGGATGGCGCTGAGCGCCGAGGACGTCACGGGCACGATGGCAATCCCGAAGCCCATTCCGGCGATCGCCATGGTCCAGCCCACGGCGGCCAGCCCGGCGCTCGGTGAGAGGCGGAACTCCGTGAGCAGCACACCCAGCCCCGCCAGGACGCAGCCCACGGTCATGGGCATCCGGGGGCCGGACGCCGCCACCCACCGGCCGGTGAACACCGCCGAAACGACCATCGCCACCGCCATGGGCACGAAGTCGACCGCAGTCTGGTACGAGGAGCTGGTGCCCACCGTCTGCAGGTACAGGGCGATCAGGAAGAACAGCGAGAAGATCGAGAAGAACGTCGAGAAGGCGACGAAGTTCGATCCGCTGAACGGCGGTCTTCGGAAGTAGTGCACGTTCAACACCGGATTCGCCGCCCGCCGCTCGAAGAGCACGAAGGCGACGGCTGCCGCCAGGGACAGGGCGAAGAGGAGGTCGATCCACCACGTGAAATAGCCCGCCGTCTCGCCCGAAATCACGGCGAATGATGCGGAGGCAAGTGCCGTGGCCCCGAGGACGAAGCCGGGGATGTCGAGCTTCGTCGACTGCGGATCGGCGTTCTCGGGAAGCGTCAGCTGTGCTCCGACCAATGCGGCGATGCCGAAGAAGAGGTTGAACCAGAAGACGGCTCGCCACGAGTACAGCCCGGCAAGCACGCCGCCGATGACCGGCCCCATGGCGAGAGCCAGGCCCGATACCGCCGTCCACACCCCGAGGGCCCGTGCCCGATCCCGACGATTGGGATAGAGATGGCGGATCATCGACAGCGTGCCGGGCTCCGAGGCAGCGGCGCCCACCCCCATGATCACCCGGCCCGCGGTGAGGACACCGACACTCGGCGCCAATGCCGCCAGCAAAGAGCCGGCGCAGAAGACGACGACCCCACCCAGCATGACCTTCTTCCGGCCGAAGAGGTCGCCCAGGGTTCCCATGGTGAGCATGAGGCTGGCGAAGACGAGGGCGTAGCCGTTCACCACCCACTGCAGGCCGCTCACTCCGGCGTGGAGGTCCGTCTGCACACCGGCCAGGACGACGCTCACGATGGTGTTGTCGAGGAAGGTGAGGAAGAGGATGAAGCAGAGCGTCGCTAGGGCGGCAGGGCCGCGGGGCAGCGACTCGGGAGCCGCGTCCTGCGCTGCACCGGTTGTTGCCATCCCGATGTCATGGTGCCCGATTCGGCATGCCGCGACACGGACCCTGGCCGTCGGTGCCTCGCCGCAGCGGTGGGTTCAGCTTCCTTCGCCCCTCCGATGCCGACCCCGGACCTGGCTGGTCAGCGCCTCCAGGGCTGGGCTCACCGAGGGCGCCAACGCCTTGGGGCCGGCGACGGCCCGTGCCTCCTCGGGCAGGGCCTGCAGGTCGGCTTGGAATCGGTGGCGGGCGGCGACGATGGCGGCATGCGGCTCGGAGGTGCGCACCCTCCTCCCCTCGGCCATGACCGGCTCGAGGAGGGCCGACGTCCCGGGAGGTGCCGGTTCCTCCCGGAGCCCGAGCACATCGCGTAACCCTTCGGCCCGGAACACCTGTTTGGCGCCGGGCAGTGTCTCCTTGCCCTCGGAGAGCTTGAGCACGGGCTGCCCGGCATAGGAGACGAGCTTGTACACGCTGTCGAGATAGGGGGCGTCGGCCGACACCCCGAGGCGCGTGCCCACCCCGGCGGCGTCCACGGGGGCTCCGGCGGCGACGAGCGCCGCCAGGTCGAACTCGTCGAGACCTCCGGACACGAAGATCCGCACCCGTGAGAGCCCCGCCTCGTCCAGTCGCGCCCGGGCGGCCTTGGCCAGGGCGGCCAGGTCACCGCTGTCGATGCGTATGCCGGCTCCGCCCTCCACGCCGAGCTCGACGATCACCTGGGCGGCGTGCTCCACCCCGGCGAGGGTGTCGTAGGTGTCGACCAGGAGCACGGCTCGCTCGGGGAAGTCCGACGCGTAGGCCGCAAAGGCCTCCTTCTCGGTGGGGAAGGACTCGACGTAGCTGTGGGCCATGGTGCCGACGGGCTCGAGGCCGAAGTGGCGAGCGGCTTCGACGTTGCTCGTGCCACTGAATCCCACGATGGCGCTCGAGCGGGCGGCGGCGAGACCGGCGTCCACTCCCTGGGTGCGCCGGAACCCGAACTCGACGAGGTCAATGTGGCCGCCGGCGGCCACCCGGCAGCGCGCCGCTTTCGAAGCCAGCGCCGTCTGGAACGTGACGCGGTTCAAGAGGAATGTCTCGGCGAGCTGGGCCTCGGCGATGGGGGCCGTGAGCTCCAGGATCGGCTCGCCGGCGAAGACGATGCGCCCCTCGGGGACGGCCCACAGCTCCCCCGAGAATCGCAGGGCGCCAAGGGCGTCGAGGTCGCCGCCCGGGAAGCCGAGCCGCTCCAAATAGGCGAGATCGTCCTGGTCGAAGGCCAGCCCTTCCAGCCAGTCGAGGCAGTCCTCGAGCCCGGCCGCCACCAAGAAGCCGCGCTGAGGGGGCAGGTCCCGGACGAAGAGGCTGAAGGTGGCGGGCGCCTCCATGCCGCGGCGCAGGTAGCTGGCCGCCATGTTCAACTCGTAGAAGTCGGTGAACAGCGCCCGTCCCACCGGCACAGCTTGCCGGTCTGCCCGCCGCTGCTACCAGGCCACCGCCCGCAACCGCTCCGGCGCCAGGCGCCGGGCGCGGGTCACGGTTGGGCGCCGGTGCGCACTCCCCCGCCCGCCGCTACCGGCGTGGGCGGGCCCGCCATCGACCGCTGCAGGCGGGCACCGAGCAGCGCTCGACGGCCCATCTCGACCAGCCACCCACCGAGCACAACTGCGGCGACGATCCACGCCACTTCGACCATGTCACGCTCCTCCAGCCCCTCCCGGCCGTGTCCGGGATGGTGGTGATGGTGCGCTCCTCACGACAGCGGCGACCAGGGTCGAAGGACCCGACTACGGCCCCATGCGGCAGTCAGCCCTCCCAGTCGAGCCAGCGCCCGTGGGGATGGACTCGAGCCAGCAGCTTCGGCTCCACCGACCCGGCGTGGAAGGACACCGCGGTCAGCACCTCGCCCGCGGCCGGATCCCCGGACTCGCCGGGCTCGACACCGCGCAAGGCCTCCACGACCCCGACGGACTCCCCGCATATCCACACCACCGGGCGCCGATTGCCCCACTCGGCGAGCAGCTCGACGAAGCCGGCCCGCTTGTCAGGGGAGAGGTAGGCCATGACCCAGGTCGTCACCACGCACGTCACGCCCTCCGCCGGCAGGTCCCCGAGCACGGCGGGCAGCACCTCGACGGCGTCTCCCCCCTCCACCCGGGGGCGCTGGCGACGGGCCACGTCGATGGCTCGACGGGTGCGCTCCAGCCGGCCCGTGTCGGGCCAGACGCAGGCCAGCAGCCACTGGACGTCGGCGGGATCGTCCACGTCGACGGGGTCGAGGTCGATGCCCACCCGCGCCGAGATGGGGCCGAGCCGCGCCGCAACGGGCGGGTTCCCGCCCCGTACCTCGCACGAGATGTGGACCGGGGCACCGGGCGGGCCGGAACGTCCCCACTCGCCGTAGTCGAGGAGGTATCGGTCGCAGCAGAGGTTGAGGCCGGCGCTCGCCCCGACGTCGACCAGATGTAGAGGGGTGCCGTGGGCCCGGGTGATGTGGGTGAGAGCGGGGCCGAGGAGGGCACTGCGCCCCACCTCGTTGGTCTGGACCCGCCGGCGGGACATGAGCTCGAGGACCTCCCGCCGGTACCGCATGCACAGGTCGTGGAAGAGCGGCGCAGGGTCTCGCCGGCTCCGCCCGGCGTAGACGGCGGCGAGCGGATGGTCGACACCGCCGAGCACCAGATAGTGGACGGCGGCCAGGAGCACGAGCGGCATGTGTGCCTCGGGCGGGGCCTCCCGCACCAGGTCCAGGACGGCGCGGTCCTGCGCCACCGACCCGGCGATGCGCGTGTACAGCGGCGAGTAGTCGGGGAGCAGGGTGCCTGCGAACCACTCCCACAGAGCGGCCAGCTCGTCGCGCTGCTCGATCACCTCCGCCATATCGAAGGCGACGTTAGTGGCGCGCTCCGCCTTCCGACGGCCGGCTGTCTCCCGGAATCAGGCCCACCCGCAGATGGGAATCGACATGGGCGACGCCGGGCACGGCGGCCACGGCCGCCACCAACTCCCGTGCATGTCGGGCGTCGTCGACGTCTCCGTGCAGCATGACGTCGTGCCCACACGCCAAGACGTGTATCCGGGGGATGTCGAGTCGGTGCTCGAGAGGCCCCAGAGTGGAGCGGATCCTGTCGGCGAGGACGCCGTCGGTGACGGCGGGATCCGGGTGGCGGCCCGCCAACCGGTAGCGGAACCCCTCGATCCGTCCGCCCTGGTACCGGGCAGTCCGGGCCAGCTGGGGCGGCCAGTTGCCGCAGCCGCCGTCCTGCGGACGTGCTCTCGAGGATGGCGACCCCGATCCCGAGCAACGACCCGGTGACGAGCAGAACACGACGACGGATGGACATGGGTGACCTCGATTCGCTTTGGTTCGACGCTTTCGTGGTGGCTCTCCTAATCGCCGGGGCGGGCAAGCTCCCGCTCCAGTGCCTCTCCGGAGCCGGCAGCCGGAGTCGGGGCCTTGACCATCCGTCCCAGGAGGTCGTGTACCTCCACTAGGGACCAAGTTCCCCTACCGAAGGCCCCAACTGCGGGCACGGACCTTGCCCCTGGGTCCTCGGGAGCGTGCACCGGATCACCGGTGCGCGTCCGCCAGGAGCGAAGTGGGCGGGACGAGGATCGTGGGTCGCCGGCGCCGGTAGCGTTGGGCGGCTGTGCCCGAGACAGCCGACCCCACGCGTCTCCGGTCCGATGCCGGCCCGGCACCGCTGGTGGAGGCGCGCCAGCTGACCAAGCGCTTCGGGGCCTTCACCGCCGTCGACGCCGTCGACTTCGAGATCGCCCCCGGGGAGTCCTTCGGATTCCTCGGGCCCAACGGGGCGGGCAAGACCTCGACCATGCGCATGATCTCGTGCATGTCGCCGGTCACCTCCGGCACCCTGCGCGTGTTCGGCTTGGACCCCGAGACGGACGGCCCGGCCATCCGCCGCCGGATCGGTCTCGTTCCCCAGGAGGACACGCTCGACCTGCAGCTGACGGTGTTCGACAACCTGGTGGTCTACGGCCGCTACTTCGACCTGCCGCGGCACGAGATACGGGACCGGGCCAAGCAGCTGCTCGAGTTCATCCAGCTGGCCGAACGCGCCCACGAACGGGTCGAGCCTCTCTCGGGAGGCATGAAGCGGCGCCTCACCATCGCCCGGGCGCTCGTCTCCAATCCCGAGCTGCTCATCTTGGACGAGCCGACGACAGGCCTCGACCCGCAGGCTCGGCACCTGGTGTGGGACCGCCTCTACCGTCTCAAGCAGCAGGGCGTGACCCAAGTCGTCACCACGCACTACATGGACGAGGCCGAACAGCTGTGCGACCGGCTGGTCATCATGGACAACGCCCGTATCGTGGCGGAGGGCCCTCCCCACCTGCTCATCGACCGGTACTCGACCCGAGAAGTGGTGGAGCTCCGCTTCGCCAGCGGTGACTACGCGTCGGCGGCCGGCCGCCTCGACGGCCTGGCCAGCCGACACGAGGTCCTCCCCGACCGCCTCCTGCTCTACACCGACGACGGCGAGGCGTTGGTCGAGGAGGTGCGGCGGACCGGCATGGCCCCCGACCGCACCCTGGTGCGCCGGTCCAGCCTCGAGGACGTGTTCCTCTACCTGACGGGACGGAGCCTGGTGGAATGACCACGGCATTCGGCGTCGAGACACCAGGCATGCACGTGGCGCGCGGCCCGCAGGAGCCTCCCTCGTTGCGGGCGCTGCGTTACTGGGCCTACCAGTACAAGCGCACCTGGCGCGGATCGATCACCACGAGCTTCCTGTACCCGGTCCTGTACCTGGCCGCGCTCGGGGTCGGGCTCGGTTCTCTGGTCGACAATCACGCCCACCATGTCGACCAGGTCCGCTACATCGTCTTCCTCGCACCAGGGTTGCTGGCATCCACGGCCATGCAGATCGGCGGCAACGACGCCACGTACCCGGTCATGGCGGCGATCAAGTGGATGCGCACCTACTACGCCCAGCTCGCCAGCCCGCTCCGCCTGCTCGACGTGCTGCTGGGCCACATGGGTTGGATCGCCGTGCGGCTCTTGACCGTGACCGTCATCTACGTGGCGGTCATGGCCGCCTTCGGCACCGTCCTGTCCCCCTGGGCGATCCTCGCCATCCCGGCGGCGGTGCTCACCGGGCTGGCCTTCGCCACCCCGATCGCCGCCTATGCCGCCACCCAGGAGACCGACACCGCCTTCTCCACCATCTACCGGATGGTGCTCATCCCGCTGTTCCTGTTCTCCGGCACCTTCTTTCCTGTGAGCCAGCTCCCCCAGTGGCTCCAGTACCTCGCCTACGCCACGCCCCTCTACCACGGAGTCACCTTGTGCCGCGACCTGGCGCTCGGACAGCTCCACCCCGTCCTCGACGTCCTGCACGCCCTCTATCTGGCGGCACTGGCCGTCCTCGGGTTGTGGGCGGCGCAGCGGACGTACCGGACGAGGCTGGTCGTATGAGCGGAATCGCTCTCCGCCTGACGCCGGTGTCGTTGTTGGGCGGGAGGCGCTCCCTGCGTCTGGTGGAGCGCAACGTGCTCGTCTACCGGCGCGGCTGGGTGTTCCTCGTGACCGGCTTCTTCGAGCCCTTCTTCTACCTGCTTTCCATCGGCTTGGGCCTCTCGCATCTCGTCGGCCGCTTCCACGTCGGTGCCCAGGTGGTGCCCTACACCGCCTTCGTCGCCCCCGGGATGCTCGCCGCTTCGGCCATGAACGGAGCCCTGTTCGACGCCACGTTCAACATCTTCTTCAAGCTCAAGATCACGAAGGTCTACGACGCCGTGCTGGCGACGCCGCTCGGCGTGTCCGACGTGGCGCTCGGCGAGCTGGTGTGGACGCTCATGCGCGCCGGGCTGTATTCGGGCGCCTTCCTGGTCGTCATGGCGGCATTGGGATACGTGCTCAGCCCTTGGGCGGTGCTGTGCTATCCCGCGGCGGTACTCATCGGCTTCGCCTTCTCGGCGGCGGGGATGGCCGCCACCTCGTACATGCGCACCTGGCAGGACTTCGACCGCATTGCGCTGGCCATGCTCCCGCTCTTTCTGTTCTCGGCAACCTTCTATCCCCTCACCGTCTACGCGGGGTGGCTGCAGCTGGTGGTCCGCCTCACCCCGCTTTACCAGGGTGTGGTGCTCGTGCGCGGGCTCGACGCCGGTGCCTTGTCGTGGGTACTCGTGGGCCATGCCCTGTACCTGCTCGCCATGGGCGGCGTGGGACTGGCCGTCACCTCGCGCCGGTTCGCCCAGTTGCTCAAGCCGTGAGGCTCTGGCTCAGTATTTCTTGACACGCATATAACTATTCAAGCATACTAGCCTGGTGTCGGCCGGCGCCACCATGCAGGTCCTGGCAGAACCCCACCGTCGGGCCATCCTCGACCTGCTGCGCTGGGGGGAGCAGCCCGTCGGTGCACTGGTCGACCAACTCGACCTGAGCCAGCCGGCCGTGTCCAAGCACCTGCGGGTCCTGCGCGAAGCCGGACTGGTGGAGACCCGAACCGACGCCCAGCGGCGGATGTACCGCATCCGTCCCCAGCCGCTGGCGGAGCTGGACGCCTGGCTCGGCGGGTACCGCGAACTGTGGGAGGCGCACCTCGACCGGCTCGAGGTCCATCTCGAACGACGGAGGAGGAGGAAGCCGAAGTGAGTGATACCAGGGTGCAGCGCACAGGTGACGGCGCTGCCGTGCGTGTGGAACGACACCTCGCAGATCCGCCGGCCACGGTGTGGCAGGCGCTGACCGATCGCCAGCAACTCCGATCGTGGTTCCCATGCGACGTCGAGGTGGCGGGCGGCACGTGGGCCGCAGGCGCGGCCATCACCTTCGTGTTCCCGCCCGAGGTCATCGACCTGACGCTCACCGGGGAGGTCCTGGTGGTCGACGAGCCCCGGGCGCTCGCCTTCACGTGGGGCGAGGAGACGCTGCGCTTCGAGCTCTCGGACGAAGATGGGGGCACCCGGTTGGTGCTGGTGGACGAGTTGCCCGCTTCGGCTGCCGCCCGCAACGCCGCCGGCTGGGAGGACTGCCTGGATCGCCTGGCCGGGACCCGTCCGGAACCCGGCGCCTGGAAGAGACGCTTCGAGGCCTTCTCGGCGGCCTTCGAGCCCGAATTCGGTCGCCAGGAGGGCCCGCCTGCCGTCTACAAGGGAGACTCGGCTGGCTGAAGGGCGACTTTCGTTGGGACTTTCGGCTCTGGATCAACCCGGCCGGCTTCCTTAGGTTCACCTCAGTGGCAGCAACTGCGGTCGTGCGCCCGTCGGCCTGAGGGCGCCCGGGAGCCCGCAGGGCCGTCCTCGGGAGGCGCTGCGATGACGATGAGCCTGGAGAGCATCGGAGGCGAGATCCTCGGCAAAGAGCGGGGCCGAGTCGTCGCCTTTCTGGCCGGCCGCACCTGTGAAGCGGAGGGCTGCGACACCCGGCTCTCCATCTACAACAGCCGCGACCGCTGCGCCGTCCATGACTTCGACGCCAGTCTCATGAATTTCCGTTCACCGTCCCCGACACAGAACGAACCCGCCAACCGGCTGGCGCGTCCCTCGAGGGGTCGGCGGAAGACCGCGGCCTGACCCGCCTGCTCGTTCTCCCCCACCGGCGGGACCGCCGCCACGCACCGCTGCCTTGAGCACCGCCGTCGCCACCTGAAATCTCGAGACCCTCGTCGTCGAGGGTCCGCCACCCGCCGGGCCTTGGCGAGCCGCGGCTACGATGACCCCTGAGATGGCAGTTGACGTGAACGTCAATAGCGCTCCCGGTGCCCCCCTCTCGGCGGGGAGCCGGCGTGGCGGTTGAGGCGACAGGCCCACCGTCCCCCGCTGCCCCGGGCGCCGCAGAAGGGGAGGCGCCCGGCGGGAGCTACAAGTGGTCGGCGCTCGTCAACACGACCATGGGCATGCTCATGGCCACCATCGACGGCTCGATCATGCTCATCTCGCTGCCCGACATCTTCCGCGGGATCCACCTCGACCCCTTGAAGGCGGGCAACACCTTCTTCCTCCTGTGGATGATCCTGAGCTTCCTCGTCGTCACCAGTGTGCTCGTCGTCAACCTCGGTCGACTGGGGGACATCTTCGGTCGGGTGCGGATGTACAACCTGGGCTTCCTCGTCTTCACCGTCTTCTCGCTGTTGCTCACGGTGACGTGGCTCACCGGCCCGGCGGCGGGATGGTGGCTGATCATCATCCGCGTCTTCCAAGGAGTCGGCGCGGCGATGTTGATCGCCAACTCGGCGGCGATCCTGACCGA
>DMNK01000104.1:0-134 GCA_003453695.1 Acidimicrobiaceae bacterium | reverse complement strand
CCTGACCGACGCCTTCCCCGCCTACCAGCGCGGCATGGCACTCGGGATCAACCAGGCCGCCGGGATCAGCGGGACGTTCATCGGACTGGTGCTGGGCGGCGTCCTGGGACCCATCAACTGGCGGCTGGTGTTCC
>DMNK01000061.1:399-3031 GCA_003453695.1 Acidimicrobiaceae bacterium | reverse complement strand
CTAGGGTCAGGATCACCTTGCCGAGCTTGCCGCCGGCGCTGAAGCGCTCGTAGGCAGCCTGTGCCTCGGACATCGGGACGCGCTCGAGCACCGGCACCCGCACCCTTCCCTGGGCCAACAGTGGAACGACGTGGGCGTCGACGAGACGCACGACCTGTTCCTTCTCGCTCGCCGGACGAGCCCGCAGCGTCGAGCCCCGGATGGAGGCGTGCCGTCCCATGATCGAGAAGAGGTCGATCTCCTGGCGCGAACCCGCTCCCACCCCGATCACGCACAACCTCCCGCCCATCGCCAGTGCCTGCAGCGACGAAGCGAACCCGTCGCCCGCCACCAGCTCGAGCACCACGTCGAACGGCCCCGCCGCGGCGACGGCGTCAGGAGCGACCACCTGAGCCGCACCCAGGGCGGCCACGGCGTCGCGCAGCTCGTGTCGGCGGACCGACGCCACCACGTGTGCCCCGGCGGCAGCTCCGAGCTGCACGGCGGCGGTCCCCACGCCGCCGGCGGCCCCGGTGACCAGCAGTCGCTCCCCGAGGACGAGCCGGCACTGGGTGAAGAGCGCGTCGTGGGCGGTGCAGAACGCTTCGGCGAACCCTCCCGCCTCCTCCCAGCTGATCGCCTTGGGCACGGCCATGGCACTGGTCTCGTCGACCTCGGCCAGCTCCGCCTGGGCACCGCCTCCCACGAGCGCCATGACCCGGTCACCGGGCGCGAAGCGCGAGGCGCCGGGCCCGGTGGCGACGACCTCGCCGGCCAGCTCCATGCCGGGAATGTCGACCGGCCATCCCGGAGGCGGCGGATAGAAGCCCTGGACCTGCACGAGGTCTGCGGCGTTCACGCCGGCGGCGTGCACCGACACCACCACGCGGTCGGGCCCGGGAACCGGGTCAGGATGCTGGCGCCACTCGAGCCGTCCGTCGGCGATCGTGACGGCGCGCAGCTCAGCGGCCCTCTCGCACGTCCGACGGAGACAGAACCGTCAGTCTCGCCTGCTGCGCCGCTCTTCGGCCCGGCGGCGGCGACCGGGACGCCCGGCCAGGAAGCCCAGGACGGCACCGACGACCACGGTGACCAGCAACACCCAGATGAGCCGGGGATGGCCCGTCACGAACCACAACTGCACCTTCACCTTCTGGCTGTTCTGCACCACGAAGGACACCACCACGGCCAGTAGCACCAGGGCCACGATCGGCTTGGCCAGGTTGCGCCGGCGAGGAGCGGCTTCGTCGACCTCGCGCCGGGGGCTCACTCGTTCAGTCCCAGGTGCTCGCCCGTCCACAGCTTGAGACCGCCCAGCAATCCGGCGGTGTTGTCCACCAGGCTCACGTCGGGGGCGACCTCACCTTCGATCCTCCTGGCGTTTCCGCCGCCGATGAAGCAGTGGTCGAAGAAACACAGCGCCCGCAGCGTGGCGATGCCACGTCGCACGCGCTTGTTCCAGCGGACGTTCCCCACGGTCTTGCGGGCCCGCTCGCCGAGCTGGTCGTTGTAGGTCTCGTCCTTGTGGAGCGGGGTGTGGGCGAACTCGAGATGGGGAAGCAGCCTCCCCTCGTAGAAGAACGCCGTCCCGACCCCGGTCCCGAGCGTGACCACCAGCTCGAGCCCCACACCGCGCACCACGGCGGCTCCCTGCACGTCGGCGTCGTTGGCGACGCGTGCCGGCTTCCCGAGCCGGGCGGTGAGCGCGCCGGCGAGGTCGAAGTGGTCCCACTTCTTCACGAGCTCGGGGTCCATGGCGCTACCCGGGCCGGACACGGTGGCGAGATTCGCCGCCGACAGCACATGTCCGCCGCGCACCATCCCGGGGAACCCGGCCGCCACCCGGTCGTACGAGGGCAGGGGCGCCGTGAGCGCCGCCAGCTGCTCCACCAGCTTCTCGGGTGGCAACGGATAGGTCGTCTCGACGCGCACCCTGTCGGCCACGAGCGCACCGACGTCGTCGAGCACGACCGCTTTGAGGCCGGTGCCCCCGATGTCGATGGCGAGGGTGAAGGGCCGTGCCGGTTGGGCGGCGGGCGGTTCGGCGGCGGCACCGGTCACGGCGACACCTCGCCGACGGCCCCGCCCACGACGGCGATGTCGCCGAGGTCACCACCCGGGCTCGCCCCCCAGTGATCCTGGTGCAGCACGGCGGCGAGCTCCAGGCGCCGGCGCCATCCAGCGCGTTCCAGGTCGGGCGTGTCCTGCAGGTGGGTCACCGGGCCCACGCACAGCCACGCCACCGGACGGATGGGTTCGGGCACCCCGAGCAACTCCCGAAGGAACGACTCCCGGAAGAACGACACCCACCCCATCCCCCACCCTTCGGCCGTGCACGCCAGCCACATGTTCTCGATGGCGAGACAGACCGAGTACAACCCGGCGTCGGCGATGGCGTGACGTCCGAGCACGTCGGGGGAACCACGGGTGGCGTCATAGGTCACCACCACCGACACGCTGGCCTCGAGCACGCCGTCGATCTTGATCCCGGCGAAACGCTCGGCCCGCTCGCCTTGCAGGCCGTCGGCGAACACCTGCCGCTCTCGTTGCACGTGGTCGAAGAACGCCTGGCGCACCCCGGCATCGGTGACGAGCACGAAGTCCCAGGGCTGGGAGAGCCCCACGCTCGGAGCGCTGTGGGCGGCGGACAGCA
>DMNK01000061.1:0-138 GCA_003453695.1 Acidimicrobiaceae bacterium | reverse complement strand
CCCCGCTGAACTCGGCCCGCACGTCGCGGCGACGGTGGATCACGTCGTAGAGGTTCGACTCCGGGCCCCCGGGCATCGCTGCGGTGCTCGTGGCCTGCGACGAGGCGCTGTCCATCACCCCGGACTGTACTGAACGCC
>DMNK01000077.1:4439-4920 GCA_003453695.1 Acidimicrobiaceae bacterium | reverse complement strand
ATCCCCGAGGCCGAGCGGAAGTACCTGGCCGGCGTGACGGCACAGTACGAAAGTGAAGTCGTGTTCCACCGCAACCGTGAGGACCTCGAACACCGCGGGGTGCTGTTCTGCGACATGGACACGGCGGTACGGGACTACCCGGACATCGTGCGCAAGTGGTTCGGCACGGTCATCCCGCCCAACGACAACAAGTTCGCCGCCCTCAACTCGGCGGTCTGGTCCGGGGGATCGTTCATCTACGTCCCGCCCGGCGTCGACCTGGACATGCCGCTCCAGGCCTACTTCCGCATCAACGCCGAGAACATGGGCCAGTTCGAGAGAACGCTCATCATCGCCGACGAGGGTTCGAAGGTGCACTACGTGGAGGGGTGCTCAGCCCCCGTCTACACCACCGACTCGCTCCACTCGGCGGTGGTCGAGCTGGTCGCCCTGCCGGGATCGCGCATCACCTACACGACCATCCAGAACTGGTCGACCAACG
>DMNK01000077.1:550-4261 GCA_003453695.1 Acidimicrobiaceae bacterium | reverse complement strand
ACAACCTCGTCACCAAGCGGGCCCGTGCAGAAGCCGAGGCTCACGTCGAATGGATCGACGGCAACATCGGGTGTCTGGCAGAGGGCACTCGGGTGACGACGCCGAGCGGAGTGAAGCCGATCGAGCTGCTGGTTCCAGGCGAGAAGGTCCTCTCGTATGACGATTCGACCGGGGAGCTCTGCTTCCGCACTGTGCGGGCAAAGCGCTTCTCTGGCAATCAGTGGGTTCGTGAGGTCAAAGCCGGGATGCGTTCCATCCAGGCCACGGACAACCACCCGTTTTATAGCTACGCCTATGACCCCCACAGGGCGAAGAAGCTGGGCCGTTACGAACTCGCCTACGTACGCTGCGACCAGCTGTCCGAGGCCATCCTGCCCTCGACCTCGAAGGACTACGGCCACCCGCACAAGCTCGAGATTCCGAACATGTGGACCGTCTTCACCGGTGGAAATCAATACCGTGCCGCATTTGAGAGCCGGCGGCTTCGCTCTGCCCGCTTGGATATCCCGGAGGAGACCACTGAGGATCTCATGTGGTTGTTCGGGCTCTTCGTGGGCGACGGGTCCATTGAGCGGGAGCCGGCTTCCGACGGAGGAACTCGGTGGGCCAGGGTGACGTTCTCGGTCCCAGAGGCGGACCGGGCCCGTTCGAGGTTGCTCGAGATCATGGCGCGACTGATGCCGAGCACGGTCCCCGAGGAGCGTCGAGATCGAGTAACCCTTCGCTGGTCGAGTGTCGAGCTGGCTGACCTCTTCGAAGCGAATGGGTTCGTCACCGGTGCGCGAGCCAAGCGGGTACCCGACTGGGTGCTCGACCTTCCTGAGAGCCAGCGGCTCTCCTTCGTGGCTGGATACCTGGACTCAGACGGGTGTGCCTCGAGCGGTACGCGGGGCTTCAGTATCAAGTCGGTGAACCGGGCGCTCCTGGAGGATGTCGCCGCGATCTTGACCTCGCTTGGGATCTCGTCGCGTCTCTTTACCGAGTCCGACGAGGAACGCCAGGTGGAAATTCTCGACTACAAAGCGACGAGCCGTGGCAGTCATCGGCTCGAATTCCGTACCGACGGCCGTCTCCTCGCCCATGTGAGCGAGGGCCTCCGGCAGGCCGCCCTGGCTCAACCGCCGGCTTCTCTCCGTTGGTTCCGCAACGTTGGGCGCTCACAGATCGCGCTCCCGGAGTCGGTTGAGATCCGGCGAGTCGAAGTGAGCGAACCCGTTCGCGTCGCCCCCACATGGGACATCGAGGTGGAGGGGACGGGCAACTTCGTGGCCGAGGGGTTCATCGTCCACAACAGCCGGCTCACGATGAAGTACCCGTCGGTGTACTTGATGGGGCCCAAGGCCTCGGGTGAGGTGCTCTCGGTGGCATACGCCGGCCCCGGCCAGCACCAGGACGCCGGCGCCAAGATGATCCACGTTGCTCCGGAGACGACCTCGACCATCGTGTCCAAGTCGATCTCCAAGGACGGCGGCCTCTCGACCTACCGCGGCCTGGTGCGTGTCGAGGAGGGCGCCAAGCACGCCAAGAGCTTCGTGCGCTGCGACGCCCTCATCCTCGACGAGGACTCCACCTCCGAGACCAAGCCCTACATGGAGGTCGAGGAACGCGACGCCCAGATCGGCCACGAGGCGACCGTGTCGAAGGTGGGCGAGGACCAACTCTTCTACCTCATGAGCCGCGGGCTGTCGGAGAGCGCGGCCATGAGCCTCATCGTGAACGGCTTCATCGAGCCGGTCACCCGGACCCTGCCCATGGAGTACGCCGTGGAGTGGAGCCGGCTGATCGAGCTGCAGATGGAGGGCGCGGTCGGCTGAGCAGGCCGAGTGCGCCCAGACTCCGCTCGGCACCCTGGAATGGGAGTATGGCGTCGTGCCCATGCGCGAGGAGTGCAAGCACTACCAGAGCCGCACCTACTCCACCGGAGAGGTGGCCCGGTTCTGTGAGCTGGACCTGGCGCCTGAGGCGCCGTGGCGCTGCCCCGAAGACTGCCCGGCCTACGAGCGACGCCTGGCCGACGCCGGCTGGGTGCACGGCACGCTGGTGGAGCCGGCCGTCGAGGACGAGCCCGAGAGCGGGCCTCAGGTGGCCGAGCTGCTCGACCAGGCGGAGGAGATCGTCAACGCCTTCGCTCCCGAAGCCGTCGCCGAGGCCGAGCGCCGACGCGCCGCCGAGCAGCGGGCGTCGGGCGGCCGGCGTCGCTGGCCCTGGCGCCGGGGCGGCTGAGGCTCGTCACCCGGCCGCCCGCAAGGGACCGGGACAACGGCCCGGGGATCTAGCGGCCGCGGAACTCCGGAGGGCGCTTGGCCAGGAACGCCGCCATGGCCTCGACGAGGTCGTCGGACTGGAGGAAGCCGGCGTTCCAGGTGGCCACGTAGTCGAGGCCCTCGGCCACGCTTCTCTCCTCGCAGGCGCGCAGCACCGCTTTGGTGCCCTGCACGGCGAGAGGGGAATTGGCGGCGATCTCCTCGGCCAGCCGGCGGGCCGCCTTCTGCACGGCGTCGGCATCGGGGAACACGTCGTTCACGAGGCCGATGTCGCGGGCTCGTCCGGCGTCGATGTCCTTGCCCGTGTAGGCCAGTTCGGCCAGGTGCCCCTGGCCGACGATGCGGGGGAGGCGCTGCAGGCTCCCCAGGTCGGCCACGATGGCGATGCGCGTCTCGCGCACCGAGAACACGGCGTCGGCGCTGGCCAGGCGGATGTCGCAGGCGCTGATCACGTCGACGCCCCCGCCGATGCAGTAGCCGTGCACGGCGGCCACCACCGGCTTGGGGCAGTCGGCCACCGAGGTCACCGCCGCCTGCATGCGCAGGATGCCCTGGCGCGCCGCTGTCGCCCGGGCGGCCATGGACGGGGCGCTGCTGCCCCCCTCGTCTTGGCCTGTGGCCGCCGGCATCATCTCGCCCAGCGCCTTCAAGTCGAGGCCGACGCTGAAGTGGGGACCGCGCGCCGCCACGACCACGGCGCGCACGTCGTCGTCCTCCGACACCTCGGCCATGGCCCGGGGCAGCTGTTCCCAGAATGCCGGGCCCATGGCGTTTCTCGCCTCGGGACGGTCGAGCCACACCGTGGCCACCGTTCCCTGCCGTTCGATCGAGACGACGTCCTCTCCCATGGTCGCCAAGCCTACGGCGCGCCGTGGCGCTGCCCCCCTGAGACCGCGACATCCAGCCGGCGTGCCGGCCCGCCGGTACCATCGACAGTGCCGTCCTCGAGCCGGCGCCGGACGCGGCGACCAGGCGTGTGGGAGTCCCCCTGAGCAGCTTCACCCCCGAACGCAGTGCCGTCCTGGCCGGGCCGGAGTGGCTCGTCCGCCGGCGCGCCGCCGCCGCCGGGCGCCTGTCCGATCTGGCACTTCCCGCCGAAGCCGAGGAGATCTGGCGCTACAGCGGCATCGACGGCTTCTCTCTCGACCCGTTCGACCCCGCCCGCGACGGCGCCGCCACCTCCAAGGACGCCGGCCGGGCCGCGCCCGGGGACGCCGTCGCTCTGGCCGGCCTCCTCGGCCCCCGCTCGGCGCTGGTGGTGAGCCGCTCGGGGGCGGTGGTCTCGGTCGACCTTGACGCCGGCACGCCCGAGGGCCTGGTCCGGGTGGTGGGTGACGGTCCGCTCGCCGGCGACGCGCCGGACCCGTCCCCGGGTGACGACGAGCCCGACGACGCCTTCGCCGTCCTGCATGAGGCGTTCGTCCGCGACGTGGTGGTGGTGGACGTG
>DMNK01000077.1:0-272 GCA_003453695.1 Acidimicrobiaceae bacterium | reverse complement strand
CGCCGCCACCGGCGAGGCCACGTCTCCGGCCGGGTCGGCCCTGGTCGTGCCCCGGACCGACCTCGAGGTCGGCGACGGCGCCGGGCTCTCCTACGCCAATCTCCAGCTGCTCGGCCCGGGCACGACGCAGGTGGGCACGCAGCGAAGCCGGGTGGGACGCGACGGCTCCTTCCGGTCCTTCACGGTCGGCTTGGGCGGGCGCTACGCCCGGGTGCGCACCGAGTCCGACCTCACGGGACAAGGCGGGACGAGCGCCCTGTTGGCCGCCTATC
>DMNK01000002.1:7447-7614 GCA_003453695.1 Acidimicrobiaceae bacterium | reverse complement strand
GGGTCGGTGTTGGGCATGGCGAGCACGGCGGTGAAGCCGCCCAGCGCGGCGGCACGCGAGCCGCTCTCGACCGTTTCCGCCTCCTCCATGCCCGGCTGGCGCAGGTGCACGTGGATGTCGACCAGGCCCGGGGACACCAGGCAACCGCCGGCATCGAGCACGGCGGC
>DMNK01000002.1:0-7261 GCA_003453695.1 Acidimicrobiaceae bacterium | reverse complement strand
TCCACGACGGTGCCGCCTCGCACGAGCACGTCGGCCCGGCGCTCATCCAATTCGTCCACGACGGTGCCGCCTCGCACCAGCAGGGTGTAGGCCGGCTCATTCACCGGCGGCTCCGATGAGCTCGCCTGCACCCGACGGCGCTGCCCCACTGCCCAGCAGCAGGAACAGCACAGCCATGCGCACCGCCACCCCGTTTCGCACCTGGCGGAGCACCAGCGACCTCGGAAGGTCGGCCACGTCGTCGGCGATCTCGATGCCGCGGTTCATAGGACCGGGGTGCATGACCAAGGCCTGTTCCGGCAACAGCGCGGCACGGCGGGTGGTGAGGCCGAATGACGCCGCGTACTCCCGCAGGGACGGGAGGAAGGCGCCGGCACCGCGCTCGATCTGCAGGCGCAGCAGGTAGCACACGTCGACGTCGCCCAGCACGGCGTCGAGATCGTGGGAGACCCCGCTGAGCGGCCACCCTTCGAGAGACGAGGGCAGGAGCGACCCCGGCGCCACCAGTGTCACCTGTGCCCCGAGGGCGGACAGCGCCCACACCCCTGAGCGCGCCACCCGGCTGTGGCGGATGTCGCCGACCACGGCCACCCGCAAGCCGGCGAAGCATTCGGTCCCCGACGAGGAGGGGTCGAGCCCGGCCCGCTCCGCCAGCACCTGGCGGATGGTGTAGCAGTCGAGGAGGGCCTGGGTGGGATGTTCGTGCCAGCCGTCGCCGGCGTTGATCACCGATGCGTCCACCCACCGTGCAACTTGGTGCGGCGCGCCGGCGGCGGGATGGCGCACGACCATGGCGTCGACCCCCATGGCCGCCACCGTCTCGACGGTGTCACGCAGCGACTCGCCCTTCTTCACCGACGACCGCTCGACGGAGAAGCTCACCACGTCGGCCGACAGCCGCCGGGCGGCCGTCTCGAACGACAGGCGGGTGCGGGTGGACTCCTCGGCGAACAGCGTCACCACCGTGCGCCCCCGCAGGGCCGGCACCTTGGGGATGGGACGGCGTCCCACCTCGACGAAGGCGTCGGCCACCCGCAGCACCTCCTCGATGCCCTCGGCGCCCAGATCCGCCACCGAAAGCAGGTGGCGACCGCCGCTCGCCGGCGCCCCGCTCACCGGGGGACCACGTCGCCGAGGACGACGCCGTCGAGGCTCACGTCGACCTGCTCGTCGATCCGGGTGGGCATGTTCTTGCCCACGAAGTCGGGCCTGATGGGAAGCTCCCGGTGGCCCCGGTCCACCATGACCGCCAGCTGCACGGCCCGGGCCCGGCCGTAGTCGGCCAGGGCGTTGAGGGCGGCGCGCACGGTCCGGCCGGTGAACAGCACGTCGTCCACCAGCACCACGAGGGCGCCCGACAGGTCCCCGGGGACGTCGGTCACCGCCTCGGGCAACACCGGGCGGATGCCGATGTCGTCGCGGTAGAAGGCGACGTCGAGCGTGCCCACCGGCACCGAGGTGCCCTCCACCACTTCGAGGACGGAGCCGATGCGCTGCGCCAGCGGGACACCGCCGGTCTGCAGGCCGATGAGCACGGTGTCCTCGAGGCCGCGGTTGCGCTCCACGATCTCATGGGCGATCCGCACCAGGGCCCGCTGGACGTCCTCGGCGGACAGCACCTGGACCCGGGGAACAAAAACCCCACCTCGCGGTGGGGTCAGTCTGCGCTCGCGCTCGGCCAACAGGCTCCTCACGTCCGTACGGGCCTCGCAGGACCCGCTTCACGGTCGAAGAGCGATGGTAGCACCGCCACGGCGCACCCGGGCAGCGGCCCCGAGCAGAACCGGACGGGGCCCGCAGCCGGGCCGGTCAGGGCCGAACCTGTGCCGCCACGGAGGAGAGCACCCCGTTCACGAAGCGCCCGGAGTCGTCCGTCGAGTACTCGCCGGCCAGCTCGACCGCCTCGTCGATCACCACCGCCAGCGGCACGTCCGGCTCCTCGAGCAACTCGTAGGTGGCGAGGCGGAGCACGGCGAGGTCGACCACCGGCATGCGCTCGAGCTCCCAGCCGACGGCGCTCTCCGACAGCAGCGCGTCGATGCGGGCCCGGTGCTGCACCACGCCCTGCACCAGGACGGCCGCGTACGGATCGGCGGGGGCAGGCAGCTCGTCGAGCACGTCGGACACCGGGCGCCGCTTCATCTCCGCCTCGTACAGCAACGCCAGCGCCCGTTCCCGGGCTTGATGGCGCGGGCCGGGTCGCCCCGGGACGCCGGGGTCGGACGGCACGCCCCCTCCCCGGCCCGGGACGCCTCAGGCCCGGGTGATGTACTCGCCGGAGCGGGTGTCCACCTTCACCCGCTCGCCGGGGTTGACGAAGAGGGGCACCTGCACGACGAGCCCGGTCTCCAAGGTGGCCGGCTTGCGGGCACCGGACACCCGGTCACCCTGCACTCCCGGTTCGGTCTGGGCCACCGTGAGCTCCACGGCGGCGGGCAGGTCGACGCCCACGATCTCCTGGCCGTAGAGCTGGAGGACGGCCACCGATCCCTCGGTCAGGTAATGCACGGCCTGACCCAGCACGGACGGGCTCACGTGGATCTGGTCGTAGGACACGGTGTCCATGAACACGTAGTCGGTGCCGTCGCGGTACAGGTACTGCATGTCGTGCTTCTCCACGATGGCCTGCTCGACACGCTCGTCGGCGCGGAACGTGCGCTCGATCACCGCCCCCGTGCGCACGTTCTTGAGCTTGGTGCGAACGAACGCCCCGCCCTTACCGGGCTTGACGTGCTGGAACTCCACCACGCCGAACAACCCCTCGGGAAGGTCGAGGGTCATGCCGTTGCGGAGGTCGTTCGTGGTCACAGCCATCAGGTGACAGGTTCCTTCGGGAATCGGGTGAGGGGACGGCAGCCGTCGTCGGTCACCACGACGGTGTCCTCGATGCGCACACCGCCCTTCCCGGCCAGGTACACCCCGGGCTCGACGGTGACGACCACGCCCGGTTCGAGGATAGCAGTGGCCCCCGCCGCCACGGCCGGGGCCTCGTGGACCTGCAGGCCCACGCCGTGACCGGTGCCGTGCTCGAAGGCGGGCCCGAAGCCGGCGTCGGTGACGAGCTGGCGGCAGGTGCGATCGACGTCGCCCGTCACCACCCCGGGCCCGACGGCGGCCACGCCCGCCGCCTGGGCGACGGCGACCACCTCGAGCACGCGGGCCATGTCGCCCGACGGGGCGCCACCCACGAAGAAGGTCCGGGTCATGTCGGAGCGGTAGCCGTCGTAGACGGCGCCGAAGTCGACCACGACGGGGTCGCCCGGCTCCAGCTTCCGGTCGCTCGGACGTGCATGGGGCTTGGCGGAGTTGGGGCCCGACGCCACGATGGTCTCGAAGGCGCGGTCCTCAGCCCCGCCCCGGCGCATGGCGGAGTCCAGGGCCAGCGCCACCTCGGCCTCGCTCGTCCCCGCCGCCAGCACCGCCAGCACTTCGGCCAGCGCCGCGTCCGCCACCGAGGCGGCGTGGGCCATGCGGGCCAGCTCGCCCTCGTCCTTGACCAGGCGCAGCCCCTCGACCAGTCCCGAGGTCGGGATCAGCTCGGACGCGTGCAGCTCGGTCTCCCAGCGCCGCTGGGCCGCCCAGGTGACGTCGTCGGCTTCCAGTCCGAGCCGGCGCGCCGGCGCGCCGCAGACGGCGCCGACGAGCGCCTGACGTTGCTCGGCACCCCCGCCCACCAACAGCTCGACGTCCCCTGCCACCCCCGAGCCCGACAGCTGCTCGGCCGCCTGGGTGCGGTACCGGCCGTCGGTGACGAGCAGGGCGCTGTCCCCGCCCACGAACAGCACGGCGGCCGACCCGGTGAAGCCCGTCAGGTAGCGCACGTTGGCGAGGTCGGTCACGAGCAACCCGTCGGCTCCCGCTTCGGTCATCCTGGGGCGCAAGCGATCGAGCCGGCCTGCCACGGACAGCGGCCCCGGCACGGCCCCGCCCGCCGCGCTCACGGCGGTGGAGCGCCGGCGGCCCGCGCCGCCAGCAACCGGGCCACGGCGACGATGGCCAGCCGGTACCCGAGCGCCCCGAAGCCGGCGACGACCCCGTCCACGACCGGAGCCAGCACCGAGGTGTGCCGCCACGGCTCGCGGGCCGCCGGGTTGGTGAGATGGAGCTCGACGGCCACGCCGTCGAAGCTGGCCAGCGCGTCGTGAAGGGACCATGAGTAGTGGCTGAGAGCTCCGGCGTTCACCACGACGGCGGCGGCCCGGGCACGCGCCGCGTGCACGTGCTCGACCAGCTCGCCCTCGTGATTCGACTGATGGTGCTCGATCACGAGTCCGGCGCGGGCAGCCTCGTCGCTCGCCTCTCGGACGAGTTCCTCGAGCGTGGCGGTGCCGTACACCTCGGGCTCGCGCTCCCCCAGCAGGTCGAGATTGGGCCCCGACAGCACCACCACCAACGGCTGCGCCGCGCTCATCTCGGGCACCCCATGGCCAGGAGGGTAGCGACGACGTCGGCCTCGGCCACGCCGTGGACGGCTTCGACCCCTTTGGGCCCGTCGAGCACGAAGGTGAGGTCGTGTCGGGCCTTCTTGTCGCGCGCCATGAAGGCGAGCAGCTCGGCGGCCGGCACCCCGGGCGGGATCCGGTCGGGCAGGCCGAAGTGGCGCACCACCCGGCGGTGCTCGGCGACCCGGGCTCCGTCGATGCGCCCCAGGCGCTCGGCGAGCAGGGCGGCGAACACCAGGCCCACCGCCACCGCCTCACCGTGACGGAGCTCGACGGGGCCGCCGGCCAGTCCCACCGCCTCCAGGGCGTGTGCCAGGGTGTGGCCGTAGTTGAGGAGCATGCGGCGGCCGCCCTCTCGCTCGTCGCCTGCCACCACCGACGCCTTGAGCCCGACGCACCACGCCACCTGTTCGTCGAGGGGGAGCTCGGCCAGCGCCATGCCGGGGGCGCCCTCGCCGGGGTGGCGCTCGAGAAAGGCGCACTTGGCGACCTCGCCGTACCCCGACGCCCATTCGCGCTCGGGCAAGGTGGCGAGGACGTCGGTGTCGCACAACACGGCGGCGGGCTGCCAGAAGGCACCGACCAGGTTCTTGCCCTCGGCCAGGTTCACCCCGGTCTTCCCTCCCACCGCCGCGTCGACCTGGGCGAGCAGGGTGGTGGCCACGTTCACGTAGGCGACGCCCCGCAGATAGGTGGCGGCGGCGAAGCCGGCCACGTCGGTCACGACCCCGCCGCCCGCCGCCACCACCACGTCGGCTCGCGACAGGCCTTGGCGGGCGAAGCCCCGGCACAGCCACTCCACCGACGAGACCGTCTTGGCCTCCTCGCCGGCGGGGAGCTCGAAGCGCTCGTGGGGGATCCCGGGATCGACCTCCACGTCGATCCCGGGCTGGGTCACCACGGCGGCGGCCCGGGCACCGGGGGGAAGCACCTCCGCCAACAGGCGCCGGGCTCCGGCGCCGATGCGCACCACGTAGGGGCGCTCCCCGACGGGAACGTCGACGCTGATCACGACGCCGCCTGGGCCAGCGCCGCGCACAGCCGGTCGACGACCTGTGCCGGGCTCAGGTCGTCCACGTCCACTGCCAGGTGGGCCACCTCCTCGTAGAGGGGGCGTCGCTCGGCCTCGAGCCTGGTCAGCACGGCCTCGGGGCCGCCGACGCCGTGGAGCAGGGGGCGGGTCCCGTCGTCGTCGACCCTGGTGGCCAACGTCGGCGGCGCCGCCCGCAACCACGCCACGGTGGCCTTGTCGCGCAGCAGGCGGCGGTTCCCGGCGTCGAGCACGGCGCCCCCGCCCACCGCCACCACGGTGTCGCCGTCGCCGTCCAGGGCCTCGGCCAGGCACGCCGATTCGAGCGACCGGAACGCCTGCTCGCCTCGGGACGCGAACAGCTGGCCCACGCTCGAACCGCTGCGCGCCGTCACCTCGTCGTCGACGTCGACGAAGCGCCATCCCAGCCGCCCCGCCGTCATCGCCCCCACCGTCGACTTGCCGGCGCCCATCATGCCGACGAGGGCCAGACGCTCAGCCACCGGGTGCCGGCGCAGCCGTAGGTGGAGCCGGGGAGCCGGCGCCCGGCGCCGCCGACGGCGTCTCGCCCAGGGCGCTCAGGTAGGCGCGGGAGTTGCGCACCAGCTCGGCCAGTGAGTCGCCACCGAACTTCCGCAGCGCCTCTCCCGCCAACACCAGTGCCGTCATGGTCTCGGCCACGACGCCCATGGCCGGCACGGCGGTGACGTCGGTGCGCTCCTTGAAGGACTTGGTCTCCTCCTTGGTGACGACGTCCACGGTCCCCAGCACGGGGCGGTTCAACGTGGCGAGCGGCTTCATCGCCACCCGCGCCACGATGAGCTCGCCCGTCGACATCCCACCCTCGATGCCCCCGGCGCGCGTCGTGACGCGCCGGTAGCGCTGCTCCTGCTCGTCCCACGAGATGGCGTCGTGCGCATCCGAGCCGCGCCGTGACGAGACGTCGGCGCCGTCGCCGATGTCGACCGATTTCACGGCTTGGATGCTCATGAGCGCCTGGGCCAGCAGCCCGTCGAGGCGGCGGTCCCAGTGCACGTGACTGCCCAGGCCGACGGGAACCCCGTAGGCGAGCACCTCGACCACGCCCCCCAGCGAGTCGCCTTGCTTGGCGGCCGCCTTGATGGCCGTCACCATCCGGCTCTCGGCCTCGGCGTCGAAACAGCGCACTGCCGAAGCGTCCACCCGCTCCAGGTCGCCGGGACGGGGGCGGGCGTCGGGTGGCGCCTGCTCGCCGCCGAGCGCCACCACGTGGCTCACCACCGACATGTCCAGCTCGGCGATGAGCGCCTTGGCCAGGTACCCCGCCGCCACCCGGGCCGCCGTCTCACGCGCCGAGGCCCGCTCCAGCACGTCACGGGCGTCGGCGAAGCCGTACTTCTGCATCCCGGCCAGATCGGCGTGCCCGGGACGGGGGGCGGTGAGCACTTTGCCCGGCTGCCCGGGATGGGGGGACATCTCCTCCTCCCATTTGGGCCATTCGGTATTGGCGATCTCGATGGCCACCGGCGATCCCAGGGTGCGCCCGTGGCGCACACCGGCGAGCAACTGCACCTCGTCCGCCTCGAAGCGCATCCGAGGGCCCCGCCCGAACCCGAGCCGGCGCCGGGCCAGCTCGGCGGACAGCTCGTCGACGGTGACCGCCATCCCGGACGGCAGCCCCTCCACGATCACCACCAGGGCTTTTCCGTGCGACTCGCCTGCGGTGAGGTAGCGGAGCATCGGGCAAATCTACCGCCGGGCACCCGTCCTCCCCGGACACGGGGAAGACGACGCGACGCGACGCGACGCG
>DMNK01000034.1:10357-12252 GCA_003453695.1 Acidimicrobiaceae bacterium | reverse complement strand
ACTACGTGCGCGGCATCGAGGCCTACGCGGCGATCTTCAGCGGCTGAGGCGGCGCGCCGTCCGCTCCCCCGCACTCGCCGGCGCGCCTTCAGCCGGCGGCGAGAAAGCGGGTGTAGGCGTCCAAGGCATGCAGCATGTCCGCCTCTGCTCCCGAGGCGATGCGCAGGACCACCTCGTTCACCTCGGACTGCCGGTAGTGCGCCAGCTTGGCGTCGTCGGGCACCGTGCCGAAGACCACCACCCGGGCGTGAGAGGGCGGGCGGCCGGCCTGGGCGAAGGCCTGGCGCAGGGCGGGAACGGCCGCCGCCACGCCGGCGCCACCGATCGGCATCCAGCCGTCGGCCACCTCGGCCACGGTCTCGAACGTCTTCGTCCCGCTGCCGGCACCGAGGAGGGTGCGAACCCTCGGCTGTTGCACGGGCTTGGGCCAGGAGTAACACGGGCCCAGATCGACGTGACGGCCATGGAACTCCGCCTGGTCGGCGGACCACAGCTGCTCCATGCACTCGAGCTTCTCCCTGGCGATCTGTCGGCGCTGGGCGAAGTCGATCCCATGGTCGGCGGCTTCGCGCCGGTTCCATCCGTACCCCACCCCCAGCACCACCCGGCCCCTCGACAACCGGTCGAGGGTGGCGACCTGCTTGGCGAGGACGACGGGGTCGTGCTGGGCCACCAGGCACACACCGGTGCCGAGCCGTACCCGTTCGGTCACGACGGCGGCAGCGGCGAGGGCCACGAACGGGTCGAGGCCGCGCCGGTAGTCCTCGAGGCGCACCCCCGCCACCAGTGCCGGCGGTGTCGCTTCGTCCACAGGGAGGTGGGTGTGCTCGGGGAGATAGACCGAGTAGTAGCCGCGCTCTTCGGCAGCCCTGGCGAAGCGCTCCGGCGACATGGTCCGGTCGGTGAGGAATGCGGTGACGCCGATGCGCATCAACGGTCGGGCGGGCCGCTCCAGCTGGCCGGCGAATCACTGGCCGGGAAGGACTCCTCGCTGGCCTCGTCGACCTCGTCCCCGTCGTCTTCGTCCCGCGCCGGCTCGGAGGCGTCGTCGGGCTGGGGCGCTTCGTCGTCGGGAGTCGCACCGCTCACAGCCGGCAACGTAGCGGGCCGCGGCACACGTGGTGGGGGGCGGCGAGCGGCGGCCCATCCTCGAGCCGTCGCCGACACCGTCGACCAGCCGCCGATGGCGACAGTCCGCACTTGTGCCCGCCAGTCCGGGACCGCCTCCCGTCGCCCCCCGCCGGGAAAACGGTCGGGACGCGTCACTCCTTGCGGTCGTTCCGCGGTCCTGAGTGGCAACTGGGGTTGCCCGGCGGCGAGCGCGTCCCGGCCGCAGGGGGGCCGAGTCGGAAGGGCGGAAGAAGCATGCGCGCGTCGGGCCCTTGCCGACGGCAGACGATCAGGAGTTTCCTGGCGGCCGTGCACATCGCCATCGCCTCCGACCACGCCGGCTTTCGCCTCAAGTCCATGCTGGTGGCACACCTCCGGGAAGCCGGGCACGAGGTGGAGGACCTCGGCACAGATTCCGAGGCGCCGGTGGACTACCCGCCCTTCTGCGCCGCTGCCGCCCGGGCCGTGGTGGGGGGCCGGGCCGAGCGCGGCATCGTGATCGGCGGGAGCGGCAACGGTGAGGCCATCGCCGCCAACAAGGTGCGCGGGGCGCGCGCCGCGCTGTGTCACGACGAGACGACGGCCCGGCTGGCCCGCATGCACAACGACGCCAACCTGCTGTCGCTGGGCGAGCGCATCGTCGGGCCCGAACTGGCCCTCGCCATCGTGGACACCTTCCTCTCCATCTCATTCGAAGCAGGACGCCATGTGCCGCGCCTGGCGGAGATCACCGCCATCGAGGACGAAGAGGCCAGGCGGGGCTGAGCAGGGCCGGGCGTGGCGCC
>DMNK01000034.1:1037-10134 GCA_003453695.1 Acidimicrobiaceae bacterium | reverse complement strand
GGCGCCGGGCGTGGCGCCGAGCCGCCTTCTCAGAGCTCAGCGGCGCAACAGGCGCACCGGCATATGACGCACGCCGGCGTGCTTGTTGGTGCGGAAGCGCTCGATGGGCCCGTCGAGCTCGAAGCCCTCGAACCGGGCGAGCAGCTCCTCGAGGACGATGCGGATCTCGAGGCGCGCCAGGTTGGCACCGAGACAGAAATGACTCCGGTACCCGAAGGCCAGGTGCGGGTTGGGGTGGCGCCCCACGTCGAAGCGGAACGGGTCGTCGAACACCCGCTCGTCGCGGTTGGCCGACGCCCACCACAACGTCACCTTGTCGCCGGCGGCGATGGCCTGGCCCGCCAGCTCGGTGTCGCCGGTGGCCGTGCGCCGGTTGTACAGCGTCGGACTGGTCCAGCGCAGGATCTCCTCGACGGCCTCGCCGAGAAGGCTGGGATGGCGCTGGAGGCGGTCCAGCTGATCCGGATGGGTGACGAGCACTTCCAGGCCCAGGGCGATGGCGTTGCGCGTGGTCTCGCTGCCGGCGGTGACGAGCAGGTTGAAGAACATGAGCAACTCGAGGTCGCTCGCCGCCTCCCCGGTGCCCGCTCCGGCCCGGCACAAGGTGGCCAGCATGTCGGTCTCGTCACCGGCGCGTTTGTGCTCGATGAGCCGGGTCCCGTAGGCGGCCGTGGCCGCGGCCGCCCCCTCGGCGGCGCTCGACGACTCCCCCAACTCGCGCCCGTCGTGATCCAACGTGGCGTTGGACCACGCCATCAGAGCATGACGGTCGGCTTCCGGCACGCCGAGCAGGACGGCCGTCGCCTGGAGGGGAAGCTCGACCGCCACTTCGAGGAGGAAGTCACAGCGGTCGCGTCCCTCGAGGCCGTCGAAGATGGCTGCCGTCCGCCGGCGCAGCTCCGGCTCCACCGCGTCCAGCGAGCGCGGCGAGACGGCCGGGGTGACCGTGCGCCGCATCCAGTGGTGTCGGGGCCCGTCGGTCATGTTGAGCAGCACCCCGGCCGCGAAGCCGTAGGGGAGGTCCTGGATCAGGGTCCCGCCCCCCGCCGCACCCGGCGCCCGTTCGGAGGAGAAGGTGGCGGGATCGGACACCGCCTCCAAGATCTCGTCATGACCGCTCACCACCCAGAAGCCCACTCCGTCGGGGGTGTGCGCCGTGGGCTCCTGCCAGGCGACCGGGGCGCTCCGGCGGAGCTCGGTGAACACCTCGTGGGGGAAGCCGCCGGAGAAGAGGTCCAGGTCGGTGAGGTCGACGGCGCAGACGCCGGCGGCGTGGTCCATCGTTGCCGACCGTAACCGGCCTGACCCCAAACCGGCCGCCCGACGGCCGCAAGGCTCGTCCCGGGCGGCCCCGCACGGCGCGGCGCGTCGTGGCTTGCCAACATAGGAGTCCCACGGGTATTGCTGGGGCATCTTCCCCATGAGGTGGGGTGAGCCGGTGGGAGCCGGCCGACGCTTCGAGCCCGTCGGCCGGCTCGCCGCTCATGTCTCGAGGAGGAGGCGGCCTCCACCATGACACCGGACCCGACGGGGGGACTTCCCCTCGACAGGCTGCGCGACCTCCCCCGCCGCCAGGAGCGGATCGTCACCGCCGATGGCGCCGAGCTCCACGTCGTCCGGGTTGGCACGCCCCGAGACGGCCGGCGGCTCGTCGTCCTGTCGCACTGCTGGACCGGTGACCACCGGGTGTGGGGCCCGGTCGCTCGTCGCCTGGTGTCCGCGGGATGCGAGGTCGTCCTCTACGACCATCGTGGACATGGCGCCTCCACCTCCGGGTGCACCAGTGTCTCTCTGGAGGCCCTGGCCGACGATCTGGCCGATGTGCTGGCCCACGTCGGTGCCAGTGGGGCCGTGGTGGCCGGTCACTCCATGGGGGGCATGACGTTGCAGGCCATGGCCGGGCGCCGCCCCGAGCTCATGGCCGAGCGGGTTGCCTCGGTCGTGCTCGTGTCCACCGCCTGCACCGCGGTGCTGGCGGGGGTGCGGCGGCGGATGGGCCCGCGCCTCGTCGGCCACCGAACGGTGAACGCCCTCCTCGCCCGGGGCCGTCTGGGCCGCTTCGCAGTCAGGGACTTCGTGGGCAAGGACCGCCACCGCGCCCATCTCGCCGCCATCGCCGAGACGTTTCTGTCCACACCAGGAGTGCTGCGGGCCGAGCTGCTCTCGGCCATGACCGCCATGGACCTCACCCCGGCGCTCTCCACCATCGCCGTGCCGGTGACCGTGGTGGTCGGAAGCCGGGACCGCTTCACTCCGCCGCGTCAGGCACGGTGCATCGCCTCGGCGGTGGCCGGTGCCCGCCTGCTGGTCGTGCCGGACGCCGGCCACATGCTCCCCTTCGAAGCCCCCGACATCCTCGCTTCCCTGCTGGCACGAGAAGCGGGAGCCGACATCGCCGAGGGCGACGGTCCGCACGTCGCATTCGACGGCACATCCCTGGCAGAAGCGCCCTAACCGACCTCCGCCGCCTCCTCCACGTCCTCGGTGGCGGCGATCGCCGGCAGGGGGAAGGTGTGGCCCATCTTCTGACTCTTGGTGCGCAGGTAGTGGGCGTTGTAGGGATTGGAAGGGACACGAATGGGCACCTGCTCGGTGACCGACAGGCCGAAGCCCTCGAGGCCGTGGATCTTCTTCGGGTTGTTGGTGAGGAGGCGGATGCTGCTCAGGCCGAGGTCGGCCAGGATCTGGGCGCCGATGCCGTAGTCGCGCAAGTCGACCGGGAGACCGAGCTCGAGGTTCGCCTCCACCGTGTCGAACCCGGCGTCCTGGAGCTCGTAGGCGCGCAGCTTGTCGATGAGGCCGATGCCCCGGCCCTCCTGGGCGAGATAGAGCACGACGCCTCTGCCCTCGGCCTCGATCACGGCCAGCGACTGCTCGAGCTGCTCTCCGCAATCGCAGCGCAGCGAGTGAAAGGTGTCGCCGGTGAGGCATTCGGAGTGCACCCGGACCACGACCTCGCTGCACCCGGCCACGTCCCCCTTCACGAGAGCCACGTGCTGGTGGTCGTCGACCGAGGTCTCGTACCCGATGATGGCGAACCGCCCGAAGCGCGTCGGGAGCGACGTCTCCACCACCCGCTGTACCAGCACCTCGTGCCGGCGCCGGTAGGCGATGAGGTCGGCGACGGTGACCATCTTGAGACCGTGACGGCGGCAGTAGCGCTCGAGGTCGGGGACGCGTGCCATCGTCCCGTCGTCGTTCATGACCTCACAGATGACGCCGGCGGGGATGAGCCCGGCCAGGCGCATGAGGTCGACGGCGGCCTCGGTCTGCCCGGTGCGCTCGAGCACCCCTCCCGCCTTGGCCTTGAGCGGGAAGACGTGCCCGGGCTGCACGAGGTCGGACGGCCTGCTCTCGGGGTCGATGGCGACCTGGATGGTGCGGGCCCGGTCGGCGGCCGAGATCCCGGTGGACACGCCGTGGCGCGCCTCCACCGACACCGTGAAGGCGGTCTCGAAGCGCGACTCGTTGTGTGCCGCCATGAGCGGCAGCTCGAGCTGCTCGCACCGCTCGGGGGTGAGGGCCAGGCAGATGAGCCCCCGCGCCTCCTTGGCCATGAAGTTGATGGCCTCGGGTGTGGCGAACTGCGCCGCCAGCGTGAGGTCCCCCTCGTTCTCCCGCCCCTCGTCGTCGCACACCACGACCATGCGCCCCTGGCGCAGGTCCTCGAGCGCCTCCTCGATGGAGACGAACCTCGACGGTCGTCCGCTCATGGGCTCCACCTCGCCCCGTTCCTGGGAGCGCGGCACCGGGCTCGCCGCCGGTGGCTCCCGCTCCAACTAGAACAGATTCTAGAACAGGTTCTAGCTTTCTGTCCAGGGTGGGGTGGCCCGGCTGCTCAGGCGGGGGCCATGGCCTCCATCCAGCTCTCCAGGTAGGCCTGGGTGAACTCCGTCCACGGCTCGATCGCCGGCAGCTGGCGCAGGTAGTCGAAGGCGACGTCGATCATCTGGCCCCGGATGGCCGGCGTGTGGCAGCCGGCGATGACCTCGATGGGCAGGTCCTGGACCTTCTGCACGTGGGCGCAGTACTTGGCCTCGTCCAGCCAGGGGTGCCAGGCGGCCACCAACCGGCTGCCCAGGAGCTGGCCCTCCCGGAAGACCTCACCCTCGTGGTCGGCGGCGTCGGCCATGGGCGTCGCCACGGGGCTGGCGAAGGTGTCCACCGACCACAGGACCCCCGTCTTCTCGTCGAAGAGGGCCCGTGACGTCGGGTTGTCGAACACCGGCGGGCGGATGGCCACCACCCGGCGGTCACCGATGTCGAGCACGTTCCCGTCGTTCACGAACCGGCACCGGTCGAGCGGAGTGGCCCACTCCTCGAACATGCGTCCCACCGAGAACCACGTCGTGAGCAGCGTGGCGTTGGGACAGGCCTCCAGGGCGGCCAGCAGGTTCCCGGAGTGGTCACGATCGTCGTGGCTCAAGAAGATCCAACGGACGCCGTCGAGGTCGACGACGCTCGACACGTTGGCGCGCCATCCGTCACGATCGGTCGGCGACCCGGTGTCCACGATCACCGGCTCCCGCCCGCGTATGACGAGCGAGTTCATGGGGAAGAGGCCCACCGGGGGGGGCTTCCAACAACCAGGGGATGACGTAGGTGTCGTCGGCCACCTGGTACGGGGTCATGGTCAGATCGGCTTGGACGGTCATGGTCCCTCCAACTCGGCCCTGGTCTCGGCCCGCGACAGTGTGGAAAGCCGCTTCGTGTCGGGCGCAGGACGCGTGGCTCGTGCACGGCGGGGATGGCCCAATAGGGCCGAAAGTCCCTACTCGGACGCCGACAGCGTGGAGCGGAGGATCAGCGCAGGCCCAGGAGCTCGGTCACCCCGTGGTCCCTGCCCGCCGTGTACCCGCCGTCGACCACGAGGGCGTGCCCGGTCACGAAGCTGGCGTCGTCCGAGAGCAGGAAGGTGGCTGCGGCGGCGATCTCCTCGGGTCGGCCCATCCTCCCGAGCTTGTGCTCGTTGAGCACCGCCTGCTCCACCGTCTCCATGCCGGCAATGCCGAAGATCACCTGCCGGGTCATGGGCGTGTCGATGAATCCGGGGCAGATGGTGTTGGCCCGGATGCCCTGGCGGGCGTAGTCGATGGCGAGGTTCTTCGTGAAGAGCACCACTCCCCCCTTGGCGGCGTTGTAGACGCTGCCCCCGGCGGTGCCCTCCAGCCCCTCGATGCTGGCGATGGTCACCAGGCAGCCGCGGCCCGAGTCCCTTGCCGGCCGACTGAGCATGTGGGCGATCACGTGCTTGGCCATGAGGAAGGTGCCGGTGAGGTTCACGCCCAGGACCCGCTGCCACTCGGCGGCGTCGAGCAGATGCGCCGCTCCCCCGCCGGCCACACCGGCGGCGTGCACCAGGCCGTCGACCGAGCCCATCTGGCGGGCGGCGGCCGTGACGAAACTGGTCACGGACGCCTCGTCGGCGACGTCGGCGACGTCGTACCACCAGCGGCCCCGGTCGCCGGGGAGAGCCCCGTGGTCGCCGTCCTCACCGGCACCCGCGCTCGACAGCGGCGCACCGGGATCGCCGACGAGATCGGCGCCGGCCACGTTGGCGCCCTCGTCGAGCAGGCGGGCGGCGGTGGCGCGCCCGATGCCCGAGGCGGCCCCGGTCACGATCACGTTCCGGCCGCGCAGTCCCCGCACCGTGGGGGATGATACGGCCGTCACCGACAGGGGAAGGACCGAGGTGCGATTCGCGCTCTTCTACGAGATCCCCGTGCCCCGGCCCTGGGAGCCGGACTCCGAGCATCGGGCCTACAAGAACGTGCTCGAGCAGGCCGTGGCCGCCGAGCGCTTCGGCTGGGACGCGCTGTGGACGGTCGAGCACCACTTCCTGTCCGAGTTCTCCCACTGCTCGAACCCCGAGGTCCTCTACGGCGCCATCGCGGCGCGCACCACGCGGCTCCGTCTCGGGTACGGGGTGCGGCTCATGCCCAAGCCGTACAACCATCCCGTGCGCACCGCTGAGTCCGTGGCGGTGCTCGACCTTCTCTCCGACGGCCGGGTCGACTTCGGCACGGGCCGCTCGTCCACGAGAGCGGAGCTCGAGGGGTTCGGGATCGATCCCGGTGAGACCCGGGCCATGTGGCAGGAGGCCATCGGCCACGTGGTGGCGTGCTGGACCACCGACGAGGTCGAGCTGTCGGGTCGGTACTGGCAGATGCCCAAACGCCGAGTCATCCCCAAGCCGCTGCAGAAGCCGCATCCCCCCATCTGGGGTGCCACCAGCAGCGACGAGGGACACCGCCAGGTGGGGTCGCTCGGCCTCGGCTTGTGCTCGTTCGCCGTCGGGGTCCCACCCGAAGAGGTGAAGGCCAAGGTCGACATCTACCGAGAGGCCATCGCCGGGTGCACCGAGCCCCTCGGCGCCTTCGTGCACGACAACGCGGCGACGTTCACCATGGCCCTGTGTGCCCCCGATCGCCAGCAGGCACTGGACGCGGCGCGCGAGTCGTTCGAGCACTATCCCGCTGCCGGCGCCAGGCAGATCGCATCCATGACGGGATGGATGGAGGAGCAGGGCCAGGACCTCGGCTCGTACGCCTATGCCGCCGAGCTCCAGAAGACCGACGAGGAGGGCCTGCTCGACCTGCTGTCGCTCGAGTACCTGGTCGAGTCCGATGCGGCGGTGGTGGGCACGCCCGACGACTGCGTGCGGGTGTGCCGCCGTTACGCCGAGGCCGGCATCGACCTCCTGCTGTGCCTGGTGAACCCGTACCGGGTGCCGCACGACACGGTGATGCAGACCATCGAGCTCATGGGTCGTGCCGTCATCCCCGAACTGCGGGCGTGAACGGCCCCCCGTCCGGCACCGTGGACCCCGAGCTGGCCCATGCGCTCGGGCGGCTGCCCGAAGCGGGGACCGAGGCGCGCCTCGAGGACATGAGGCTCATCCGCGCACTGCGCGACACGCTCGCCATGATGGAGGCGCTGGGGGCCAAGCTGCCCACGCATCCCGATGTCCATGTCGAGAACGTGCACGTGCCCGGCCGCACCCCGGACCGGACGTTGCTCGTCCGGCTGTACCGGCCCGCCGCCCATCACGGCGGGGCGCTGCTCTTCCTCCACGGCGGGGCCTTCGTGCTGGGCGACGTCTACGTCGAGGAGGAGCGGTGCCAGCACCTGGCGGCGGGCGCCGGCGTGCTGGTGGCGTCGGTCGACTACGCGCTGGCCCCCGAGGAGCCGTTCCCCGCCGCTCTGGAGGACGCCTACTGCGGGCTCAGCTGGCTGGTGGCCGAGGCGCCGGGACTGGGCGTGGACCGTCGACGCGTGGCGGTGGGCGGGTCGAGTGCCGGAGCGGGGCTGGCCGCAGCGCTGTCGCTGATGGCGCGCGAGCGCGCCGGGCCGGGGCTGGCCTTTCAGCTCCTCGTCTACCCCATGCTCGACGACCGCCTGGCGACGACCTCCATGGGCCTCGCCGGCACGCCCCTGTTCAGCCGGGCCGCCGCCGCCGATGCCTGGGGCCACTACCTGGGCTCCTCGCCTGAGGCGGGCCAAGGAGGCCCGGCGGCGAGGCTGGGCCGCCACGCGCACCTCGCCGCCCCGGCACGCGCCGCAGACCTGGGCGGACTGCCACCGGCCTACGTGCTGGTCGCCGAGCTCGACCCGCTCAGAGACGAGGGCATCGACTACGCCCGGAAGCTCACGAACGCGGGAGTCCCCTGCGAACTGCATCTGTTCCCCGGCACGTACCACGGCTTCGACATCGTCGGCAGCCGCACCGCCGTCGGTCGGCGGGCCCTCGAGGAGCAGACCGAGGCGCTCGCCCGTGCGCTGTCGCCGGGCGCGTCCTGATTCGCCGGGCGCGTCCTGATTCGCCGGACGCGTCCTGATTCGCCGGCCTGATTCGCCGGGCGCGTCCTGATTCGCCGGGCGCCGCATCGACATGGGACGATTGTCGCCGTGCGGGTGCGGCGAACGTTCGCCTTTCTCGACCTCTCGGGGTTCACCGCCCTGACCGCCACCGAAGGGGACGAGCGCTCGGTGGCGGTGCTTGGCCTGTTCCGCGGTGCATTGCGCAAGACGTGCTCGCGGCGCGGGGTGCGCATCGCCAAGTGGCTGGGAGACGGCGCCATGCTCGTCGGTGTCGAGACGACTCCGGTGGCCAGCGCGGCGCTGGAGCTCATGTGCGCCTCGGAGCTCGCCAGCGAGAACGTGAGCGTGAAATGCGGGATCACGGCCGGCCCGGTGATCCTTCTCGAGGGCGACGACTACATCGGCCACGCCGTGAACGTGGCCGCACGGCTGTGCGACCTCGCCCAGGGCGGGCAGGTGCTCGCCGATCCCGTGGTGGTGGACGCCTTGCCGGCGTGGGCCAGGGCCGACGGGCCCCATGGAGTGGCGGTGCGCGGTGTCGTGCCCCTGGTGGAGATCGTGGAGCTGTCGCTGTACTGCCCGCCCGGAGCGAGCAGCCCCGACCCGGTGTGCGGCATCCCCTTGGCGCCCTCGACGGCGTCGGCCTGGCGGTCGGCAGGGAGCCTCGGACGGTGGCTGTTCTGTTCCGACAGCTGCCTCGACACGTGGGAGAGCCGGCCGGGTGGTCGCGGGAGCGGTGCTGAGCCTGCACAAGGCGACGAGGCCTTCGTGCGCGACGGGATCGCCTGACCGGCTCCATCGCGCCGGGCCCGGCGGACACATCGAGCCGGAACATACTCGCGTGGCGGTGCGGGCCGTGTGGAACGATGGCGCGGTGGACGAGACGGTCCCGGCGCGCCAGTTCATGAGCGCCCATCGCCTCGAGGCGTTCAGCGACGGGGTGTTCGCGATCGCGATCACCCTGCTCGTGCTGACCATCGCGCAGCCGTCCCACTACAAGGACCTCGGTCACGATCTGGCCGGCAAGTGGCCCTCGCTGGCCGCGTTCGTGGTCAGCTTCGCGGTCATCGGGATCATGTGGCTCAACCACCACTCGGTGTTCTCGCACTTCGAGCACGTGGACCGCGGGCTGATCTACCTCAACATGCTGCTGNNCGAGGCGTTCAGCGACGGGGTGATGGCGGTGATCATCACCATCACCGCCCTGTCCATCAAGGTGCCGCAGGGCACCACCCCACACGCCCTGGCGCACGAGCTACCGCTGCTGCTCGTCTAC
>DMNK01000034.1:418-725 GCA_003453695.1 Acidimicrobiaceae bacterium | reverse complement strand
CGCCGCCGCTCTGGCCGCGGCGGTGTCGTATTGGGTGCTGGTGCACACGATCATCGCCGCCAATCCGCAGTCGCCGATCGCCGCCTCCATCGGCGCCGACCGAAAGGGCCTGGTGTCGATCCTCATCTACGCCCTGGCCGTCGCCGGGGCCTTCGTGACGCCCTACGCCGCCTACGCCCTGTTCGCCACGGTGTCGGTGATCTGGTTCGTGCCCGACCGCCGGCTGGCCACCTAGCCGACGGTCAGCGCTTCCCGGCGATCCCCGGCGTGAGCAGGTCGGTGGCCCGGGTGTGGCGGGGGCCGCCCC
>DMNK01000034.1:0-207 GCA_003453695.1 Acidimicrobiaceae bacterium | reverse complement strand
GGGTGGTGTCCACGTCGGCGGCACCGGCCCGCAGCACGCCCACCGTGCAGGCCTCCTTGGGCCGGTGGGCGAAGGGGTCGAAGCGGTAGTGGCGCATGGCGTTCTCGTGGCTGATCTTCTCCACCTCGTCGACGGGCAGCTCGGCGATGGACTCCATGAGCAATTCCGGCGACCGCGGCCACGAGGAGTCCGAGTGCGGGTAGTCCG
>DMNK01000038.1:12744-12914 GCA_003453695.1 Acidimicrobiaceae bacterium | reverse complement strand
GGCGCCCTTGCCGGCGCCGGCGACGCGGCGGGGGTGGCGGACGCAGGCGAGCGGCGGCGACTGCCGGGACCTGAAGGGTGGACGGCGCGTCGACCGCGGGGATCTGCTGCGTGGAAGGGGCGTCCGCCACGGCGTAGCGGCCCTCGATGTGGGCTTCGATGCGCCGGCGC
>DMNK01000038.1:12121-12582 GCA_003453695.1 Acidimicrobiaceae bacterium | reverse complement strand
GTGGGCTTCGATGCGCCGGCGCAACTCTCCCACGTCCCGGCGTCGTGACGGAGAAGGTGGTTCAGGAAGAGGATCGGATGGGGGGGAAGGGTCGCCTCGGTCGGGCATTTCTCACCTGCAGCTGTAGAAACGGGGTGGTAGGCGCCTTACCCCATTGCCGACGGCGGAAACGACACCCCGGTTTGGAACGGCGCCGCTCAGCGGTCCGAGGCGCCGAGGAGGTCCATGACCTGTGCCGGCACCGACTGACGCCGCGTCAAGACGGGTTCGAACAGGTCTCCGTCCTCCTCGACCCGCGCCAGCACGTCGTCGGGTGTGAACGCGAGCGCCGACCCGTCAGAGCCGGTCGTGGCATCCACCTCGTCCCATGTGAGCGGCGTGGACACGCCCGGGCGGTCCCGGGCGCGCAAGGAGTAGACGCTCACGGTCGTCTTGGCCCGGTCGTTCTGGCTCCAGTCGAT
>DMNK01000038.1:0-11961 GCA_003453695.1 Acidimicrobiaceae bacterium | reverse complement strand
TCGTTCTGGCTCCAGTCGATGAAGACCTTCCCGGGCCGGTCCTGCTTGGCCATGGTCGTGACCACGAGAGGACGAAGCTGCTTCTCGATGACGAGGCCGATGGTGTGCGACAGGAGCTTGGTCGTGTCGTAGCCCACGGCAGTGTTGAGGGGGACGTACACCTGCATGCCCTTAGAACCCGAGGTCTTCGCCAGTGACTCGAGCTCGAGATCGCTGAGAAGTGCGCGCAGGGCCAAGGCGACTTCGGCACACTCCGCCAGACCCGCCGGCGCTCCCGGGTCGAGGTCGAACACCATCGTGGTGGGACGTTCGGGCTCGGCGGCCAGAGACAGCGAGGGGTGAAGCTCCAGCGCCGCCAGGTTGGCCATCCACACAACGGTGTCGGTGTCTTCGACCGAGCAGGCCCGATAGGGCGGTCCCGAGGACCGCCCCACCTCGACGGTGGTCACCCAGTCGGGCGCGTGCGAGGGGCACCGCTTCTCGAAGAACGACTCCCCGTCCACCCCGTCGGGGAAGCGGCGAAGGGTCAGCGCCCTGCCTCTCAGGTGCGGGACGAGGACGGGTGCGACGCTGCGGTAGTACTCGACGACCTGCGCCTTGGTGAACCCCGTGGCCGGATAGAGCACCTTGTCGGGGTTGCTGATGGAGATGGTCCTGGCCACGCCCCTTTCCTACCCGCCACCAGGACAGCAGGCTGCGGAAAGGGTTGACACGTGGCCGGCGGGGTTGCCACGAGCCGTTCTCTCCGCAGCCTGCTGTCCCGACAGGTCGGCTACCAGGGCTGCTGCGACCTCTGCCCTCGGCGGGCCCGGCAGCAGCGAAAACGGGTCGTCGGCGCCCATCTACCCCGTCTCGGTGCTGCACAATCGGCGGGTGGATGGCGAGCGCCTGGGCGGACGGCTGCTCGTCGCCGCGCCGCAACTGGCCGACCCCAACTTCGCCCGCACGGTGGTGCTCGTGCTCGAGCACGACGAGCCGGGGGCGGTGGGGGTGGTGCTCAACCGGCCATTGCACGTCGAGGTGGAGGAGATCCTGGAGCGGTGGGCGCCCCTGGCCCAGGCGGCGCCGCCCGGGGTCGTGTTCTCGGGCGGCCCGGTGTCACCCGACGCCGTGATCGGCATGGCCGCCCGGGGCGACACACCTTCGGTCCGGGTCGAGGGCAACTGGCGCGAGGTGGTCTCCGGCGTGGGAGTGGTGGACCTGTCCACCGCCCCGGAGGACCAGCCGGTGGCGCTCGATGCCGTGCGCCTCTTCTCCGGGTACGCCGGCTGGGCGCCCGGCCAACTCGAAGCAGAGCTCGAGGACGACGGATGGTTCGTGTTCGAGGCGCTCGATTCCGACGTGTTCGCCGACGATCCCGAGACGCTGTGGCACGACGTGTTGCAACGCCAGGGGGGGAAGGTGGCGATGCTCGCCGCCTACCCGCCCTCGCCGTCGGTCAACTGACGACGGCCCGGCCGCATGGTGCGCCCTAGCATGCGGCGCGTGGGCGACACCTCCGACGACGCGGCCGAGCGGGCGCACGCATCGGTGCCCCCCATCCGCCGGGCCCGGGACGAGGACGTGGCGTCACTCGTCGAGGTGCTGGCACGTGCCTTCTACGACGACCCGGTGGCGTCGTTCATGTTCGCCGGCGAGCGCCGCCGCTGGCGAGGGTTGCGACGGTTCTTCGGCATCCAGCTCCGTCACATGTACCTTGCCGACGGAGAGGTCTGGACCACAGACGACATCGCCGGCGCTGCCCTGTGGGCACCGCCCGGGAAGCCCAAGCCCGGGTGGCGGGATCTCTGGCACCTCTCACCCCTGCTGCGTGAGCTCGTCTTCCTGGGACGCCGTCTTCCCGACGCCGCCGGCCTCCTGGCCGAGGTGGACCGGCGCCGGCCGCGCCAGCCCCATTGGTACCTGGCCACCCTCGGCACCGAGCCCGCCCGGCAAGGACACGGCATCGGCTCCTCCCTGCTGTCGCCTGTCCTGGAACGCTGCGACCAGGAGGGACTGCCTGCGTATCTCGAGTCGTCCAAGGAGCGGAACCTCGCCTTCTACGCCCGACACCGCTTCGAGGTGACCGGGCAGTTGGACGTTCCCCGTGGCGGGCCACGCCTGTGGTTCATGTGGCGCGAGCCGCGTCCACCCACGCTCCCCTGACCGGGCCGTCGCGCCCACGAGGACCCGACCCGGTCACCTGATCGAACCGTCAGCCGTTCGGCACTCCCACCGGTCGCCACGAGCCCTCGGCACGCGACACGGCCGCCGGGATCACGGCGCGCAGACCTTCGGGAAGGCGCTCGGGTCCCACGACGAGACGGCGCAGGGCCTCCAACACCGCCCGGGTCGGAGCTGACGGCATGGCCCGGCTGCGAAGCGCCAAGCCGACACGCCGTGCCGGCAGCCCCTCCACCGGTAGGAGCCGAAAACGCGGCCGCAGGTGGGGAGGCACGGCGGTGGCCGGGAGGATGGCCGGTCCGTATCCCTCGAAGGTGAGCGTGGCGAGGAGCTGCACGCCGTCGACCTCTGCCCGGGCCCGCAGCGACACGCCCACAGGCTTGGTGGCGGCCTCGATCTCGGCCCGGAACGAGGTCCCAGCCGCGGGCAGGAGCAGGTCGACGGCGCTGAGCTCGGACAGTTCGATGCGTGCGGTGCCACCCCAGGTCCGGTCTTCCACCGGGGCCACCAGCACCAGGTCCTCCTCGAACAACGGCTCGAAAGCGAGGTCCCGTCCGCCCACGGGCAGCGTGAGCACGGCCATGTCCAGACGCCCGGCGGCGAGCTGGGGCTCGAGCAAGGTGTTGGTGCCCTCGGCCACGGTGAGGCGGAGGTTGGGGTGCCGGACACCGAGCTCGGAGAGGAGCGGTGGTACCAGCCAGCGGGCCGTGGTGCCGATCATGCCGGCCCGCACGAAGCCGGCCACGTCCTCTCGCAGGGCGCCCAGGTCGGCGGTCATGGCCTCGAGCTCGCCCACGACCCGCCGGGCACGGGCCACCACCACCTCCCCCTCCGGCGTGAGGGTGCCTGCCGAGCGGTCCACGAGGGTGGCGCCCACCTCCCGCTCCAGCCGGGCCACGTGGGCCGACACGTTGGATTGGACGGTGCCGAGGGCGTCGGCGGCGGACGAGAAGGAGCGGTGCTCGGCCACCGCCACCAGGGCCTGGAGATGTCGCAGTTCCATCGCTAATACAGATAGCACAAATCTCTTTTAGCTGTTTGACAGATTGCGCACCGTCCCGCACAATGGCTCCAGACCACAGGACGGACACCCCCCCTCCGCTTCCTGTCGAGTCGGTACGAAGGGGCCGGTTTCCCCCACCGGTCCCTTCGTCGCGTCAGGGGGAGATGCGGCCCGGGCGATGCGGTGCGGGCGTAGCCGGCGAGGCTGCCCCGGGGCGCCGGCAGGCCTCCCGGTATCGTCTCGCCAGTGACCACGCCACAGCAGCGGGAGGCGGTGTTCGTCGACCTCGACCGCACCCTCTTGCGCGGGGCGAGCGGGCTCGTCCTGAGCGCCGCCATGCATGCCGAGGGACTGTTCGAAGGCCGGCGGTCGCTGCCGGGTGAGCGCCTCTTCTACGCCATCTACGACCTGATGGGTGAGTCGGTGCCCTTCATGGCCATGGTGCGCGCCGCGCCGCGCTTCGTCCGCGGCTGGGCGGTCGAGGCCGTGTGCCGCGCCGGCCAGCTCGCCGCACCGGAGCTGGCCGCCCTGGTCCAGCCCTACGCTCCCGCCGTACTGGCCGAGCACCGGAGCCGGGGACGCCGGCTCGTGCTGGCCACCACGACTCCGGTTGATCTCATCACCCCCTTCGCCGAGTTGATGGGCTTCGACGACGTGATCGCCACGCGCTACGCGCGTCGCGACGGGCGGTACACGGGGGCGATCGACGGTCCCTTCGTGTGGTCGCGCGGCAAGCTCGACGCCGTCCGCCGGTTCGCCGCCGAGCACGGCGTGGATCTGCGGGCCAGCCACGTCTACTCCGACAGTTTCTTCGACCTGCCCCTGTTGGCTGCCGTGGGTCATCCCCACGCCGTCAACCCCGACCGCCGGTTGCATCTGGTGGCGTCGCTGCGCCGCTGGCCGCTCGACCACTGGGACCGCCCTGCCGGCGTGCCCAAGGTGCTCGGGTTGGAGCCCTATCACCTGTTGCGCCCCTTCGTGCGTCCCGAGCTCGTCCCCTACGCCCGTTTCGAGATTCGAGGAGTCGAGCACATCCCCTCTCGGGGGCCGGCCCTCCTGGCGTCGAACCACCGCAGCTATTTCGACGTGGCGGCACTGGCCATGGTGGCGGCGCGCCTGGGGCGGCCCGTGCGCTTCCTCGCCAAGCGGGAGCTGTTCGACGCGCCCGTCGTCGGCCAGATCGCCCGGGCGCTGGGCGGCATCAGCGTCGACCGCGGCTCGCGCTCCGACGCGCCGCTGCGCGAGGCCCGCCGCGCCCTCGAGGCAGGCGAGGTCGTGGTCATCCTCCCCCAAGGCACCATCCCCCGGGGCCGGGCCTTCTTCGAGCCCACGCTTGCCGCCAAGACCGGCGTCGCCCGCCTGGCCGCCATGACAGGAGCACCCGTCGTCCCCATCGGTTTGTGGGGCACCGAACGGGTCTGGCCGCGATCGGCTCGGGTGCCCGACGTGACCAACGTGCTCCGCCCGCCTCTGGTGCGCCTCCGAGTGGGGACAGCGGTGCCCCTCGGCCTGGCCGACGCCACCGCCGACACCGCGGCGGTGATGGACGCCATCTCGGCGCTGCTGCCGGCCGAAGCCCGCCGCCGCCATGAGCCCACTGCCGAGGAGCTGGCCCGCACCTTCCCACCCGGGCACGCCGGCGAGTGACGCCTCCCGCCACGACCGCGCCGCTCACCGGGCGGGCGCGGGCGGCGGCCTGGGCCACGCTCGCTGTCGGAGGGCTGTCCCGGCGGCTAAAGATGGGCTCGGGCTCGGTCGTGGGCGGCCGCGTGGGCCTGGCCTTGGAGCCCGACCTCCTGGCACGCCTGGGCCGGGGTCGCACCGCCGCCCTGGTCACGGGGACCAACGGCAAGACCACCACCACCCGGCTGCTCGTGAGTGCCCTCGGAGGGACCGGCCGGGTGGCCACCAACGCCGTGGGCTCCAACCTTCCGGCCGGCCTGGCGGCCGCTCTCGCCGCCGCCCCCGGACGGCCGGCGGTCCTGGAGGTGGACGAGGGATATCTGGGCCGGGCCGCGGACGCCCTCGCTCCTCAGGTCGTCGTGCTCCTCAACCTGTCGCGCGACCAACTGGACCGGGTGAGCGAGGTGCGCATGGTGGCGGCCCGCTTCCGAGAAGCCCTCGCCCACTTCGACGGCGGGACGGTGGTGGCGAACGCCGACGACCCGCTCGTTGTGTGGGGGGCGTCGTCGGCGCCGCACGTGTCCTGGGTGGGTGCGGGCCAGCTGTGGCGTTCCGATGCGGTGGGCTGTCCGGCCTGCGACGGTCCCGTGGTCTTCGACCTTGGCGGCGCCGGCTGGTCGAGCGCATGCGGCCTGCACCGGCCTGACCCGGTGCTCTCGCTCGACGGTGACGAGGTGGTGGACGCCGCCGGACAGCGCCTGCCGCTGCGCCTGTCGCTCCCCGGGCGCTTCAACCGCGCCAACGCCGTCATGGCTCTCGGAGCGGCACAGGTCCTCGGCGTGGACACCGCCCGGGCGCTCTCGTCCATGGCGAGCGTGGGCGACGTCGAGGGCCGCTTCTCGGTGGTCACCCACGGCACGGTGCACGCCCGGCTGCTTCTGGCCAAGAATCCGGCCGGCTGGACCGAGCTCCTCGACCTTCTCGAGGGAGGGGACGAGCCGGTGGTGATCGGGATCAACGCCCGCATCGCCGACGGCCACGACCCGTCGTGGCTGTGGGACGTGGCCTTCGAGCGTCTCGCCGGCCGCCACGTCGTGGCCACGGGGGAGCGCGCCGGCGATCTGGCCGTGCGGCTGCGCTACGCCGGGGTCTCGCACGCCGTCGTCGACGACCAACTCGACGCCCTCGGTGCCAGCGGCGCGCCGCGCGTCGAGTACGTCGGGAACTACACCGCCTTCCAGGACCTGCGACGCCGGCTCGCCGAGCGTCCCGCCCGGGCACGCCTCGCACCGGGTCATGGGCCCCCTGCGCTGCGCCCCTTTCGTCCCGCCGCCACCGTTCCCGTGGCCCGCCAGCCCGCCGAGACGGCCCCTTCGGCCGGGCAGAAGCGCCGTCGGCGACTGAGCGACGGGGTCTCCGCCCTGCGCGTGGTCGTCGTCCACCCTGACCTGCTCGGCACGTACGGCGATGCCGGAAACGGCCGCGTGGTGGCGGCGCGCGCCGCCTGGCGCGGCGCCTCCGTGGAATTGCTGCTCGCCTCGTCGGGCCGGCCGCTGCCCGCCGCCGGGGACCTCTACCTGCTCGGGGGTGGTGAGGACGGTCCCGAGCTCCAGGCGGGCGCCGAGCTGACGTCGAGCCCCCTCGGGCAGGCCGTCGCCCAGGGTGCGGCGATGCTCGGCGTGTGCGCCGGGTACCAACTGCTCGGCACCAGCTTCCCCGACGCCGCCGGTGCGTCCCGGCCCGGGCTGGGATTCCTCGACGTGTGCACGGTCAAGGGCCCGGGACGGCGTGCGGTGGGAGAGCTGCTCGCCGAGCCGCTCGCCTCGTCACCGCTGCGCGACGCCCTTACGGGGTTCGAGAACCACAGCGGGCACACCCGGCTCGGCCAATGGGTGGCGCCGCTCGCCCACGTGCGTTACGGCGTCGGCAACGGCGACGGCACCGAAGGCGCCTGGAGCGGCAACGTGTTCGGCACCTACCTGCACGGTCCGGTGCTCGCCCGCAATCCTGCCTTCGCCGACCTGTTGCTGTCGCGCGCCACCGGCGAGGTGCCGCTGGCGCTGGACGACGACGAGGAGCAGGCTTTGCGCGCCGAGCGGCTCAGTGCTGTGCAGCACCCGGCATGGCGCCGGGTCCGAGTCCGGCGTTCGTAGAGGCTGTCGCTCAACGCCACCCGACGCGCACCGCCCAGCGGCCCGGGTCCTCGTCCTCGGCGGAGGCGGGGTCGGGGCCGAGCGCCCATGCCCGGCGCCAGGGCGACGCCGCGGGGCCCGTGGCGGGCGGGGTGACGCCGGCGGCGGCCCGCCGTCGCGCCGTCCACCAGTCGCTGCCCGACTCGTCGGCCATGGTGGCGACGGCCTTCTCGATGCGGGCTCCGAAACGCCGGGCGTCCTCGCCGGGGCCGGGGTGGAGGGGCGGACCGAAGCGCACGGTGGTGCGCCCTCGTTGCAGCCGTCGCGTCTCCTTGGGCAGCAGGCGCCATGTCCCGCTCAGGTGCACCGGCACCACGGGCCGGCCGGTGCGCACGGCCAGGTAGGCGGCGCCGCCCCGGAAGGGTTGGAGCCAGCCGTCGGGCGAGCGTCCACCCTCGGGGAAGATGACGAGGTTCCAGCCGTCCTCGAGCAATTGGGCCGCCATGTCGGCCGAGCGCCTGTTGACGCGGTGGCGCTCGATGGGGATGGCGTTGAGCGCTCCGGCCCACAGGTGCGCTTTCCACCGACGGTCGAAGAAGTGGTCGGCGGCGGCGGCCACCACCGTTCGATGTCGTAGCGGGAGGGGCAGCACCGACAGCAGCAACGGGGTGTCGAGGTGGCTGGCGTGGTTGGCGGCGAGGATCATCGGGTGTTCGGCGAGTTCCAGCATCTCCTCACCGACGACGGCCGGGGCGGCCACGGCGTGGGCGAGGGGCCTGGTGAGGTTGTCGAGGACGACGGCGCGCGCCAGGCGAGCCGGGTAGCGGCGCGCCCACTCGGTGTCGTAGTCCACGCCGACACCGCGCTCTGGGGCGGGGCGTTCCACCCCGGTGGGCCAGGTGGGCGCGGCCCACGGAAAGCGCGCTCGTCCCAGCGGCGCCCGGAGCCTGCGGAGCGACGACCCGTGCACGGCAGGCGCCGTCAGCGGACGTCCGCCATGACCAGGGGCGGGGCGTGCAGGTGGGTGATGCCCGGGCCCGGGCCCACCACGTCGGTCGCCATCTCGAGGGCGTCGGCCATGGTGGAGGCGGGCGTGAAGCCCAGGCGGCGCACCGCCGCCCGGTCGCCGCCCACGACGATCACTCCGCCCAGGTGTTGCAGCGCGTGCGCGCACCAGTACCACATGTAGAAGGGGTGGACGCCGTGGTAGGCGTGGCCCGTCCGGTACAGGTGCACGTACCACGGATCGGTGGCGAAGCTCTCCTCGAACTTCCCGACCTCGACGGGGTCGGTGGTCTCGGACAGGACCTGCTCGAAGAAGTCGATGTAGCTCGGGTGGTGCACCGGGCTGAAGTCCCACGGGGTGGGATGGCTCATGACGACCACACCGCCCTGGCGCACCAGGGGACGGCCCCGGTACATGTTGAAGAAGTAGCCGAGTCCGAGGCACGCCACCAGGATCGGGTTCATGATCGAGTTCACGTTGTACGGGCAGATGTAGGGAAGCCCCATGGTGAGCACGTCGGTCTGCCCGTCCACCTCGACCAGCTGCTGGGCGTAGACGTTGGCCGTGGTGCGGGCGTGCACCGCCTCCACCTCGCCCGCCTGCACCGAGGTCATGCGATGCGGGGACTTGATGGCGTGGAAGATCGTCCGTGCCAGGCGCGGCGGGGTGCGCGCCAGGGCGGAGGACGACGCCACGAAGGCGGCGCGGTCGCGACCGGTCCACTCCCACTCGCGGCGCTGCAGGAAGCGGAACTGTTCCGGGAAGGTGTCGGTGTTGAGCGTGGTCTCGATCTGGAACACCTTGAGGCCCGAGGCGGCGATGAACCGTCCCATGCGCCAGTTCGAGGAGTGGAGCTCGGAGTGGTCCTGGTCCATGAAGGAGCGGCTGTGCTGCATGGTCCGGGCATTGTGGTGATGGCGCAGGCTGCGATAGCTGGCCAGGCCGGTGGCCACGCTCTTGTGCCCGCCGTCCATGGGCACCAGGTTGATGTTCACGTAGACGAGCAGGTCCGACTCGGCCGCTCTGCGGCTGATCTCGACGTCTTCGCCCTGGTCGGTCTCACCCAGATGGACGAGGGCGGCCGGGTCTTCGGCATCGTGCTGGCGCAGGAGCCCGTGGGGGGCGAAGGCGTCGTAGATCCGGTCGCCGAGCGCATGGCGGAGCTCGGCGTCGGTCATGCGGCGATGGAGCGCCAAGGCGGCGATGAGCACGACGTCGTCCACGCCCGCCTCGGCGGCGAAGTCGAGGACCTGCTCGATGACCAATTGGCGCACGTCGGGCCGGCGCATGGGGGGAAGGGGCAGCGACACGTCGTCGAAGGCGATGGTGAGGCGCATGCCGGGGCGCAGCAGCTCGGGTAACGGGGCACTGTCACCGAGGGGCTCGAGCAGGGCGCGGCGGATGGCGGACACCGGGTCGGCGAGCGCGTCGAGCGGCTCGGGACCGTAGAGCACCCGGCTTCCTTCGGGGAGCCGCTCCAACCGGAACCCCTCGCCGTGCCAGAACAGGGTGGGAGGGGTGGAGCGGTCGACGTCGAGCATGAAGCCGGGACGCGGGCTCATCGAGCCACCTCCTCCACCACCCTCTCCGATGCCGCGCCGTCTCTGGCGCGCCGGCGCGGCCGCAGGTCGAAGACGATCTTCACCGAGCCACGCCGGCCGGCGGCTCCGGCATGCGCCAGTGCCTCCTCGAAGCGCTCCAGCGGATAGGCGGCAGAGACCAACCGGCCCAGGCCGTAGCGGCCCACCACCTCCAGGGCGATGTCGAAGGTGCGGCGAGCGCCGTTCTCGGTGTGTTCGGTGCCGTAGGCATAGGCGCCCACCAGGCGCACCTCGCGGTGCCACAGTGGCGCCAGGTCGACCCGCAGCGATCCGGGCATCCCCACGAGCACCAGCCGGCCGCGGGGACGGACCATGCCCAGGCACTGGGCGAGCGACTGGGCGCTCCCCACGCAGTCGACGACCACGTCGGCGCCGCCGGTGAGCCCGCCCGAGGCCTCGAGAGAGCGCGACCGAAGCCGCACCGCCCGGGTCAGCTGGTCCGGCCCGACCGCCACGTCGGCGCCGAGCTCGGCAGCCAGGCGTCGCTGCTGGGGGTGCTTGGCGCCGGCCAGCACGGTCCCGGGCCGAGTGAGATGGCGCAGGGCGCAGAGGAAGGTGAGCCCGAGCGTCCCCGCCCCGAGCACCGCCACCGTCTCGCCGGGGGTCACGCCCGCAGCCAAGGCGGCGTGCACCCCGCAGGCGGTGGGCTCCACCATCACGGCGTCCTCGTCCCCCAGGGCGTCGGGCACGGGGTGCAGCTGCGACACGTGGGCCACCAGGCCCGCCGCCGACCACCCGCCGCCGGTGTCGGCGCAGAATCCGATCTGCAGGCCCGGTGCCAGTTGCCCGAAGGCGACCCGTTCGCATCCCCCGGTGTGCCCGGCGGCGCACGCCGGGCACGGGGGTTCGATGCCGCGTGCCACGCACCCGAGCACCGGTTCGACCACGACCCGGGTCCCGGTGCCGGGACCGCCGCCCGCCGCCGGCTCTTCGACGACGCCCACAACTTCGTGGCCGGGCACGAAGGGGAAGCTCACGATGTCCTCGAAGTAGCGCGAGCTGCGTCCGTCGATGGTGGACAGGTCGGACCCGCAGATGCCCGCCAGCAGCGGCCGCACCCGCGCCCAGCCCGGCCCGGGGAGCTCGGGGGCGTCGAGATCGGTGAGCCTCAGCGGGCTCACGCCGACGCCGCGCCCCGAGCCGGCCAGCGACGTCGCCACACGAGCGGCCGCGAAGCGCGGCAGGTTGCGTTCGAACACGAGCCCTCTCATGCCCGCTGCCTCACGGCTCGTCCCTTCCCCCCGGCGGCCAGGTCCTCGAGGAGGCCGTCGACGCGGGCCCACCACCGCGACACCTGCCGGTCCACCGGCCCCATGGGGAGGGGGGGACGTCCGCCCCCGCCCGCCTTGTCCCACTGCTCCACGTGCCAGCCGCGCCGTCGCGCCACCGCCGCCAGCTTGGACTCGGGGTTGACCGCCACGGGGAAGCCGACGCACTCGAGCAACGGCAGGTCCGACGCCGAGTCGGCGTAGGCCACCGACTCGCCCAGGTCCAGGCCCTGGGCCGCCGCGTACTCGGCCAGCGCCAGCGCCCTGGCCTCGCCGGTGGGGGGCAGGTGCTCGAGGCGTCCCGTGAAGCGGCCGTCTGCGTCCTCGCCCAGCGACGCGCACACCACCTCGTCGAACAGGGGCCGCAGCGGGTCCACCACGAAGTCGAGCGCCCCGGTGATGAGCACCGTGCGGTGCCCGAGGGCGCGATGGGCCCGGATGCGGGCGAAGCCCGCCGGGAAGGACTTGGCCAGGAGGAGGTGGTGGAACAGCTCCATGGAGTCGGACCGGATGAGCTCGGCGGGGGCGTCCTCGTATCGCCGGTAGAAGGTGCGCAGGAAGTCGCCCCGGTCGCGCCGGTCCATGGCCAGGAGGGCCGGTGCCTGGCGCAGGATCCTCGCTGCCAGCACGGCGCGGTCACCGGCAGGCAGGTGCCGGGTGGCCAGCCAGGCGTAGGACTCGACCACGTTGGAGGCCACCAGCGTGTTCTCGAGGTCGAAGGCGGCCAGATGGCGGTCGGGGGAGAGGATGGCCTGGCGGGCCCGCTCGGCGCGCCCGGCCATGGCCGAGCGGCCCGGGGTCGAGCGCACCCGGGCATGGGCGACGACCGAGGGCAGGTGCACGTCGAACACGTAGCGCTCCCAGTCGACGACAGCGGGGTCGAAGCAGAAGGCGGACCGGTCTTCGGGGGCCATCCGGGCCTGCAGCTCGAGGAGCCGGTCGACTCTGAAGCGCGCCTCGGTCTCGGTGTAGGCGCCGTACAGCTCGACGTAGGACAGGGCGCGCTCGGCCCGGTCGCGCTTTTCCTCGACGGCGGCCGCCATCTCGGCCTGCTTGCCCCGGACCGGCAGGGTGCCGAGGACGCGCTCGAGCAGCTTGAGCACCTTGGTCAGGTCGGCTCCGGCGTCGAGCAGGCTGGCCAAGGCCATGTCGCCGGCGATCCCGG
>DMNK01000028.1:38851-39035 GCA_003453695.1 Acidimicrobiaceae bacterium | reverse complement strand
CAGCGCCCGTGCCAGCGCGGCGCCGAGCGTGCGCGTGGCCGTCGCCGAGGAGGTGTCGATGCCGAGCACGACGCGGGGGCCCGGTCCTTGGATCTCGGCCATCGCCGGCCTCACGCGTCGGGGTGCTCGAGAAGCCGCTTGGCCCGCACGAAGTCGGCGCGCATCTCGGCCACCACTTCGGCGC
>DMNK01000028.1:38453-38674 GCA_003453695.1 Acidimicrobiaceae bacterium | reverse complement strand
CGCCGCCGCGCAGGGCGGCAGCCGGGTGGTAGGTGGGGACCAGCTGCCCGCCACGGAACGGGTAGGCCCGGCCGCGCAGACGGCGGATGCCCTCGTTGGTCTCGAGCATCAGCCGGGTGGCGAAGTTCCCGAGTGTCACGACCACCGACGGGTCGATGAGGTCGAGCTTGGCGTCGAGGAAGGGGCGGCACGCCTCGATCTCGGCGGGAAGCGGATCGCGG
>DMNK01000028.1:33354-38300 GCA_003453695.1 Acidimicrobiaceae bacterium | reverse complement strand
CTCGGCGGGAAGCGGATCGCGGTTGCCGGGAGGCCGGCACATCACCACGTTGGCGATGTAGCACTGGGTGCGGTCGATCCCCATCTCCTGGCGCATGAGCGTGTCGAGCAGCTTGCCCGAGCGGCCCACGAACGGCTCACCTTGCAGGTCCTCCTCCCGCCCGGGGCCCTCGCCGATGAACATGAGCTCGGCCTTCGGGGCCCCGACGCCCCACACGACCTGGGTGCGGCCCTTCGCCAGCGGACAGCGGGTGCAGGTGGCGGCTTCGAGCGCCAGCTCCTCCAACGTGGGCACCTGGCGCATGGTACCGCTGGTCCTGCCGACGACCGCCGGCCGCCCCGACAGGAGACACGTGCAGGCACGCGCCGCGCCGCACCGGCGGCAGGTGGCAAGGGGCGGCGGTCAGGCCACCTTGGCGCAGAACTCTTCGAGCAGCCGGGAGAACTCGTGGCGGCGCTCGAGCATGGGCATGTGCCCGCAGCGGGGCAGCTCCACCAGTTGCGCCTGCGGGATGACGTCGGCCATCCGACGGGCGGGGTGCGGGCCCACCAGACGGTCATGGGACCCCACCACGACGAGCAGGGGGAGCTCGATGTCGATCAACCCGGCGGACAGGTCGACGCCGCCCAGCATGGGGGCGAGTTGGGCGAAGGCGCCGATGGGCATGGCCTGGTGCACCTCCTCGACGAAGCGCACCTGGGCCGGCACGGGCTCGGGACCGAAGCCGAAGCGCGTCAGCCACCAGCGCAGGTCCTCGCTGGGTGCCAGCGCCGCCCCGGCCCGCTCGAGCATGAGCAGGGCGCGGCGCGTGGCCGGGGTGGTGGCCTGCGACCACTGCGACCACCCGGGCAGGCGCACCGTCGGCCCCGGCGTGCTCGACACCACCACGACGCCGCAGAAGCGCTCCGAGGGCGACGTGCCGGCGAGGTCCTGGGCGAGCTTGAGCGCCACGATGCCGCCCATGGAGTGACCCACGAGCAGACAGCCGCGCAGGTGGAGGGCGTCGACGACGGCGCGCACGTCGTCTGCCATGGTCTCGATGTCCCACGGACGGCTCCCCGACGTGGAACGGCCGTGCCCACGCAGGTCCACCGCCACCACCCGGTGTCGCGCCGACAAGTCGGTCAGCTGATGCACCCACACGGCACTCGAGAGCATCATCCCGTGCAGCAGCAGCAGCCCCGGCCCCGACCCACGCTCGACGACGTGGATGGTGGCGCCGTCCTCGACGCTGACGTCGTGGTGCACGAGGTCGTCGGGGAGGACGAGCCCCTCGTCCTCGTACCCCCGGCGGGCCTCCTCCCGGGCGCGCCGCACGGCGCGGTGCTGCGCGGCCAGGGCGGTGGCTGCGGCGGTGGCCGCCGCCAGCGCCAGCCCGCCACCGACAAGTGCCCGTCCCGACAACGACACCCGCCGTCTCCGTTCGCTCACCGCAGGTCCCCTCCCCCGCTCGTCGGCTGCGCCAGTCTGCCCTGCAACCGGTCGTGCCCGCTGTCGACCACCACCCGGGGGACCCGGGGACCGATGTCGCACACCACCTCGTAGGCGATGGTGTCGAGGGCGCGGGCCCAGTCCCACGCCGAGACCTGCTCCTCCCCCTGGCTGCCGATGAGCACGACCTCGTCGCCCGCGGCCACGTCCGGGTCGGGCCCGCAGTCGACCAGGATCTGGTCCATGGTCACCGTGCCCGCCAGAGGGCGGCGCCGGCCCCCCACGAGCACCACCCCCCCGGCTTCGAAGTAGCGCCGGGGCATACCGTCGGCGTACCCCAACGGCACGGTCGCCACCACGGACGGCTCCGGCAACGGGTATCGCCGCCCGTATGAGGGGCGCTCCCCGGTGTCGAGCGCCCGCACCATCGACACCCGGGCCCGCAGCGACAGCACGGGGCGCAGCCCGGCGGTGGCGCCGGCACGTGCGGCGTCCTTCCCCTCTCGGCCCGTCCCCGAGACCCCCGCCAGAGCCACCCGGAGGGCCGGTCCGACCTCGAGAGCGGGAAGCAGGCCGTACACCGAGATCCCGCAGCGGACCAGATCGAGGCGGCTGTCGGGGTAGCAGATGGCCCCGGCCGAGTTGGCGGCGTGGTGGAGGGGGGCGGCGAGACCGGCGTCGGCCAGCACCCGCCGCACCTGCGCGAAGCGAGCCAGCTGGGTGGCGGTGAAGGCGCGGTCCTCGTCGGCGGTGCCGTCGGCGACGGCCAGATGCGTCCACAGCCCGGCGAAGCGCAGGTGGTCCGCCGCCACCACGGCGCCCACGATCTCGGCGGCGTCGCCGGGGTCGGCCCCGACACGGTGCATGCCCGTGTCCACCTTCACGTGGGCGTCGACGACCTTGTGGGCCTCGGCGGCCGCCTCGGCCAGGGCGCGCACCCCGGCCCGGCTGTACACGGTCGGGGTGAGGTCGCGCGCCACGGCGTCGGACATGGCATCCTCGGTCGGCTCGGACAGCAGCAGCACGGGGGCGTCGATGCCGGCCCGGCGCAGCTCGGCACCCTCCTCGACGAGAGCCACGGCCAGCCAGGCCGCCCCCGCCTCCACGGCGGCCCCGGCCACCGCCACGGCGCCGTGGCCGTAGCCGTCGGCCTTCACCACCACGCACAGCTGGGCGGGCGCCACCAGACGCCGGAGCAGCGACACGTTGTGGCGGACGGCGGCGAGGTCCACCTCGGCCCACACCGGCCGCTGCCCGGGCGGGGCTCCCAGGGCCGTGCTCGATCCCGGACGGTCAGCCACGGTCAGCCACGATCAGCCACGGGGCGGGCCGGACAGCGCCGGCGCCGCCGGCGGCGGTGAGGCGCCCGGCGGCCCCGACAGCCACAGGGCCACCAGGTCGGGCAGGTCACCTGCCACGAGCCCGACCGGCCGGCCCAGGGCGGCGGCGGCTCCGTGCACGTGGGCGCCGAGCGCCGCCGCGGTGAGCGGGTCCAGGCCCCGAGCGGCGAAGGCGCCGATCACCCCCGACAGCACGTCGCCCGTGCCGGCGGTGGCGAGACGCGGCGTTCCCTTCACCGCCAGGCGCACCGATCCGCCCGGTTCGGCCACGATCGTGGTGGGCCCCTTGAGCAGGACCACGGCGTCGAGGGCGGCGGCGGCGTCGAGGGCGGCGCCGATGTGGTCGACCCCGGGACGGCTCCCGGTCAGGTGGCTGAACTCCCCCTCGTGCGGGGTGAGCACGACCGAGCCCTCGGTCCCGGCCAGCACCTCGGCCGCCTCGTCCCCGGTGCCCAGCGCGTACAGCCCGTCGGCGTCGACCACCACCGTGCCCGGGAACGTCTCGACCAGGCGCCGCACCTCCCGGGCCGTGGACGTGGAGCGCCCCAGGCCGGGGCCGATGACGAGCGCCTTGCAGCGATCGGCCATGCGCAAGGCGTCGGCCGACCATCCCGTGGCGGGCAGCGCCGTGCTCACCGCCTCGGGCACGGGCAGCTCGTCGGGGTCGGCCCCCGGGACCCCCAGGCGCACCATTCCCGCCCCGGCCCGGTAGGCGCCCATGGCGCACAGCCCGGCGGCGCCGGTCATCCCCGGCGAGCCCGCCACCACCGCCACCGCCGACTGCCACTTGTGGGCGGCGCGCTGGCGGGGCGGCAACAAGGCGGCCACGTCGGCGTCCTCCATCACCATGGTGCGCGCCCGCGACACGTCGAGGCCGATGTCGGCCACCTCGACCCGGCCGGCCAAGAGCGGGCCGTCGCCCTGGAGCAGCCCGGGCTTGAGGGCGGCGAAGGTCACCGTGACGTCGGCGCGCAGCGGCTCCCCGTGGGCCTCGCCGGTGTCGCCGTCCACCCCCGAGGGGATGTCGACGGCGAGCACCCGCACCCCGCCCGGCACCGACGGCGCCTTGTACTCCCCCCGGAAGCCGGTGCCGTAGGCGGCGTCGACGACCAAGTCGACGTCGCGTCCCGGCCCGATCCGCTCGGGAGCGGCGTCGGCCTCCACCACCTCAACACGCGCCCCGCGCCGCGCCAGGCGCCCGGCGGCCACCTTGCCGTCGGCGCCGTTGTTGCCCTTGCCCGCCACCACCACCACCCGCCGCCCGTAGGCGCCACCCATGAGGCGCAGGGCGGCGACGGCGACAGCGGTCCCGGCCCGCTCGACGAGCACCGACTCGGCCACGGTGTGGTGGGCCTCGGCGTCGATGGCCCGCATTTCCGAGACGGTGACCACCGGCTTCACGGCGACACCGCCTCCGCCACCACGGCGGCCACAGCTAGGGAGTCGGTGTGGCTCAGGGAGAGGTGCCAGCGCTCCACGCCCCGCCCCGACGCCAGCTCGGCGGCCCGCCCGGCCAGCAGCACGCCGGGGGCGCCCGACTCGGCGCGCACCACCTCGACGTCGCGCCACGCCACGGCGCCGATGCCCACCCCGAGCGCCTTCACCACCGCCTCTTTGGCGGCGAAGCGTGCCGCCAGACGAGCGCTCGGATCGGAGACCCGTGCCGCGTAGGCGCGCTCGGCGTCGGTGAAGAGCCGGCCGGCCAGGCCGGGGCGCCGCACGAGGGCCCGTCGCAGCCGGTCGATGTCGACGGCGTCGACGCCCACGCCGCGCACCGCGCCCTCGGGGACCGGCCCCTCCGGCGACGGCCCCCCGGGGACCGCCCCCGCCGACACTGGCGGGACCGGCGTCACTCCACCGTGACGGTCTTGGCCAGGTTGCGGGGCCGGTCGGGGTCGAGCCCGTTGGCCGTGGCCACGTGATAGGCGAATTGCTGCAGCGGCACCACGTCGAGGACGGGGGCGAACAACGGGTGGGTCTCGGGCACCCACAGCACCTCGTCGGCCTGGGCGGCCGCCTCTTCGTGACCGTCGTTGGCCACGAGCACCACGGTGGCGCCCCGGGTGCGCACCTCGGCCACGTTGGCCATGAGCTTCTCCCACACCGGCGTGCGGGTGGCCACCGCCACCACCACCGTGCCCGGCTCGATCAGGGCGATGGGGCCGTGCTTGAGCT
>DMNK01000028.1:25375-33126 GCA_003453695.1 Acidimicrobiaceae bacterium | reverse complement strand
AGCCCGACGTGGCGTCCCAGGAAGAAGAAGTCGCGCACGTCTTTGAACCGGTTGGCCACCCGGGCCACCTCGTCATGACGCGCCAGAGTCTTGGAGACGAGCCCGGGCAGCGCCGTCAGGTCGGCGAAGAGCAGGCGGGAGTCGGCCGGGGACAGCACGCCGCGCAGCTGGGCGAGATAGAGCGCCAGCACCTCCATGGCGGCCAGCTGGGCCAGGTGCGTCTTGGTGGCGGCCACGCCGATCTCGGGGCCGGCGCGGGTGTAGAGCACCCCGTCGGCCTCGCGCGCCATCGACGAGTCGACGACGTTGGCGACGGCGAGCACCTTGGCCCCCCATTGCCGCGCCTCGCGCAGCGCCTGGAGGGTGTCGATGGTCTCGCCCGACTGGCTGATCCCCACCACCAGGGCACGGTCGTCGAGCACGGGGTCGCGGTAGCGGAACTCCGAGGCGATGTCGACCTCGCAGCCGATGCGGGCCCAGTGCTCGAAGGCGTACTTGGCGACGAGCCCGGCGTGATAGCTCGAGCCGCACGCCACCAGCACCACCCGCTCCACGTCGGCCAGCTCCTCGGGCCCGATGCGCAGCTCGTCGAGGGCGAAGGTGCCCTCGGGGCGCAGCCGGCCGAGCAGGGTGTCGGCCACGGCCTGGGGCTGCTCGAGCATCTCCTTGCTCATGAAGTCGGGCTGGCCGCCCTTCTCGGCGGCCTCGAGGTCGTAGTCGACCTCGAGGGGCGGGAGGTCGATGGCCTTGCCGGCCACGGTGGTGACGCGCATGGACCCGGGACGCATCTCGACCACCTGGTCGTCGTCGATGGCCCACAGCCGGCGGGTGCGGCCCAGGATGGCGGGGATGTCGGAGGCCACGTACGCCTCGGGACGCATCCCGGCCTCCTCGCCGTCGCGCACGCCCACGATGAGCGGCGACACCCGGCGGGCGGCCACCAGGGTGCCGGGCTCCCCCGAGGTCACCACGACGACGGCGAAGGCGCCCCGGATGTGGCGCAGGGTGGCCCGCACCGCCTCGGCCAGAGACGCGCCACCGGACAGCTCGTCCTCGACCATGTGGGCGAACACCTCGGTGTCGGTGTCGGAGGTGAAGACGTGCCCGTCGGCTGCCAGCTTGGCTGCCAGCTCGCGGTAGTTCTCGATGATGCCGTTGTGCACCACCGCCACCCGCCCGGTGCAGTCGAGATGGGGATGGGCGTTCTGCTCGGTGGGATGGCCGTGGGTGGCCCATCTGGTGTGTCCGATGCCCGACGTCACCGGGCGCGGGCTTCCGTCCACGACGCGCCGCAGGTCGTCGAGCGAGTGCGTGCCGCGCGCGGCGCGCGCCCGCCACAGCTCACCGCCGGCCTGGAGCACCACCCCGGCCGAGTCGTATCCCCGGTACTCGAGGCGCTCGAGCCCGTCCAGGAGCACGTCCACCACGCCGTCGCCACCGGTGGCGCCGATGATCCCGCACATGCGAACAGGTTATGCCGACGGCTGCCCGGCGCCGACGGCGTCCGCCCTGGCCACGGCGACGACCAGGCGCTCGGCGGCGGAGACGGCGCCGTCGTGCTCGGGGGCCTCCACCATGACGCGCACCACCGCCTCGGTGCCGCTGGCCCGCAGCACCACCCGGCCCCGCTCGCCCAGCTCGCCGCGCACCTTGGCCAGCTCCTCCTGCACCGGGGTGCTGTCGACGGCGCGCAACGGATCGGGCACCGACACGTTGCGCAGCACTTGGGGGAGCTTGGTCATCGACGAGCGGGCCAGTTCCGACAGGGGGCGGCCCGAGCGGCGCACCAGGTCGAGCAGCAGCACGCCGGTGAGCGCGCCGTCACCGGTGGTGGACAGCTGGCGGAACACGATGTGCCCGGACTGCTCCCCGCCCAGCGACAACCCGTCGGCCTCGAGCGCCTCGAGCACGTAGCGGTCGCCGACAGGCGTCTCGCGCACGGCGATGCCGTGCTCGGCCATGGCGAGGCGCAGGCCCAGGTTCGACATCACCGTGACGACGACGGTGTTGCCGGCCAACCGTCCCCGCCCGGCCAGGTCGAGGGCGAACATGGCCATGAGCTCGTCCCCGTCCACCAGGGCACCGGTCTCGTCGACGGCGATGAGCCGGTCGGCATCGCCGTCGAGGGCGAGGCCGACCTCGGCGCCCGTCTCGATCACCCGCGCCTGGAGCGCCTCCGGGAAGGTGGAGCCGCAGCCGGCGTTGATGTTGGCGCCGTCGGGCTCGTCGAAGATGGCCTCGACGTCGGCGCCCAGCCGCCGGAGCACCGCCGGCGCCACGCGGCTGGCCGAGCCGTTGGCACAGTCGACGACGACGCGCACACCGGTCAGGTCGCCTTCGGACAGCGACGACAGGTGGTCCACGTAGTCGTCGGCCACGGCCGGGTCGGGCCCGAGCATGCCGACGGCCTGACCGGTGGGCAGGCGCACCTGCCGGGCCCGGCCGCTCAAGATCCCCTCCAGCTCCGCCTCGACCTGCTCCTCGACGGCGTCGGGCAGCTTCAGCCCTCCGGCGGCGAACAGCTTCACGCCGTTGTCGTCGAAGGGGTTGTGCGAGGCCGACACCACCGCCGCGGGCACGCCGCGCACCTGCGACACCCACGCCACCGCCGGGGTGGGGAGCACGCCGAGGTCCACGACGTCGGCGCCTTCACTGGCGAGCCCCGTAGACAGCGCCGCTTGCAGCAGCGTCCCGGAACGGCGCGTGTCGCGTCCGACGACGAAGGTGGTGGCGGGAAGGACCCGGGCGGCGGCCCGTCCCAGGGCCAGGACCAGCTCCACGCCGAGCTCGGCGTTGGCGACGCCGCGGATGCCGTCCGTGCCGAAACGGACCCCCAAGGCGGCCGGCTACCGCTTCGAGTACTGCGGGGCCTTGCGGGCCTTCTTGAGGCCGTACTTCTTGCTCTCCTTCTCGCGGGCGTCGCGGGTGAGGAGCCCGGCCTTCTTGAGGGTGGTGCGCAGCTCGGGGTCCACCACCACCATGGACCGGGCGATGCCGAGGCGCAGCGCCCCGGCCTGGCCCGAGACGCCGCCGCCGTCGATGGTGGCGTCGATGTCCCAACTCTCGGCGGTGTTGGTGAGCCGCAGCGGCTCGGTCACCACCATGCGGTGGGTGGCGGAGGTGAAGTACTGCTCGATGGGGCGGCGGTTCACGGTGATGGCACCCTGCCCGGGGCGCAACCGCACCCGGGCCACGGCCGCCTTGCGCCGTCCGGTGGTCTGGCTCAGCGGGGCGGGCCGCTTGGTGGTGGTGGTGGTGGCGGCGGTGGTGGCGGTGGTGCTGGACACTGGGGCGTCGTCCTTTCCTGCTGCGTGCGGTGGCCGGCCCGGCGCTAGGTACGCGCCTTGGCCCGCTCGGGCAGCGCCAAGGGCTCGGGTTGCTGGGCGGCGTGGGGGTGGTCCGGACCGGCGTACACCTTCAGCTTGTTGAGCTGGGCGCGGCCCAGACGGGTCCGGGGCAGCATGCCCCGCACCGCCCGGCGCACCAGCTCCTCCGGCTGGCGCTCGAGCAGCTCGGCGTAGCTCTGCGACTTGAGCCCGCCGGGATAGCCACTGTGGCGATAGGCCAGCTTGGCGTCCGCCTTGTCGGCGGTGAGCACGACCTTGGCGGCGTTCACCACGATGACGTGGTCCCCGGTGTCGACGTGGGGGGCGAAGATCGGCTTGTGCTTGCCCCGCAGCAACGACGCCACCGTGGTGGCCAGGCGCCCGAGCACGGCGCCGTCGGCGTCGACGACGTGCCAGCTCTTGTCGATGTGGTCCGGCTTCGGGAAGAACGTGCGCACGAGGGTGTCCTGGATCGAGAAGCGAGTACCGGCCGGTGACGCCGGCGACCTGGCGGAAAGCAACCCCCCGACCGCCGCGGCCGGCGCCGAGGGCGACGGATCAGGATACAGGACCTGCGGTGACGTGGGAAACCGTTCGTTCCCGTACGGTTTCGTCCGGCGGTGCGGAGACTCAGGACGTGCCCACCATCAGCGCCGACGACGTTCGCATCCCGGACGGCCTGTCCCGGGGCGCACCCGCCCGGAGGGGCAGACCCCTCCGAGAGGTCCTCGACCTCCTGGCGCAGGCGCCGTCGCCAGACCCGGAGTTCGCCGACGACATGAAGCAAGTGGTCGCCAGCGGGGGACCACCGCCGTCCTCGCCGTGGGATCGGTCTTAGGCACCACCGTCTTCATCGACCTCGAGCGAGCAGCGCGGGCAACGCCCGGGTCCCGTCCCGCCGAGTTCGTCGGATGGAGCCTCGCACGGGCACTCGGTGAAGACGAGGAAGTCGCCATCTCTGCGATTACTGCTTCTGCGTCGCTCCATGGAGTTCACCGCGTCGACAGGCGATACCGGGCCCGCCGTGAAGTGTTCGTCGAGGCCGTCCTCTAGGTGGTGCCCGTGCTCCTTTCGATCTGCTGGCGGCGCGGGCCCACGCCAGGCTGTGGGCCGAATTGGCGGCCATGGGACTCGACGTGGGTGCCCACGACCGCATGGTGGCCGCCACGGCGGTGAGCGTCGGGTGGCAGGTGGCCACCGCCAGCATCCGGCACTTCGATCGCGTCCCCGGCCTCGAAGTCGTCGAAGTCCACGCCGGGCCGTAGCGACCCGATCCGGGAACTCGGGGTTGGCGGCGAGTCAGAAGTCCACCGAGACCAGGCACAGGCCGTGCGGGGGGGCCACCGAGGTGGCTCGAGAGCGGTCGCCCGAACGCAGCATGTCCACCACGTCCGAGGGCCGGCGCCGGGCCCGGCCCACGTCCACGAGCACCCCCACCATGGAGCGGACCATCTGGTGGCAGAAGGACTGGGCCGAGACGTCGAAGCGCAGCAGGCGCTCGCCGGGCCCCAGGCCGTCGGGGGCGGGCACCAGCTCCCGCCAGGTGGCGTCGAGGACCCTGCGCACGATGGGGGATGCCGGTTCCGTCCCGGGCGGGCGCCGGCAGAAGGCCCGGAAGTCGTGCTCGCCGAGAAGGGCGTCGGCCCCCGCCGCCATGGCCCGCAGGTCGAGCGGGCCGGGCACGTGCCAGGTGATCCCGGCCAGGAGGGGATCGGCGGCGGCCGTCTCGAGCACGAGGTAGCGGTAGTGGCGGGCCCCAGCCGACCGCCGGGCGTCGAAGCTCTCGTCGACCTTGTCGGCGCGCCGAACCACCACGGCCGGACCGAGAAGGGTGTTCACGCTCTTCACCACCTTGGCGAGATCCACGTCGGCGCGCACGTCGAGGTGCACCACCTGGCCCAGGGCGTGCACGCCGGCGTCGGTGCGCCCGGCGCAGGTGATCTCGACGGGATGGCGCACGACGGTGGCAACGGCGTCCGCCAGGGCCCCGCCCACGGTGTGCTGGCCGGCCTGGGCGGCGAAGCCCCGGAACCCCGAGCCGTCATAGGCCACCTCGAGGCGGATCCGCACCGTGCTGGCCGGACGGGCGCTGCCGGGCTCTTCGGGCTCGGCCCGCTTCCTCTGGGGCTCGGCGCCGCCCCGCTCGGGCTCGGTGCCGTGCTGGTCCAGATCGAAGAGGGTCAAACCAGCTCGATGCGCGCCATGGGCGCGCTGTCCCCCTGGCGGGGGCCCAGCTTGAGGATGCGGGTGTAGCCGCCCTGGCGATCGGCGTACCGCGGCCCGATCTCGGCGAAGAGCTTGTGGGCCATGTCCTTGTCCCTGATGAGCGCCACCACCCGGCGCTGGCGGTCCACGCCGCCCTTGCGCGCCGCGGTGATGCACTTCTCCACCACGGGACGCAGCGCCTTGGCCTTGGCCTCGGTGGTTACGAGCGACTCGGCGGCGATCAACGACGCCACCAGGTTGCCGAGCATGGCCTTCTGGTGGGCGGCGTCACCTCCGAGGCGACGTCCCCTCCGGGGAGTGCCGAGCACGACGCCTCAGTCCTTCACCCGCAGCGACAGGCCCCGCTCGTCGAGGCGCTGGATCACCTCGTCGAGGGACTTCTGGCCGAAGTTGGTGATGGCGAGGAGGTCCTCGGGGGTGCGCTCCACCAGCTCGCCGATCGTGTTCACCTGGGCCCGCTTCAAGCAGTTGCGGGGACGCTCGGACAGGTCCAGGTCCTCGATGGGCAGGTCCAGGTCGGGCGAGCCGCTCGTCGAGGTGCCCACCTCACCCAGCTCGAGGCCGTGGGGCTCCTCCTCGAGCTCGGCCACCAGGCCCACCAGGGCCCGCAGGGTGTCGCCCGCCGAGGCCAGCGCCTCGCGGGGCGACAGCGAGCCGTCGGTCTCCACGTCGAGCACGAGGCGGTCGAAGTCGGTGGACTGCTCCACCCGCACCGGCTCGATGGCGAAGGCCACCCGGCGCACGGGCGAGAAGATCGAGTCGACGGGGATGACCCCGATGGTGTTGGACCGCTTGTTGCGCTCGGCCGAGGCATAGCCGCGGCCGCGCTCCACGGTCACGTCCATGGCCAGACGGCCCTTCGAGTTGAGCGAGGCCAGGTGCAGCTCGGGGTTCAGCACCTCGACGTCGGAGGTGAGCTGCAGGTCGCCGGCGGTGACGTCGCCCGGGCCCCGCTTGTCCAGACGCAGCGTCACCGGCTCGTCGCTGTGGACCCGCAGGACGATGTCCTTCAGGTTCAGCATGATGTCGGTCACGTCCTCCTTCACCCCGGGCAGGGTGGTGAACTCGTGGAGGGCGTCGTCGAAGCGCACCTGGGTGACCGCAGCGCCGGGGATCGACGACAGCAGTGTCCGGCGCAGCGAGTTGCCGAGGGTGTGGCCGAATCCGGGCTCGAGGGGGCTGATGGCGAAGCGCTGCTGGTTCGCCTCCTCCTCGCCGATGGGCTCGACGGTGGGTCGCTGGATGATGAGCATGGGTTTGGGGCTCCTGCGCTGTGAGAGGTGCGGCGGTTACTTCGAGTAGAGCTCGACGATGAGCGACTCGCGCAGCGGCTCGTCGATGTGCTCGCGCTGGGGCAGCGAGGCCACCCGCACCTGCATGCGGCCTTCGCCGGCCTCCAGCCACAAGGGGAGCTGGCGGTCGATGGTGTCGAGGTTGCGGCGGACGACGTACATCTCCCGGGAGGAGGGCTTCATGGACACCACGTCGCCCACCCGCACCCGGAAGCTCGGGATGGTGACCCGCTTGCCGTTCACCTGGACGTGGCCGTGGCGCACCAGCTGCCGGGCCTGGGCACGGCTGGCGCCCCAGGTGGCCCGGAAGGCGACGTTGTCCAGGCGCATCTCGAGCAGGCGCAGCAGGTTCTCGCCGGTGATGCCGGGCTGACGGTTGGCCTCGGCGTAGACGTTGCGGAACTGCCGCTCGAGCACGCCGTAGATGCGGCGTGCCTTCTGCTTCTCCCGCAGCTGGGCCAGGTACTCGGACCCCTGGCGCATGCGGTCGCGGCCGTGCTCCCCGGGGGGATAGGCCCGGCTGTGGCGGTCGGTGACCGCCTCGGAGACGGGGCACTTGAGCGAGTAGCACCGCTCGCCCTTCAGAAACAGCTTGGTCCGCTCGCGCCGGCACAGCCGGCACACGGGCCCGGTGTATCGCGCCATGTCGTCGACCCCTACCTGCGCCCGCTCACACCCGGCGCCGCTTCTTGGGGCGGCAGCCGTTGTGGGGGATGGGCGTCACGTCCTTGATGCCTGCCACCTCGATGCCGGTGGCGGCGAGAGAGCGGATGGCGGTCTCCCGGCCCGAGCCCGGGCCCCGCACCAGCACGTCCACCTTGCGCACCCCGTGCTCCATGGCACGCAGGGCGGCCTGTTCGGCGGCCAGCTGGGCGGCGAAGGGCGTGGACTTGCGCGAGCCCTTGAA
>DMNK01000028.1:24555-25184 GCA_003453695.1 Acidimicrobiaceae bacterium | reverse complement strand
CGCGAGCCCTTGAAGCCGACGTTGCCGGCCGAGGCCCACGACAGCACGTTGCCCTCGTGGTCGGTGATGGACACGATCGTGTTGTTGAACGAGCTCTTGATGTGGGCCACGCCGTAGGCGACGTTCTTCCGTTCGCGCTTTCGGGGCCGGCGGGCCTGGGCGGACTTCTTGGAGACCGGCATCAGTGCTTCCGGACCTTCTTCTTGCCGGCCACGGTCTTCTTGGGCCCCTTGCGGGTGCGGGCGTTGGTGTGGGTGCGCTGGCCGTGGACGGGCAGGCCCTTGCGGTGCCGTACCCCCTGGTAGCTGCCGATCTCCATCTTGCGCTTGATGTCCTGGGCGACGTCGCGGCGCAGGTCACCTTCCACCTTCAGGTTGGCGTCGATCCACGAGCGCAGCTTGGTGACCTCTTCGTCGGTGAGGTCTCGCACCCGGGTGTCGGGGTTGGTGCCGGTGGCGGCGATGGCGCGCTTGGCCAAGGTGGGGCCGACCCCGTAGATGTAGGTGAGCGAGACCTCCAGCCGCTTCTCGCGGGGGATGTCCACTCCGGCAATCCGTGCCACGCCTGTGGTCCTTTCGTTCGCTTGTCAGCCGCCGTCGGGCCCGTCAGCCCTGGCGCTGCTTGTGGCG
>DMNK01000028.1:23055-24348 GCA_003453695.1 Acidimicrobiaceae bacterium | reverse complement strand
ACTTCTCGCACATCGGCTTGACGCTCGGTCGAACCTTCATCGTCTCGTCCTTCGTCCCTACTTGTAGCGGTAGGTGATGCGCCCCCGGCTCAGGTCGTAGGGCGTGATCTCCACCTGCACCCGGTCGCCGGGGAGGATCCTGATCCGGTGCATCCGCATCTTCCCTGAGCTGTGGGCCAGCACCTTGTGGCCGTTCTCCAGCTCGACTCGGAACATGGCGTTGGGAAGCGGCTCGACAACCGTCCCTTCGAGCACGATCGCATCCTCTTTCGGTTTGGGCAGGTGACTCCTCCTCGTCGTGGTTCTGTACCGGGCACAGCTGGTCGGGGCACCAGAAGGTCCCGGGTCCGCCCATGGCCGAGCCGAAGATCCCGGCCGGACGTGCACTGGGCCGCCGGGACCGAGGTCAGGGGGCAAAATTGCCACCCAATCCGGGCCGACGGGCCGACCTACGAGCATAGCGCCTGGTCCACAGGCAGGCCACGGCGCTGGGCCCGCCCGGCAGCCCCCGGCAGGCGCCCGGCGCCACCAGGCCGCTAGGGCAGGGTCAGGACCTCGGGGCCGTCCTCGGTCACGGCGATGGTGTGCTCGAAGTGGGCCGACAGGGACCCGTCGGCGGTGACCACGCTCCAGCCGTCCTCGAGCAGGCGGGTGGCCGGGGACCCGGCGTTCACCATGGGCTCCACGGCGAAGACCATGCCCGCCTTGAGCACGGGGCCGCCCGTGCCGGGCCAGTAGTTCGGCACCTGGGGCTCCTCGTGCATGGCGGTGCCGATGGCATGTCCCACGTACTCCCGCACCACCGAGTAGCCGGCCGCCTCCGCCACCTGCTGGACGGCCCGGCCCACCTCGTGCAGCCGCTGTCCGGGGCGGAGCTGGTCGATGCCCGCCCACAGCGACTCCTCGGTCACCTTGACGAGCCGGGTGGCCTCGGCGCCGGCCTGGCCGATGGCCATGGTGAAGGCGGCGTCGCCGTGGTAGCCCTCGATGATGGCCCCGCAGTCGATCGAGAGCAGGTCGCCCTCGGCCAGCACGTAGGGACCGGGGATGCCGTGCACGATCATGTCGTTGGGGGACGTGCAGATCACCGCCGGGAAGCCTCGGTAGTTGAGGAAGTTGGACCGGGCCCCGCGGCGCTCGAGGACCTCCCGGGCCACGGCGTCGAGCTGGGCGGTGGTGACCCCGGGCTTGGCGGCGGCGCGGGTGGCCTCGTGCATCTCGGCCACCACCCGGCCCGCCCGGCGCATCTTGGCGATCTCCTCGGCGGTGCGCCTCATCGGCTCGGGCCCCTCA
>DMNK01000028.1:15592-22870 GCA_003453695.1 Acidimicrobiaceae bacterium | reverse complement strand
TCGGCTCGGGCCCCTCATCGGCGTCCCCATCGGCCGCGGCGGTCCTCCACGGCCCTGATGATGCGGCGAAGCACGGTGTCGGGGGCGCCCACCCCGTTCACCTTGGTGAGCTGGCTCCGCTTCTCGTAGAACTCGATGAGCGGCGCCGTCTGCCGCTCGTAGAGCTCGAGACGGCGGCGGATGGACTCCTCCTTGTCGTCGTCGCGCTGGACGACCTCGCCGCCGCACACGTCGCAGGTCCAGTTGACCCGGGGAGGGGCGGCCACCGAGTAGTTGGCCCCGCAGTCGGCACACACCCGCCGGGCGGCGAGGCGACGCAGGACCTGGGAGGTGGGGACCTCGATGTCAGCGGTGAGGTCGATGTCGCCGGGGGCGAGCAAGGCCGCCAGCGACTCGGCTTGCTGCAGGGTCCGGGGGCAGCCGTCCAGGATGAAGCCCCGGGCCCGGGCGTCGGGCTCGGCCAGGCGCTCGGCCACCATCTCCATGATGAGGTCGTCGCCCAGAAGCTCGCCGGACTCCATGGTCTCCTTGACCTTGGCACCCAGCTCGGAGCCGCTCTTCACCGCCCCGCGCAGCATGTCCCCGGTGGAGATGTGCGGCACGACGTAGTGGTGCGACAGCCGCACGCACTGTGTCCCCTTGCCGGCGCCCTGTTTGCCGAGCACGACGAGCCTGATCCCTGGAACCACGAGGCGCTACTTGAGGAAGCCCTCGTAGTTGCGCATCATGAGCTGGCTGTCGATCTGCCTCATGGTCTCGAGCGACACACCCACGGCGATGAGCAAGGTGGTGCCGTAGAAGGGGTAGCCAGTCACGTGCCACAGGGCGAGCAACGCCGATGGCACGACCGCCACGACGGCGAGGTAGAAGCCGCCGGGCACGGTGATGCGGTTGAGGATGCGGGCGAGGTACCGCTCGGTGGGCGGACCGGGACGGATGCCCGGGATGTAGCCGCCCTGCTTCCTGATGATGTCGGCCTGCTGGTGGGGGTCGAAGGCCACGTAGACGTAGAAGAAGGTGAAGAGGAAGATGAGCACCCCGTACACGAGCACGTACACCAGGCTCGTGGGGGTGATGTGGTTGTTGACGAAGGTGCGGAACGCCGTGGACGGGACGATGTTGGCCAGCAGCACCGGGATGTACAGCAGCGAACTGGCGAAGATGATGGGGATCACCCCGGACTGGTTGACCTTCAAGGGGATGTAGGTGGACGAGCCGCCGTACATTCGCCGGCCCACCACCCGTTTGGCGAAGGTCACCGGGATGCGGCGCTGGCCCTGCTCCATGAACACCACGATCACGAGCAGCACCAGGGTGAGGGCCACCATGATGCTGAACTTGAGCCGTCCCCCCTGGGCCAGCACCGCCCCGTAGCCGGCCGGCACACCGGCCACCACGTTGGCGAAGATGAGGATGGACATGCCGTTGCCCACCCCCCGCTGGGTGATGTTCTCACCGAGCCACATGACCATGGCGGTGCCGGCGGTGAGGGTGAGCACGATGAAGGCGGCCTTGTAGATAGTGAAGTTGGGGATGAGGTCGATGTTGCTCTGGTTGCCCAGCAACCCGCTCGCCCCGGTGTGGAACACGTAGACCAGGCCCGAGGACTGCAAGAGCGCCAACCCGATGGTGAGGTACCGGGTGGTCTGGGTGAGCTTCTTCTGACCCACCGCCCCCTGGTCGCGCCATTCCTCGAGCTTGGGGATCACCGTCGACAGCAGCTGGATGATGATCGAGCTCGTGATGTAGGGCATGATCCCGAGCCCGAAGATGGCCATGCGCAGCAGGCCGCCACCCGAGAACAGGTTGAGGAACCCGAGGATGCCGGCCGACTTGGCCTGGTTCTCGAGCGCCTGGACCTGGGAGATCGAGATGTAGGGCGTGATGACGTTGGCGCCCAGCTGGTACAGGCCGATGACGCCTAGGGTGAAGACGACCTTGTTGCGGAGGTCAGGAACCTTGAAGATGTTCTTGAGGCTCGAGAGCAACGTCGCTCCTCCCACGTGCTCCGGATCCGGAGCGCAGCGACCGGTGTCCGGAGACCCGGAGCAGAAAGGCTAGCGGTTGGTGAGCGCGTTCCCCCGCGCTGGTGGACGGCCGTGGCCGAAGGGCATGGGCAACAGCTCGACACTGCCGCCGGCCCCTTCGACGGCGGCCCGCGCCGAGGCCGACACGGCGTGCACCTTCACGGTCACGGCCCGGTGCAACTCCCCTCGTCCGAGCACCTTGACCAGCGCACCCTTGCGCACCAGCCCGGCCTCGCGGAGCACCTGCGGATCGACGGTGTCGGCGCCGAGTGCCTCCAGGGTGTCCAGGTTCACAGCCGCGTAGGACACCCGGAAGGGGTTGCGGAAGCCCTTCAGCTTGGGGATGCGCTGGGCCAGCGGCAGCTGCCCGCCCTCGAAGCCGAGGGGGATGGTGTCGCGGGCGCCCTGGCCCTTGGTGCCGCGGCCGGCCGTCTTGCCGCCCTTGCCGGCGATGCCGCGCCCCACCCGGCGCCGGGCGCGGTGCGCCCCGGCCGGGGGGCGGAGGTCGTGCAGCTTCATGGCGTGTCCTCTCAGGTCGTCCCGCCCGGTGTGGTGGCGCGCCTCTCGGCGGCGCGGTGGGTGGCCCGCACCGCCTCGATCTTCTCCCGCTCCGAGGCGAGCTCCTCGGCGCTGGCCTCGGTCACCTCGACCAGGTGCGGAACCCGGGCGATCATGCCCCGCACGTCGGGGCGGTCGGGCAGCACCCGCGACCGGCCCACCCCCCGCAGGCCGAGGGCCCGCAGGGTGCCGCGGTGCTTGGGCTTGGTGGACGCCGACGACCGGACCTGGGTGACGCGCAGGGCCGCCTGGGCGTCCGCCGAGGCGCCGGAGCGCGAGCGGGCCGGGGTCACGAGCCGACGTCCTGGAACAGATCAGCGGCGCGCTGGCGCTCGCGATAGGCGCGCAGCACGCCCTTGGGCACGAGCTCGTCGGCGGGCAGCCCCCGCAGCCGGGCCACGTCCTCGGGACGGCGGAGGTCCCGCAGCCCGGCGATGGTGGCATGGGCCACGTTGATGCCGTTGGAGGAGCCCAGCGACTTGCACAGGATGTCCTGGATGCCGGCCATCTCGAGGATGGCACGGGCGGCGCCGCCGGCGATCACCCCGGTACCGGGGGCGGCCGGCTTGAGCATGACGCGCCCGGCGCCGGCCTCACCGATGATGGGGTGGGTGATGGTCGTCCCGGCCAGCGGCACGTCGAACATGTTCTTGCGCGCCTCTTCGATGCCCTTCTGCACGGCGAGCCCGGCCTCCTTGGCCTTGCCGTAGCCGAGGCCCACCCGGCCGTTGCCGTCGCCCACCACCATGAGGGCGGTGAAGGAGAAGCGCCGGCCGCCCTTCACGACCTTGGCCACCCGGTTGACCCGGATGGTGCGCTCTTCGAACTGTCCTTCGAGCACCATCAGAACTCCAGTCCTGCCTGGCGGGCGGCATCGGCCAGGGCGGCGACCCGCCCGTGGTACCGGTTGCCGCCGCGGTCGAATACGACGCGGGCCACCCCTGCCGCCTTGGCCCGCTCGGCCACGAGGCGTCCCACCGCCGCCGCCTGCTCCACCTTGGTGCCGGACCCGGCGCGCAGCGTCGGCTCGACGGTGGTGGCCTGGGCCAGGGTGCGGCCGGCCACGTCGTCGATGACCTGGGCGGAGATGTGGCGGGTGGAGCGGGACACGGCGAGGCGGGGGCGGTCGGCACTGCCGCTCACGTGCTTGCGCACCCGGGCGTGACGACGGAGGCGCAGGCTGCGCTTCTTGGCTGCGGTGATGGTCATGGCTACTTGGCCGCCTTGCCGGCCTTGCGCAGGACGCGCTCGCCGGCGTAGCGCACGCCCTTGCCCTTGTAGGGCTCGGGCTTGCGGATCTTGCGGATGTCGGCCGCCACCTGGCCCACCTTCTCCTTGTCGATGCCCCGCACCACGATGCGGGTGGGCACCGGCACCTCGAAGGTGACACCCTCGGGCGCGTCCACCATGACGGGATGCGAGAAGCCGAGAGCCAGCTCGAGGGCGCCGGGGCCCCGGGCCTGGGCCCGGTATCCCACACCCACGATCTCGAGCTCCTTGGAGAAGCCCGCCGTCACCCCGGTCACCATGTTGGCCAGCAGCGAACGGGTGAGGCCGTGCAGCGCCCGGTTGTGGCGCTCGTCGTCGGGGCGCTCCACGAGCAGGGTGGAGTCCTCCTGGCGCACGGTGATCGGTGCGGGAAGCGAGCGCGCCAGGCTGCCCTGCGGCCCGGTCACGGTGACCGTGCCGCCGGCGATGTCGACCGTCACCCCGCTGGGCACGGCGATGGGCGAACGTCCCACTCTCGACATGACTGCTCAGCTCCCCTGCTCACCAGACATAACAGAGCACCTCCCCGCCCACCCGCTTGCTGCGCGCCTCACGGTCGGTCATGAGCCCCTGGCTGGTGGAGACCACGGCCACCCCCATGCCGCCCAGTACCCGGGGCATCTTGTCGGCCTGGACGTAGATGCGCAGCCCCGGCTTGGACACCCGGCGCAGCCCGCCGATGGTGCGGGTGCGGTCGGGGGCGTACTTCAAGACGATCTCGAGGTCGTTGCCGGGGCGGGTGGAGGCGGGCTGCACCGAGAAACCCTCGATGTAGCCCTCTTTCTCCAAGAGGCGGGCCAGGTTCTCCTTGAGCTTGGAGCTGGGCATGCGCACCGTGTCCTTCATGGCCGTGTTGGCGTTGCGGATGCGGGTGAGCATGTCGGCGATGGGGTCGGTCATGGTCAACGCTCCTCGCCTCCCCTCACCAGCTCGCCTTGGTCACGCCGGGGATCTCCCCGGCGTGCGCCAACTCCCGGAGGCAGATCCGACACAGCCCGAACTTGCGGTACACGGCCTTGGGCCGGCCGCAGCGGCGGCAGCGGGTGTAGGCGCGCACCTTGAACTTCGGTGTCCGCTTCTGCTTCTCGATGAGTGCCTTCTTGGCCATGGTGCTAGACGTTCTCCTGCCTGAACGGGAACCCGAAGGCGAGCAGGAAGGCGCGGCCTTCCTGGTCGTTGCGGGCGGTCGTGCAAATGGTGATGTCCATTCCTCTGGTGGTGTCGATGCGGTCGTAGTCGACCTCGGGGAAGATGAGCTGTTCGGAGACCCCGAAGGTGTAGTTGCCCCTGCCGTCGAAGGAGTTGGGCGGGAGCCCCCGGAAGTCGCGGATGCGGGGGATGGCGAGCGAGATGAGCCGGTCCAGGAACTCCCAGGCCCGGTCGCCGCGCATGGTCACCTTGGCGCCGATGGTCATGCCCTCGCGCAGCTTGAAGCTGGCGATCGACTTGCGGGCCTTGGTCACGGCCGGCTTCTGGCCGGTGATGGTCTGGAGGTCGCGCACGGCGCCCTCCACCAGCGACGGCTGCTGGGTGGCCCGGCCCACGCCCATGTTCACCACGATCTTCTCGAGGCGGGGCACCTCCATGACGTTGGACAGCCCGAGCTGGTCCTTCAACTGGGCGCGCAGCACCGTGTCGTAGCGGTCCTTCAGGCGCGGCTTGGCCCGGGTGGCGGCGGGGGCGGTCACGGCAGGTCCGTCCCGCACTTGCGGCACACCCGGAGCTTGCGCCCCTGCTCGTCGAAGCGGATGCCCACCCGGGAGGGCTCGCCGCACCCCGGGCACACGATGGCCACCGACGACACCGGCAACGGCATGTCCTTGTCGATGATGCCGCCCTGCATGGTGGCGCCGCGGGGCTTGGTGTGGCGCTTGGCCATGTTGGCCCCTTCCACCACGACCTTGCCCGCCTTGGGCATGGCCCGCATGACCTGGCCCCGCTTGCCGCGGTGCTTTCCCGACAGCACCTGCACGGTGTCACCCTTCTTGATGCGCATCACAGCACCTCCGGAGCGAGCGAGACGATGCGCATGAACTTCTTGTCCCGCAGCTCGCGGCCCACGGGGCCGAAGATGCGGGTGCCCCGGGGCTGCTGCTGCTCGTTGATGAGCACCGCCGCGTTCTCGTCGAACCTGATGTAGCTGCCGTCGGGACGCCGCCGCTCCTTGGCGGTGCGCACCACCACGCACTTCACGACTTCACCCTTCTTCACGCCGGCACCGGGGATGGCGTCCTTGACGGTAGCCACGAACACGTCGCCGATGCCGGCATAGCGCCGGCGCGACCCGCCCAGCACCTTGATGCACAGCACCTCGCGGGCGCCCGAGTTGTCGGCCACCTTGAGCCGCGACTCCTGCTGGATCACCGGGCACGCTCCAGCACCTCGGTGACCCGCCACCGCTTGGTCTTTGACTGCGGCCGCGTCTCCATGACCCGCACCTTGTCGCCGACCTTGGCGTCGTCGGTGGGGTCGTGGGCGTACAGCTTGGTGGTGCGCTGCACCGTCTTCCCGTAGCGGGCGTGGCGGACGCGCTCGACCACGGCCACCACGACGGTGGAGGCCATCTTGTCGGACACCACCGTGCCCTCTCGCACCTTGCGGACGCCGCGCTGCGGTGTCCCGGCATCGCCCTCGGCCATCACTGCTCCTCCCCGTCGGCCGCCTGGGCCTCTGCGTCTTCGTCCTCAGCCGCCTTGGTCCGGCCCCGCCGGCGGCGCAGCCGGGGCCGCTTCTCCTCGGCCGGCTCGGGCTCCTCGGCCTCCCCCGCCCCCGGGGACTGCTCGTCGTCCGCTCCCAGGGCACCGAGGGACTGGGCCTCGTCCTCGGCCTCGAGGACCTCGGCCTCGACGGTGTCGTCGTCCTCGAGGAGCCCCTCTAGCTGGACCTCCTCTGTGGCCTCGGCGACTTCGTCGGCCAGCACCTCCTCGGGGTGCTCGTCCTCGAAGGCCTCTTGTTCCTCCCGGGCGCGCTCGGGGCGGCGCCGGGGACGGCGCTCCACGGGCGGGGCGGGCTCGATGGTGCGGCCCTCGGCCATGGCGATCTCGTAGTCGCGCAGCAGCGTGAGGACCCGGGCCACGTCCTTTTTCACCTGGCCCAGGCGCGCCGTGTTGTCCAGCTGCCCGGTGGCCACCTGGAAGCGCAGGTTGAGCAGCTCGCGGCGGTACTCGTCGAGACGGGTCTCGAGCTCCTCGTAGTCGAGCTCACGCAGCTCAGCGGCGCTCACCACGGTCAGACCTCCACCTCGGCCGCGCCGTGGGTGCCGGGGCGCACCACGAACTTGGCCTTGAAGGGCAGCTTCTGGATGGCGCGGTCCATGGCCTCCTTGGCCAGGACGGGCTCCACACCGGCCAGCTCGAAGAGGATGCGGCCGGGACGCACCACCGCCACCCAGTGTTCGGGATTCCCCTTGCCCGAGCCCATCCGG
>DMNK01000028.1:15166-15389 GCA_003453695.1 Acidimicrobiaceae bacterium | reverse complement strand
CGGGTCTCGGCCGGCTTCTGGGTGACGGGCTTGTCGGGGAAGACGCGGATCCACACCTTGCCACCGCGCTTCACATGGCGGGTCATGGCGATTCGGGCCGCTTCGATCTGGCGCTGGGTGAGCCAGCCCGGCTCGAGGGCCTGGATGCCGTAGTCGCCGAAGTTCACCGACGTGCCGCCCTTGGCCAGCCCGTCGGTGCGCCCGCGGTGCTGCTTGCGGTGCT
>DMNK01000028.1:14191-14975 GCA_003453695.1 Acidimicrobiaceae bacterium | reverse complement strand
CGGTGCTGCTTGCGGTGCTTCACCTTCTTGGGCATCAACATCAGTCGGACTCCTTGCGGAAGTGCGGGGCCTCGTGGTGCTCGACGCGGGTGCGGCGCTCGATCTCCTCCTCCTCGGCGAGCAGACGCTCGAGGTCGTCGGCCTCGCCGGCGGGAAGGGCGCCCGGCAACGGGGTGGTGAGGGGCTCCTCCACCTCCCCTTGCTCGGGCGCGGGGGCGGCTGCGGCGGCACTGCCCGGCTCGCCCTGCTCGGCACGGCGTCTCCCGCCTCCGGCGGTGACGAGCCGGCGGGGCCGGCTCTGGCCCGAGGTCTCGCCGGCGGCCATGGCGGCCTCGCGCGAGATCTTGTCCTCGGACGACAGCTTGTAGGGGAGGATGTCGCCCTTGTAGATCCAGGTCTTGACGCCGATGCGGCCGAAGGTGGTGCGGGCCTCACGGAAGCCGTAGTCGATGTCGGCCCGAAGCGTGTGCAGCGGGACCCGGCCCTCGCGGTATCCCTCCCGGCGGGCCATCTCCGATCCACCCAGCCGTCCGGCGCACTGCACCCTGACCCCGAGGGCGCCGGCCTTGGTCACCGTCTGCATGGCCCGCTTCATGGCGCGCCGGAAGGCGACGCGCCGGGCCAGCTGGTCGGCGATGCTCTGGGCGATGAGGGCGGCGTCGAGCTCGGGCTGCTTGATCTCCTGGATGTTGAGCTGGATTCGGTTGCGCAGCCCGGTGATGTCCTCGAGCTTCTTCTTGAGCCGGTCGGCCTCCGAGCCGCGCCGGCCGATGACGATGCCGGG
>DMNK01000028.1:12660-14036 GCA_003453695.1 Acidimicrobiaceae bacterium | reverse complement strand
CCGATGACGATGCCGGGCCGGGCCGTGTGGATGTCCACCCGCAGGCGGTCACGGGTACGCTCGATCTCGATGCGGCTCACGGCGGCCGCTTCCAGCTGGGACATGAGGTAGTCGCGGATCTTCCAGTCCTCGATGACGAAGTCCTGGTAGTTGCGCTCCTCGAACCAGCGCGACTTCCAGTCGGTGGTCACGCCGAGGCGGAACCCGTAGGGGTTGACCTTCTGGCCCATCAGTCGCTCTCCTCCGCGCCGTCCCCGGCGTCCTCGGTGTCGTCCCCCGCCTCGTCGTCCTGGGCGGGGGGCGCCTCGGCCTTGGCCGCCTTCCTGCTCCGCCCGACCCGGCGCCGGCCCTTGGCCGGGGCCGCGGCGGCGGGCTCCTCGGCCTCTTCCTCTTCTTCTGTCTCTTCTGTGTCGGCGGCGACGGCATCCTCGGCGGCGGGGGCGGCCTCCAGCTCGGCGCCGGACTCGGCCTCGAGCTCGGCGTCGGACTCGGCCTCGGGCCCGGCTTCCGCCTCGGCCTCCTCGTCCTCGGCCAGCTCGGCCTCGGCCGTTTCGTCTTCGGTCTCGAGCCCGCCCTCGGCCAGGTCGGTCTGCTCGAACTCCTCGGCCTCGAGATCCTCGTAGGCCTCCTCGTCCGCCTCGTGGGCGGCGGCTTCGGCCGCCTCCTCACGCCGAGAGGCCGCCACCCGGCGGGACCGCAGGGCGGTCGAGCTGGCCGCCTGCCGGGAGCGGCGGCGGGCCAGGCGGTCCTCGGGGAGCACGCTCACGATGACCGTGATGTGGCAGGTGCGTTTGCGGACGCGCGTGGCGCGGCCCCGGGCCCGGGGCCGGAAGCGCTTGACGGTGACGCCTTCATCGGCGTAGCAGGCCGACACGTACAGCTCGTCGGGGTCGAGACCCTCGTTGTTGCGGGCGTTGGACACGGCGGACTCGAGGACCTTGGCCACCACCCGGGCGCCTTCGCGGGGCGTGGCCCGCAGCACCTCGTGGGCGCGGTCGACCTCCTGTCCCCGGACCAGGTCGAGGACCTGGCGGGCCTTGGTCGCCGACATGCGGTAGTGGCGCAGCACGGCGCGCGTGCCGGGGCGCTCGTTGGTCTTCACACCGGGCACGTCAGCGCCTCGCCTGTCGTTCCTGGCCGGCGTGGAAACGGAAGGTGCGCGTGGGCGCGAATTCCCCCAGCTTGTGCCCGACCATGGACTCGGTGACGTAGACGGGGACGTGCTTGCGCCCGTCGTGGATGGCGATGGTGTGGCCCACCATGTCGGGGATGATGGTGGAGCGGCGCGACCACGTCTTGATGACGCGCTTCTCGTTGTTGGCGTTCAGGGCGTCCACCTTCTTCAAGAGGTGGTCGTCGACGAACGGGCCCTTCTT
>DMNK01000028.1:12095-12486 GCA_003453695.1 Acidimicrobiaceae bacterium | reverse complement strand
ACGGGCCCTTCTTCAGGCTGCGGGGCATGGGAGCGCTCCTCGCTTCCTACCGGCGGGCGCCGCGGGTGCGGCGGCGACGCACGATCATCCGGTCCGACGGCTTGTGCTGGCCGCGGGTGCGGCCCTCGGGCTTGCCCCAGGGCGACACCGGATGGCGGCCACCCGACGACTTGCCCTCGCCGCCACCGAGAGGGTGGTCGACCGGGTTCATGGCCACGCCGCGCGTCTGGGGGCGGATGCCCCGCCAGCGGTTGCGCCCGGCCTTGCCCCCCGACACCAGCTCGGCCTCGGGGTTGCCGACCTCGCCCAGGGTCCCCCGGCAGTCGATCGGCACCCGGCGCATCTCGGTGGAGGGGAGCCGCAGGGTGGCGAAGGCGCCCTCCTTGGCCAC
>DMNK01000028.1:0-11893 GCA_003453695.1 Acidimicrobiaceae bacterium | reverse complement strand
AGCTGGGCGCTCATGCCCGCTCCCCGGGCCAGCTTCCCGCCCTGGCCGGGGCGCAGCTCGATGTTGTGCACGGTCGAGCCCACCGGGATGTAGCGCAGCGGCAGGGCGTTGCCGGTGCGGATCTCCGCTCCCTGGCCGTTCTGCAGCACCTCCCCGACGCGCACGCCGTTGGGGGCGAGGATGTAGCGCTTCTCGCCGTCGTAGTAGTGGAGCAGGGCGATGCGGGCGTTGCGGTTGGGGTCGTACTCGATGGCGGCCACCTTGGCGGGAACGCCGTCCTTGTCCCGCTTGAAGTCGATGTAGCGGTACTGCTGCTTGTGCCCGCCGCCGCGGTGCCGCGACGTCTTGCGGCCGTAGCTGTTGCGGCCGCCGGTCTTGGGCTTCGGGCCCACCAGGCTGCGCTCGGGACGCGACCGGGTGATCTCGGAGAAGTCCGAGACGGTCTGGAAGCGCCGTCCGGGGCTGGTGGGCTTGCGCTTGCGCAGGGGCATGTGCGGCGTCCTCTCAGCTCTTCTCGAAGAGGTCGATGCGGTCGCCGGCCTGCAGGGTGACCATGGCCCGCTTGACGTCGGGACGCGACCCCCAGGTGTTGGAGCGGCGGTTGCGACGGCGCTTGCCCTTGCGGTTCAAGGTGTTCACCTTGGCCACGTGCACGTTGAAGAGCTGCTCGACGGCGTAGCGGATCTCGGTGCGGTTGGCGTGGGGGGACACCTCGAAGACGTAGGTGCCGTCCTCCATGAGGGCGTAGGACTTCTCCGACACCACCGGACGCAGGAGCACCTCTTCGGGAGTCCTCATGGCTCCTCCCCCTCTTGGGCGTCGGCGTCGCCGGCCTCGGCCTCGTCAGCGGCGTCGGCAACCGCCTCCCCCTCTTGGGCGTCGGCCTCGGCGGCGTCGGCCTCGGCGGGGGCGGCGGCCTTCTTGGCGGGGCGGCGGGCCCGGGTGGGGCGGGGCGTGGCGGGTGCCTCCTCGGCCTCCGGCTCCGGCACCTCGGCCTCGGGCTCGGACAGCGCCGGCTTGGCGGGGACGGCGGCGTCGGCTTGGGCGAAGGCCTCGGGCCCGGGGCCGCCTGGCAGCGTGGCGTCGGTGAACACCACCCAGTCGTGGCGCAGCACGTCGTAGGCGTTCAGCTCGGCGGCGGCGATGATGTGGACCTCGGGCAGGTTGCGGAACGAGTAGGCGGCGTCGATGTCGTCGGGGTCGAGGACGACGAGGGCCTTGCCGTCGATCTCGAGCGCCCGCAGGGCGTCGACCGCCTGCTTGGTGCGGGGCTCGTCGATGCCCCAGGCGTTGACCACGGCCACCCGCCCTTCGGCGGCCCGGTCGGACAGCGCCGAGCACAGCGCCAGGCGGATCATCTTCTTCGGGGTGCGCTGGTGGTAGGAGCGGGGCTTGGGGCCGAGGGCGACGCCGCCGCCCGCCCACTGCGGGGCGCGCGTCGATCCTTGGCGGGCCCGCCCCGTGCCCTTCTGCTTGTAGGGCTTGGCCCCGCCGCCTCTCACCTCGGAACGGGTCCGCGTCGACTGGGTGCCGGAGCGGGCCGCCGCCAGCTGGGCGGTGACCACCTGGTGGAGGACGGCGGCGTTGGGCTCGATGCCGAAGATCTCGGGCGGGAGCGTCATCTCCCCGAGCACGGTGCCGTCGGGGCGGCGACGGGCCACGGTGCGCGACACCGGCTCGGGCCGGGCCCGCCGTACCGACCCGACGCGGTTGGGGCGCGGGGAGCTCTCGGTGGCAGTGGTCACCGGGCACCTCCGGCCGGGGCCTTGACGCTGTCTCGCAGGACGACCACGCCGCCGCGTGGGCCCGGGACCGCCCCCTTCACCAGGATCAGCTCCTGCTCGGGGTCGGCCCGAACCACCTCCAGGTTGAGGGCGGTGACCTGGCGCCCCCCCACGCGGCCCGCCATGCGGGTGCCCTTGAACACCCGGGCCGGGGTGGCGCAGGCGCCGATGGAACCGGGGGCCCGGTGCTTCTTGTGGTTGCCGTGGGCCGCCCCCTGGCCCTTGAAATTGTGGCGCTTCATGGCCCCGGTGAAGCCCTTGCCCTTGGACACGGCGATGGCGTCCACGTGGTCGCCCACGGCCAGCACCTCGGCGGTGAGCTCTTGGCCCACCTCGTAGCCGCTCGAGTCGTCCAGCCGGAGCTCGACGAGACGGCGGCCGGGCTCGATGCCGGCGGAGGCGAAGTGGCCGGCCTCGGGCTTGGGCAACGACCCGTTGCGGGTCACGCCCCAGGTGACCTGCAGCGCCGAGTACCCCTCCTTCTCGGGGGTCTTGACCTGGACGATCCGCACGGGCGCGACCTTGAGCACCGTGACCGGCACGGCACGGTGCTGGTCGTCGAAGACCTGGGTCATGCCGACCTTCTCGCCGACGATCGCCTTGGTCGCCACCGGTAGCTGGACCTTTCTCGAACTGGGCCCGGGCCGCGCCCCGCGGCGGGGACCCCTGTGGGGGTGCCGACCCGGCACCCGTCTCGCACGAAACGCTCCGCCCGGAGAAACCCGAGCGGAGCGCTCACCAGGATCTGCCCCGAGGTCCCCGGCGGTTGCCCACCAGGCGCTCGGAGACGTCGGATAGGGACGTGGCCGGCGTTCCGGCCGACTGACGAGGTTACACGATCGTCACACCCCCGGCCACTGGCTTTTTCCGGGGATGCGCCCCGGCCAGGAGCCCCGCATTGCGCCCTCCGGGCGGGCCGGACCGGAGGGTCGACCCGGCTGATTCACAGCGGGGGCAGGACGGGCAGACCTCCGCTCTGCGACCACTCCTGGGACACGACGTAGTGCCCTGAGCTGTCCACCGTCTCCATGAGGAGCGGCGGATCGTTCCGGTCCCCCGTGCCGGGATTGATGGTGGTCGTCCCCGTGAGCCCGCGGTAGCCGCTCAGGTGGAACAGGACGGGATCGACCTTCCGTCCCGACCAGCTCCCAGCCGTCTTCACCGCGCTCGCCAGGGCGCCGAGCGAGTCGTAGGTGAACGTCCCCCACGTGCCGGGGCTCTCGTTGAACTTCGACTTGTAGCTGGACACGTAGGTGCGGGCGTCGGGGAACTGCTCGGCGGTGGGCACCCCGCTGAACACGCACTTCTGGGCCAGCGCCAGCGGGACGGTCTTCAAGAACACCGGGCCCTCGGCGGCCAGGCCGTCCACCAGGCAGGTCCCGGGCACGCCCGCGGTGCTGGCCTGCTGGACGAGCTCTTCGGCCTCGGGGTCGTAGGCCACGAAGTAGACGATGGTGGGGTTCGCCCCCTTCAGGGCGGCCACGGCCGTGCCGAACTGGGTCTGGCCGGTGGTGATGGGCTCGAAGGCCACCACCGGCACCTTCGCTGCGGTGAGGAGCGTCTTCACCTGGTCAGCCACGCCGGAGGTGTAGGTGGAGGTGTCGTACACGATGGCCACCCGTTGGCTGCCCGAGGTCTTCTCGATGGCGGACGCCATGAACGGCGCCACCTGGTAGTCCATGGGCTGGAGGGTGATGCCCATGCCGCTCGTGGTGTGGTTGCTGGTGAGGCGCACCACGGGCAGGCCGGCCCCGGTGTACACGGGCAGGTCCTTGACGCCCACCGCCGAGTTGTAGGGGCCCACCACAGCCGAGATCCCCTTGGCCAGGGCCCTGCGGGCGACGGCCACCGCGGTCGAGGCGTCGGCGCGGTCGTCGATCTGCACCAGCTGGATCGACTTGCCGAGCACACCCCCGGCGTCGTTGAGCTTGGCCTCCTCCAGCTGGGCAGCGCGCCACATGTCGATGCCGGTGGCGGCCTGCGGGCCGGTCATGGGGCCTTCGATGCCGATCTTCGCGGTGCCCGGACCGGAGCCGCAGGCGGCGCCGAGCACCCCGCAGACGGCGACCAACGCGACGATTTGCGACCCCCGCCCGATTGCTGGCCACGCCGACTTCCAGCCGTCCATCGCCCCTCCCGGCTAGCGCCCTCCCCGCCGCCATGGGGGACTATGTCTTGATTCGGATCCGGGAATGTTCGTGGGCGCGGGCGGTGGTTGTCAACGGTCCGAGCTCGGCCTTTTCAAGACGGCTGGCGAATGGGCAGAGTTAGGGCGTGAACCTTCCTCAGCAGATCACCTTCGTGACCCTCGGCGTCCGGAACATGCCTGCGCTCCGCCGCTTTTACGTCTCGTTGGGCTGGACAGAGAGGCCAGGGTCCGACGACAACTTCGCTGCATTCGACGCCGGTTCCGTCCGTCTGGCCCTGTACCCGCTCGGACTCCTCGGCGACGAGGCAGCCCCTGGTGAGCCGGAACCAAGCGAGGGCTGGAACGGAGTCACACTCGGCGTCAACGTCGAGTCACCTGATGCCGTCGACCAAGTCTTCGGAAAGGCAACGTCGGTAGGTGCTCGATCTATCGCCGAGCCCATCAAACGGGAATGGGGCGGATACACCGGCTATTGGGCCGACCCAGAAGGAAACCGGTGGGAGATCGCCTGGAGTCCTTACCCCTGATCAGAGCGGGACGCGGCGTCGAGCGTTCTTGCCTGGCAACGGCCGTCAGGCCGCTGACGTCCTGTAGTGCAAAGCGGCATGTTCAGGATGGTCTGAGTCCCCTGACCTGACCGCTGGCGGTGCCCGAGTGTGGGTCTGGATCGGCACACACTTCGCACTCCGTCTCCAGGGTGGCGTGCCCGATGTCGAATCGTCGCGAAAGACGTTCCTTGATTTGCTCCACCACGACTTGGGCCTCCTCCAGGGTGGGATGACCGGCAAGCACCAGATGCGCCGAGAGAAGCAACACGTCGGAGGAGAGGCTCCAGATATGGAGGTCATGGACCTCGCTGACGGCGTCGCCTTCGTAGATGGCCGACTCAACCTGATGGACGTCGAGACCCTTGGGCGTTGACTCCAACAGCACATCGGCAACTTCACGAAGGAGTCCGGTTGCTCGATAGCCGATGATCAGTGCGACGACGAGGGCCACGGCCGGATCGAGCCAATACAGCCCACCTGCAAGGAGGATGACCAGCCCGGTGATGGCCACGCAGATTCCCGTGGCGGCGTCGGCGGTGGTGTCCAAAAGGATGGTGCGGACGTTCAGATCGTCGTCACCACGGAGGACGAACACGCCGACGAACATCACCCCAGCGGCAACGGCGCTGATAGCGATCACCGGACCGCCGCGGACCTGGGGCACACCGTGCACCAGCCGTTCGATGGCGACGACGACCACGACCGTCATCACGGCCACGACAAGGGCCGCGTTGACCAGAGCGGCGAGGATCGTCGACCGCTCGTAGCCGTAGGACCGGCGGGCGGTGGCCTTCCTGTGCGCCAAGCGGACCGTGAACAGGGACAGGGCGATGGCGAGGGCATCGGCCAAGTAGTCGCCTGCGGCGGACAACACTCCCAGGGAGTGAGCCACCAGACCCACGGCGATGAGCCCGGCCAGCAAGGCGGCGTTGAGGCCGAAGACCACGATGAGTCGCCGTTCCCTCGACATGGGTCAAGCGTAGGCGGATGGCACATCGGCCATAGTCACTGCACGTATGGTGAGGAGAACGGATCGCCTCGACGCCATGACACCCACCGACGAACACCTACCGATCCGCCGGGGCTATCTCCTCGAAGGCATCACGCTTGCCTGGAACGCCGTCGGAGTCGCCATCCTCGCCGTCGCCGCTGTTGCTGCGCGCTCAGTGGCCCTCGCCGGATTCGGACTCGACTCACTCATCGAAATAGGCGCAAGCACCGTTGTCATCTGGGAGCTCTCGGGAACAGGCGAGGAGCGTCAACGCAGAGCGCTGCGCATGATCGGCGTTGGCTTCCTGGCTCTGGCGGTGTACCTGGCCATCCAAAGCGCCGTCATCCTGGCGGCGAGATACCACCCTCGTCACTCTGTCCTCGGTGTCAGTTGGACTGCGGCCACGGCAGTCGTCATGTTCGCTCTGGCTTGGGGTAAGGCTTCCACGGGAAGGCGTCTTGGCAATCCCGTGCTGCTCACCGAGGGCAAGGTCACCCTGGTCGACGGCGTGCTGGCGGTGGCCGTCATGGCCGGTCTGCTTCTGAACGCTGTGGCGGGATGGTGGTGGGCCGACCCAGCCGCCGCAGTCGTCCTCGTCTTCTATGGCCTGGCTGAGGGCACGGCCGCACTGCGTGGGTGACTGGTAGAGCCATCCGGGTACGCCGGGACCAAGGCCGGAGGGGATGGCCCCTTGCTAGGACTGGGGGCGACGTGAGGCGAAAAAGGACTCGACGAGATTCAGCGTCCAGTCCAGGTTGTCCTCGGGGCCGGGGTCTCTGATCTCGTGGCCCGGGGTGTGCCCCCGCGAGGGACCGCCAAGGCTGGCATCCGATCCCCGGCCGTCTACTTTCCTCGTCTTGTGGTCGTGCATGTGCGCCCCCCGGGCTCGCGTCCTGAGCCACAGAGTCCGCCCGTCGGATCAAACCGTGGACCCCTCCAGGTCAAACGTCGGCCAACAACCACAGCCAAGGGCTACAGGCTCTGCAAGAAGCACGTGGCGGTGCCAGATACTCAGCTCCATCTCCATGCCATCCACCCAGATCACCTGGCCGCTTGAGTTCGGGGGACGGCCCCTGAGGGTTCCTCATCACCGCGGCCAGCCGAGCGGAGACCGGTCGGGATCGCCCCAGTCGAGAGTTAACCGGTTCCTAGGTCTGCGTCTTCGACACGGTTCGCAGGATCTCCTCCAAATGATCGACCATCAGCATGTGGCCCTCACCGGGGCATTCGTGGAGGTGGGCACCCGGGATACGAGCGGCCTGGAGCCGCGCATGGGAGATGGGCACGTTACGATCCTTGTCGCCGTGCCAGAGATGGACCGGCGTTGTGATGTCCTCGAGGCGGAAGCCCCAGTCACTGGCGAACAAGGCGAACTCCTGAGCGGCTGCCATCGGGCTCGTGGCAGGCGCACTGCGAGCGTCTTGAATGAAGGCTGCCTTGACATCCGGCCGCGAGAGGACGGCGATGTCCGCTTCGGGCAGCTGGCCGGAGCCCGCCTTCAACGCCTGTTCGGGCCAATGACGGAACACCGAGCCGGTCAGGGCCATTGGGGGGTACACGAGATACGGGGAGATCCGAGCCAGACGGTTGACGAGTCTGTTCAGACCCATCATCCCCTTCTCAGCTCCCGGCTCGTCGAGAAGACCGACGCCGCTGACAATCCCCGTCGTCAAGACGCGGTTGGGCAGCTGTCGCGCACAGGCGGCAGCGAAGGGCCCTCCGCCGGAAAGGCCGACCACGGCGAAGCACTCGACTCCAAGATGATCGGCGAGCCGAACCACGTCGTCCGCCCAGTCGGCCAGTGTGCGGCGCCGTTGGAAGCTGCTGTGGCCGTAGCCGGGCCGGTCAGGAGCGATGAACCTGACACCAGCCGCAGTGATCGATTCTGCGTCGAACGACACCTGACGACGCGAGCCAGGCGTCCCGTGAAACACGAACACGACTGGACCGTCAGGGTCGCCCAGCTCCAGCCATGCCATCTCGCGACCATCTGGGAGGTCCAGCACCATCGTGTCGGCCACGGCATGACGATACCGGTCGGGCGTTCGGTCCCTCCGTGGCACCTGGCGCACCGCGGCCGGGAGTGGTCGAGCTCGCTCAGGGCCGATGATCTCGGGCGGGTGCTGGTCTTGCCAGAGTGGGCGACTCCCGCACATCCCAGGCCCGGAGCTCCTGGGGCATCATGAGAGGGTGCCGCCAGAGTGGAAGGGTCGGGCAGCGCACGGTCGGTACGCAAAGGGACCCCTTGGGCGGTGGCGGCTGAATCGTCGCTGGCGCGCCAAGCGGCGGGCAGTCAGCTGTTCTTTCTGCGGGAAGCCGCAGGCTGACGTTGCCAAGGTCATCGCCGGGCCATGTGGCGTCTACATCTGCAATGAGTGCATCGCCTTGTGTAACGACATCCTCGCCGAGAACTTGGCACCACCACCTAGCGAGAGGCCATTACCCGCCGACTGACGTTGGAAGCCGTCGATGGGCCAGGCACAGCCGGACCGGTCGAGATCGTGAGGCAAGAGTATTTATCGAGCGAGAGCCCCGAAAGGCAGGTAGCGCATCCCGGCATCGACCGGCCGCCGGGCTTCAGCCCTTGAGCATGGCGCTCGTCAGCGGGGGCGGTGCTCAGTGCCCAGACCCGGGGTGATGAAAAGGGCCTGGCCCGGCTCGTGGACATCAACGGTGTGCCAGGCGCCGCGCGGGTTGATGGTTGCTTGCCCAGCTCGCATCTCGACTCGCACCTCCTGTCCGTCCACCTCGCGGATGAGCGTGGCGCGACCAGACAGGTGAACTACGACCTCCTCGCCCGCAGGATGACGCTCCCAGGACGTCCACGTGGAATCACTGGCGCCGATCATGACGAGGCGACCCTCTTCACCATCGACAGAGTGCTCGTCGGCGTATTGAGCCAGGTAATCGGGCGCCCACCGGAAGTCCGGAAGCGGGACGGCGGTGGACTGGAGGCCGAGATGAACGTACGTGCAGTTGAGGTCAAAGGCGTCATCAGACATGGCACCACCTGCTTTCGTAGTTGGCGGCTCCGGGGCAAGGCTGGTGATCAAGCCCGTCACCTGGGGCCAATCGGGCTGTCACTGACCCCGGAGTGTTTCCGAGCAATCGGTGCCCGACCATGGGGCCCGGCAGGGTGGCAGCGGGAGAAAGTCCTTGCACCTCCCGCGACGTGAGGTCATAGGGTCATCGGTATGAGCCTCCGAGGGCAGGTCACCGGGCGAAGAGTAGGGCAGCTTGCGAAGGCGGCGGGTCTGACGGTTCGAACGCTCCACTACTACGAGGAGATCGGTCTCCTGCGCCCGTCGGGGCGCACCGAGGCGGGGCACCGCATTTACTCTGACGCTGATGTAGAGCGGCTTTACCGCATCAGCCTGCTTCGCCGCCTGGGCCTGCGATTGGAGGAGGTCGCACGGGCTCTCGACGATCCGGCCTGGAACCTCCGCTCGGCACTCAGCACCCATCTGGGAGAACTCGATAGGCGTCTGGAAGCCACGGGAAGGCTCCGAAGCCGGATCGGCCATCTGGTGGCACAGGACGCTGGTACTGACGCGCCCAAGACTGACGACCTACTCATGATTCTGGAGGAGATGACCATGCTCGATACCACCGTTCAGCGCCGTATTGCGCTCCTCGTCTACCGGGACCTTCAAGCTGCCTACGACTACCTTGTCCGCGTCTTTGGGCTGGGACCCGGTCAGCTCACGAAGGCAGACGACGGTCGAATCGTCCACGGGGAACTCCAGGCCGGAGATGGCGTGGTGTGGTTGCACCCCGAGCTTGCAAGCATGGGCCTTTCGTCCCCTGCCGCTACAGGTGTAAGCACCGCCTGCATGGCGGTAATCGTTGACGACGTGGATGCCCATTTCCGTCATGCCTCCGAGGAGGGGGCGCACATTGAGTACGAGCCTGTCGATCAGCCCTACGGGTATCGGGAGTACGGCGCTCGCGATATCGAAGGCCACCTCTGGTCATTCATGAAGCCACTGGACTGACCCGTGCCCCACCTCGTGAGGCCGGGTGTTGGGGACCTTCAGACCGCCCGTACTGCCGGTGGTCCCCCGGCCCTGTCAGCGGGTTGGTCGAGGCAGCCTCCGGCCCGCCCGTCCTGGTATTCCACTCCCCGCGAGCCATGCCGGACGAGTGGCCGTCCGGCCGGGGTCCGCGCCCACTGCACCGTAAGGTCGATCACTCAACCCGCCTGGGTCGGTGGTCGAGACTCTACGGGTGGCCTCGCCCGAGAAGGTCCCACGGGCCCTCGTCCGGCGGCTCTTGAAGCTGCTACGAAGTCACTGGCGGGTCGTCCTGCCGTCTGCGGCTCTGGTCCTGGCCGTGGCCGCCGCCGGTGGTGACTATGCGTTCCACCACTTCTGGCCGTTTCAGCCCATGAAGGACGAGATCCAGCGAATTGGGCCGCCCCTCCCGGGCGCCACCCTCGCAGGAGAGACCACAAGTGGCTTCCCGTACGGCTGCTTGGACCAGTGTCCCTCGGTCACCGCCACCTGGCATGTTGCCCCGTCGGTGGCCCTGGCGGCCGCGGAGCGGATCGTGACATCCCGGCTCCTCTCGCATGGCTATCGGCCGGCCGTGACCAGTTCCGTCCAATGCTGGGCGACTCGCTCGGCGAACTCGGGCCCGACATCTGTGAGGTGCAACCTCTACTTCACGGGTCACGGATACAGCTACGGGGTGGGCTTCAACGTCGCAGCCTCCGTCACCCCGGTGCCGCCACTGCAAAATCAGGAAACCCGTGTTTCTGTTCCGGGCTCAGCCAAGGTCGAGAGCTTCGATACCTCGGTCGGTGGCTGATTCTGGGGTCGCCCACCAATGCTGGCGTGGCACCCCATGGGGGCGCCGGCCCGTCCCACCTAACGTGCCCGGAGCCATGTCGGGCGGGTTGGTGCCAGGCCAGGGTGCGATGCGCCGGCACTCTCCGGATGGTCAATGCCTATTCCGCAACCTCAGCAACCACGACCGACACGTTGTCTCGTCCACCCCGGGCTAGAGCCAGTTCGACGAGGTTGTCAGCAATCGACGTCGCATCCTTGTCTGAGGTCATGGCGTCGACGACCTCGTCCTGGGAGACCTCGTTGAACAATCCATCAGTACAGAGCACAAGGAGGTCTCCCACAACAACCGAGTGGGTGGCGCTGTCGATCTCGACATCGGGCGCCACGCCTAGCGCCCTGGTCAGGATCCCGTAGTGGGGATGCCGGGCGGCGTCCTGGGCCGAGAGCTGCCCCCGGCGCACAAGATCAGCGGTCACAGTGTGATCTGCTGTCAGTTGCCGCAATTCACCATCGTGCCATAGGTACGCACGGCTGTCGCCAACATGTACGAGGGCAAGAACGCCATTTTCGAGGAGTCCAGCCGCACAGATTGTGGTGCCCATGCCTCCCAACTCGGCCTGGCCTCTTGCTCGATCCCAGATCGCCCAGTTAGCAGCTCGCACAGCGGCTTCTAGCTCGTCGATTGATCTACCAGTAAAGGCCGCCACGACCAGAGCCGCGGCCGCATTCGCCGCGACTTCTCCCCCCGGGTGGCCACCCAACCCGTCGGCCACCACGGCGAGCCGGTCACCAGTCAGGGTCACGTCCTCGTTGTTCTCCCGCACGGGACCGGTCTCCGATCGACCAGCGGATCGCAGTTTCGTCATCGTCACTCCTCTAGGGCTTCCTTTCGCCGACTCGTCGGGCGTCGACCCTTCAACAGCCAAAAGTCCGCGCGCTCGATCCAGGGCTTTCTGGCGGACCAGTGCATCACTGTCCAGTTGCTTCGCCCAGGCATCGAAGAAGTCGGTGGATCGAAGGCTCAGGCCCACCCGGACTTCGGCCAATGACAGCCCGGCCTGTCGTAGGGCGTCGATTACTTGCGCTTCGTGCAACTGGCCAGGCGAGTAGTACCGATACCCCGATGCAGGGTCCACGGCAGCGGGTACGAGGAGTCCCTCAGCCGCATAGGACCTGAGTCGCTTCTGCGACAGCCCTGATCGCTCTGAGAACTCGCCGATCGGCATCAGTTCGTTCACGGGATGAAGCTTGGACCCTCCCCGAGGGTGAGGGTCAAGCACCGATGGCGAATTCCGGGACCGGGGGCTGCCAGGCCAGGGCCTCAGTCATGCCGCCAGTGTCAAGGCCGACCGGATCGTTCAAGGGCGTGATCCCGAGAGAGTGGCCGTCAGGCTCAGAAGCGATGAACGTGCACTTTGCGGACGTGCTACCGATGATGATCGGGACGAACCCCGGCGGCAGGTCGCGAGACCGGCGGCCGCCGCCGGGTACTCCTCGAGCTGTGCGTTAGACGTTCTGTATCTTGATCTCGATGTCCACGCCGGCCGGCAGGTCGAGGCGCTGGAGGGAGTCGACGGTCTTCGGCGTGTGCTCGACGATGTCCACCAGCCGCTTGTGCACCCGCATCTCGA
>DMNK01000032.1:2960-7833 GCA_003453695.1 Acidimicrobiaceae bacterium | reverse complement strand
CCGCCAGCGCCTCGGCGGTGACGGTCCCCTCCTCCAGCTCCTCGGCCAGCTCCTTCGGGGAGCGGCCGGCGCGCTCCTTCGCCTGACGGGCGGTGACCTCGGGGGTGCCGAGCCCGTCGAGGCGGAGGTTCACGACGTCGGTGAGCTGGCCGGTGACGTGGCCGGCCACATCCGACACCGCCCATCCCGCACAGCGGGTCGGACTGGCCCACTCCTCGGCGGACAGGCCGTCGACGAGCTGTCGGAACGACCGGTACTCGCCCAGCATCCCGGGCACGACGGTGAGGCGTTCGAGGGTCATGACGCCGGAGACTACGGCCCGGTCGCCACCGGGGATCCCGGGGTGCCGCTCATCGGGATATTCCCAGGTGACGGCTGGTTTTCCTCCTCAAGCCGGGCACCCGACCTGCCGATATCCGTCACGTATGGCTCGGCGCGACGAATCGGCGCGCCCGGCGGATGGCGACGGCGGGCTCGAGCTCGAACCCGACAGCTTCCCCGGGGCGGACAACGGCTCACCGGTGATCGGCACCCCCCGGTCCACAGCCGCGCTGCTCGAGCACGAAGCGCAGGTCGCCGGGCTGAAGGGATTCTCCACGCCGACCCTCGAGGCGGTGGACCGACGGAGGTCCCAGCTGTGGACGATCGCCTTCGCCGCCCTCGTCTGCCTGTCGGCGGCTGTGGCCCTGCTCACCAGCGTGGGCGCCCACCAGCTGGGCTTCGCCAACCGGGCGGGCTTCCGCATCGGCACGGTGCTGCTCGTGAGCGGGCTCGCCGTCTACGTCATCGAGAAGGAGCGCCACCTGCGCCGCCTCTCCAGGCTCCTCGTCGAGGAGCGGGTGCTCGCCGCCGGCCTCTCCAACCGTCTCAAGGAGCTCGCCCTCCTCTACGACGCCGGCAAGGCCATGAACTCGGTGCTCGTGATCGACGAGGTCTTGAAGCTCATCCTGTCGAGCGCCTTCGAACTGCTCAGCGCCTCGAGCGGCTCCATCCTGCTCTTCGACGAAGACGGTGACCTGCGTGAGGTGTGCCGCGCCGGCACGGAACAGGCCTTCGGCTTGAGCGAAGGGATGGCCAGGCGCGTGGTGGCCGACGGCGAGCCCCTCGTCGCCCAGGGACGGGTCATCGAGCGGGGCACGGTCGTGAGCCAGAGCACGGTGTGCGTCCCTCTCGTGCACCGCGACGAGATGCTGGGCGCCCTCAGCTTGAGCGGTGGTCCCGACCACACCTACACCGAGCACGACCTGCGCGCCGTGTCGCTCTTCGCCGAGCACGCCGCCGTGGCGGTGGCAAACGCCCGGTTGTACGAGGCCGAGCGCACCTTGAGCCTCCAGCTGTCGCACCAGGGTCTGGCCAACCCGCTCACCGAAGCTGCCAATCAGGTCCTGGTCGTGGAGCGGCTGTCGGACCTCTTGGGCCGGGTCCGGCGCACCCGTTCGATGGTGGCTCTGCTCTACATCGACATCGACGACTTCAAGCTCGTCAACGACGACCTCGGCCCGGGTGTCGGCGACATCGTGCTCTCCGTCGTGACCCAGCGGATCGCCGCCTGCGTGCGGCCCTCGGACACGGTGGGGCGGGTCGGCAGCGACGAGTTCGTCGTCGTGTGCGAGCAGGCCAGCGTCGAGCACGACATCGCCGACAAGATCGCCGTGCGCCTCCTCGCCGAGCTGAACGAACCGATCGAAACCCCCTTCGGCGAGCGCCGGCTCACGGCCAGCATCGGCGTCGCCTTGTGCCCGGCCGACGAGTCCATGTCGCCACAGGACCTCCTCCGTGCCGGCGAGAAGGCCATGTACCGGGCCAAGATGACCGGCAAGGCCAAGGCCGTCACGGTGTCCGGGGTCCGCATGCTGCCCACCCACTCGCGCGACGTCGCCGACTGAGCTCGGCGGTGCTACACCGTCCCCAGGGCCCTGTCCCCGTGCAGGCCCGGAGAGGACGGACGGCATGGCCGGACCCATGGTGGTGATCGCAGGGTCGCTCACGTTCTCACCTGCCGACCGGGAGGACGTGCTCGCCACCCTGGCCGAGGTCACGGAGCTGAGCAGGAAGGACGCCGGCTGCGTCGAGTACTGGTGGGCCGAGGACCTCGAGGCGCCCAACACCTTCCGCTTCTTCGAAGCCTGGGCGAGCCAGGAGGAGTTCGACGCCCATCTCGCCGCCCCCCACGAGAAGGCCTTCGGCGAGCGCAACCTGCGTCGGATGGTGTCGGCCACCGCCCGCATGTTCGACGCCACACCCGCCGCCTGAACGGCCGCCTGAACGACCGCCGGCCCGGGCCCGCCGGGCCGAACGGCCCGGGGACAGCGCTAGCGGAAGTCGAAGGCGACCTTGACGGCGCCACTGTCCTGCTGGGTGGCGAGGGCGGTGAAGGCCTCCCGCCACTGCTCGATGCGAAAGACGTGGGTGAGCATGGCGCGCAGGTCCACCCGCCCCGCCTCCACCAGATCGAGATAGTGGGCGATGCCGTGCTTGCGCACCCCTTCGACTTCCTCGACCCCGAAGGCGTTGGAGCCCACCCAGGTGAGCTCCTTGAAATAGAGCGGTGACCACTCCCAGCGGGCCGGTCCGTGGACGCCGCTCTTCACGAGCGTCCCCCGGGTCTTGAGCAGCCGCACCCCCACCTCGAAGGTCTCGGGCTTGCCGATGGTGTCGTAGACGACGTCGATGCCGCCCGGGTGGGCCATGGGCAGGCCCTGGTGGACGGGGTGCAGCCGCCCCCCGGACCACGCCGCTGCTTCTTCGACCAGGGCGAGCCGGGGCTCGGGTGCCACCACCCTGGCGCCGAGCGAGGACGCCAGCTCCTGCTGGGCCGGGAAGCGGGCCACCGCCATGACCTCGACGTCGGGATGGAGCGCCCGCAGGACGGCGATGGCGCACAGCCCGAGGGCCCCGGCGCCGTAGACGAGGGCCTTGCCGTGCGGGGGCGGCGGGTGGCGCGTGACCGAGTGCAGCGACACGGCGAAGGGGTCGGCGAAGACGGCCTGCTCGTCGGGGACCGACGCCGGCACCGGGATGAGCATGGAGTCGTGCGCCGGGAACAGCTCGGCGTAGCCGCCGGGGGCGTCCTTCGAGGTCCCGGTGTGGATGCCGGCAGCCAAGTCGCCGTCGGTGAAGTGCCAGCACAGGCTGAGGTCGCCGGCCCGGCACGACGGGCACGGCGGGTCGATGCCCCGGGGACCGCACGACAGCCACGGATTGAGCACCACCCGCTGTCCCGGCTCGAGGCCCCGCGCCTCGGGGCCGAGCTCGGCCACCTCCGCCACCACCTCGTGGCCGAGCACGGTCGGGAAGGTGAACAGGTGCGCCAGGGGACTGTCGACGTTGTCCTCGCCGAAGTCCATGAAGACCTGCTTGGCGTCAGAACCACAGATGCCGGTGAGCCGGGTGCGGGCCACGACCCAGTCCGGTCGCGGCAACCGGGGTGGATCGAGCTCGGTGAGCCGCATGGGCACCCGGGCCAAACCGGCGAGGAGGGGATTGGACCCGTCCGGAGCGAGCCAGGGATCGGGGCGCACACCGTAGAGCAGGCCTTCCATGACCACCCCTCCTCCGAGGGCGCCGACCCTATCCGCAGGGCCGCGGCCGGAGGGCCGGGAGCGAGGTCAGCCCGCCGCCACTCCGTGCCGGCGAGCGGGCCCCGGGAGGTTGTCTCCCGCGCCTGCTGCGGCCGCTGCGCCTCCTGCGTCTTTTGCCACCACGTAACAGTTCCGCCCCGCCCGTTTGGCCGCGTAGAGGGCGGCGTCGGCGCGGTGGATGAGCCCTTCGGCATCCTCGGAGGGACCGTTCCATTCGGCCACGCCCACACTGGCCGTGAGCGGCCGGCGCGCCGCGGTCCGTATCGCCTCGAGGAGGCGCTCGGCCACCAGGGCCGCCTCCCGGGCACCGGTGCCGGAGAGGAGCAGGCCGAACTCGTCACCTCCGAGCCGGCCCACCAGGTCGATGCTTCTCGCCGTGCGGCGGAGGGCGTGGGCGATCTCGCGCAGGGCGTCGTCACCGACCTTGTGGCCACCGCTGTCGTTCAGGATCTTCAGGTTGTCCAGATCGGCGATGACCACGCTGAAGGTGCCCCCGTGGCGCAGGGACCGGGCCAGCTCGTGGTCGAGGCGGTCGTAGAAGCCGCCGCGCGTGAGACACCCAGTCAGCCGGTCCGTCCTCGCCGTGGTCACCAGCTCGTCGATGAGCCGCTGGCGGCTCCGGGCGGTGCTGGTCGCCAGGAGCCCGGCCACGAACATGCCCATCGTGAGCAGGGCCGTCGACCAGGCCCGGCGGTCTCCGGGCACGAGGCCGGTGGCGAGGGCCCCGAGCATGCCCACCCCGGTGAGGGTGGACACCGTGCGGGGCGGGTAGGCCAGGCCGGCGAAGAGCAGGGGCAGGACGAGGAAGTAACTGGTGGGGCTCCGGGTGCCGCCGTCGAGCACGGCGCCGGCGGCGATGAACCCGAACGTCGACACCGTCCACCCGGCGAAGAACGGCGTTCGCCATCTCGTGTCCACCAGGGTGATGCCCACCCGCCAGAAGATCCCGAGCGACGCCGCCACGCTCACCACGCCGAGGAGCAGGAGGGTGCCCCGGTGCGGCCCGTGCGGCGTGGCCAGTACGTAGACCATGACCGAGGCGCCACCGAGCACGTACGTCCACACGCCGACGTGGATGTACCGCCGCCAGAAGCCCGCCTGGACCCGATCGACCGAAGTGGGATTGATCCCTAAAACATCGTGCTGCCGCCCCACCGGGAGGAGAGGAAAAGGTCCCTATTGATGGGGAAATGGGATGGGGCCCGACCGCAGCCGGGGAAGCGGTCAGCCGGGCCCCTCCCCGGGGGGATCGCCGGCCGGGACCCACCGGTTGCGCAGGTCCTCGAGCCACG
>DMNK01000032.1:1943-2745 GCA_003453695.1 Acidimicrobiaceae bacterium | reverse complement strand
TCGAACGAGCCGGGGTCGTCGCCCCAGCCACGGGGGTCGCCCATCATCACCTCGAAGAGGAGGGCGCCTTGAGACCCGGCCACGAACGGCCCGAAGGCGGCGCCGAGGGGCAATTCGATGTGGGTGCCGGCCGGGCACGGGCGGTCCCCGCACAGGATCTCCCCCTCGATGACGAACAGGACGTGCGGGCTGTGGTGCCCGTGACGGCGCTGGATCACCCCGGGGTCCCACTTGGCGTAGAGCGACAGGTACAGCGGGTCGGGCGAGAAGGCGAGCCACTTCTCCCACACCGACGCCACGGTCCCGTCGGCGAGGCGCACCGCCCGCACCTGCTGCCAGGGCACGTCGGGATCGTCGAGATGGCGGAAGACGGGTTCGAGGCCCGGTACCCGCGGGCTGGCGGGCACGCTGCGGGGGGCGGTGTCGTCCATCACGCTCCGTTCCGAACCGACCGAAACTTCCCGTCTTGCTGGGCAGATGCCTCAGGAGTAAAGCTAGACAGCGGCGGCATCATCAAGCGGGACCACCCGGAGGGCGGCGGAATGGTGGGGTTGGCAGGCGGACTTCGCTGGGGCGCGCGTGCGGGCGCGCTGCTGTTGGGCGCCGGGCTGGTGGCGTCTCTCACCGCCACGGTGCAGACGGTGTCGTCGAGCTCCAGCTTCGATGCCGTGGGCAGCGCCGAACAGGTGTACGTCACCGGGCTGGCTCAGGACCAGTCGGCGTCGCTCGTCGCGCCGGGCGGCACCACGCTGTCCACCCAGAGCGCCGATGCGCAGGGCGGCCTCCTCTTCCGCAACGTCCC
>DMNK01000032.1:1470-1641 GCA_003453695.1 Acidimicrobiaceae bacterium | reverse complement strand
GCTCGCCATCGACGTGCACCCGCCCACGAGCCCGGCGGGGGAGCCCGGCCTGCCGGCCGGCACCAAGCTTCCGAGCGTTCCCCAGGGAGACTTCCTCCCGCCCTATCCGACCCTGATCGAGTACTCCGGGTACGGATATGCCGATCCGTCGGGACCGGTGAACGGCATCGC
>DMNK01000032.1:663-1263 GCA_003453695.1 Acidimicrobiaceae bacterium | reverse complement strand
GTGCTCGCCAACCTCATGGGCTTCGCCGTGGTCGATGTCAACATGCGGGGCACGGGATGTTCGGGTGGGGCCTTCGACTTCTTCGAGCCCCTCCAGAACCTCGACGCCTACGACGTGATCGAGACCATCGCCCACCAGCCCTGGGTAGCCGGGCAGCTGGCCCCCGACGGCGGCCACAAGGTCGGGATGATCGGCATCTCCTATGGCGGCATCAGCCAGCTCTTCGCCGCCCAGCTCGACCCGCCCGACCTGGCGGCCATCACCCCGCTGTCGGTGATCGACGCCACCGCCACCACCCTCTATCCCGGGGGGATCCTCAACACCGGCTTCGCCGTGGCCTGGGCCCAGCAGCGTCAGCAGGAGGCGACGCCGGCCACCGCCAGCGGAGGAGGACAGCCCTACGCCGACGCCCAGATCAAGAGCGGCGACCAGACTTGCGCCGCCAACCAGGTCCTCCATGGTGAAGCCGCCGACCTCATGGCGAAGATCGACGCCAACAACTACTACAACCCCGCTGTCGCCGATCCCCTCGACCCGGTCACGTTCGTGGACAAGATCGACGTGCCCACGTTCATGGACTGCCAGTGGGAGGACGAGCAG
>DMNK01000032.1:0-458 GCA_003453695.1 Acidimicrobiaceae bacterium | reverse complement strand
TTCACCAACGGAGCCCACATCGACTCGCTCGACCCGGCGTCGTACAACCGTTGGTACGACTTCCTCGAGTTGTTCGTGGCCCACAAGGCACCCATCGAGAACGCCGCCATCACCCGTGCCGCCGCGCCCGTCATCTACCAGGCGGCCATGGGCCTGCCCCAGACCGACCTGGTCACCCTCCCCGTCGACCCCGTTCAGGCCCTGCCCACCTACGGTCTGGCGCTGGCGGCGTTCGAGAAGACACCCGAGGTCACCGTGGACTTCGACAACGGCGCCGGCTCGTCCCCCACCGCGCAGTCCACGGCCGGCAACCCCTACTCGGGGTTCGAGGAGGGCTTCTCCTCGATCCCGGTTCCCGGCACCTCGGCCGAGACGTGGTACCTGGGACCCGGAGGGACGCTCGGTGACGGCTTGCCCGCCAGCGTCGGCGTGGACGAGTACACATCCAACGCCGACAT
>DMNK01000024.1:10052-12557 GCA_003453695.1 Acidimicrobiaceae bacterium | reverse complement strand
GTTGAGGTCGGGCTGGTGGGAGTAGAAGCGGTGCCAGTAGTACTGCTGGCGCTCGGGCACGAACGTCCAGTTGGACGTCTCCACGTCGACGAACACCACCCGGGCCTCGGGCCACCGGTGGTCGTCGTCGTTCCACACGTAGAAGTCGGCCTTGGGGCTGGACCGCGACGAGCTCGACTCGACGAACCACGGGTGCTGGTCGCTCGTGTGGTTCATCACCAGATCGGCGACGACCCGGATGTCACGCCGGTGGGCGTCGTCCAGGAAGGCCACCAGGTCGTCGAGCGTCCCGAGCTCGGGATGCACGGTGAAGAAGTCGCTGATGTCGTACCCGCCGTCCCGCAGCGGGGAGGGGTAGTAGGGCAGGAGCCACAGGCAGTCGACCCCGAGCCATTCCAGGTAGTCGAGCTTGGCCCGCAACCCGGCGAGGTCGCCGATGCCGTCGTCGTTGGAGTCGAAGAAGCCGCGGGTGAACACCTCGTAGAACACCGCCCGCCGGTACCACTCTGCTTCGCCGCGAGCCGGGAGGGCCGAGGGACGGATGCCGGGCAGGCGGGGGCCCCCGGCGCGGCGGGCCGGCGGTGCGCCGCGCGGGGTGCGCCTGCCCCGGATCGGGCGGGGCGGTCGGGACACCGCCATGCACGGTAATGGAAGGGACGCCGATCGAGGTGCCCATGCGGGCGGCTCGACGCCCGGAAGGAGGCCCCCGAGGACCGGCGGCGACGGCGGGGGTTCGCCGCCTACGCGTGGTCCGGCGACCGTCGGGTGATGGCGGAGATCACCTCGTCGGCAGCGGCGTACGGATCGAGCCGGTGCTCGACCACGTCGTCGACGAGGGCGCCGAGCCCGCCCTCGCCCAGGGCGTGCTCGGCGTCCCGGGCCAAGCGCGCCGACAGCACAGCCCGGAACTCGCGGGCCAGACGGTCGCGACGGCGGCGCTCCAGGGTGCCGTCAGCGGCGAGGTGGGCCTGATGACGCCGGATCTCGCCCCACAGCACGTCGATGCCGTCATCCGAGGTGGCGACGGTCTGCACCACCGGCGGCCGCCAGCCGGCGTCGACGCTCAGGTCGAGCATCTGCTCGAGGTCGCGCCGGGTCTCCGCCGCGCCCGGGTTGTCGGCCTTGTTGACCACGAACACGTCGGCGACTTCGAGCAGTCCCGCCTTGTTGGCCTGGATGGCGTCGCCCCAACGCGGGTTGACCACCACCACCGTGGTGTCGGTGGCCGAGGCCACCTCGACCTCGACCTGCCCGACCCCCACGGTCTCGACGAGCACCAGCGGCAACCCGGCGGCGGCCAGCACCCGCAGGGCCTCGGGCACCGCCAGGGCCAGCCCACCCAGATGCCCGCGCGACGCCATGGAGCGGATGAACACACCTTCGTCGAGGGCGTGTTCCTGCATGCGCACCCGGTCGCCCAGGATGGCGCCGCCCGAGAAGGGTGACGACGGGTCGACGGCGAGCACCCCGACGTCCCCGCCTTCGGCGCGCACCGCCGCCACCAGGCGGTCGACGAGGGTCGACTTCCCCGATCCCGGCGCCCCCGTGATGCCCACGGTGGCCGCCTCCCGGGCGCTGCGGTAGGCGAGGGCCGCCACCTGGCGACTGGGTGCCCCACCCCGTTCGACGAGCGACAACAGGCGCGCCAGGGCGCGGCGGTCCCCGTCCGAGGCGGCGGCGTAGAGCTCCGTCGGGCTCGAGTGGCGGAGGGTCACGGGCTCAGCCACACGTCGGCACCGAGGACGCGCAGCTTGCCGTCGAAGTCCTCGTAGCCGCGGCTCACGTGATGGGCGTCCGCCACCACCGTCTCGCCCTCGGCCGCCAAGCCGGCCAGCACCAGGGCGGCGCCGGCCCGGATGTCCGGAGCCCGGACCGGCGCCCCTTGCAGCCGGTGCACGCCCCGCACCACGGCGTGGTGCCCCTCGGTGCGGATGTCGGCGCCCATGCGCCGGAGCTCGTCCACGTAACGGAACCGCCCCATGAAGAGGTTCTCGGACACGATGCCCACGCCGTCGGCGACCGAGAGCATCGTCACCAGGAACGGCTTGTAGTCGGTGGCCACGCCGGGATAGGGCAGCGTGGCGACGTCGACGCTGCGCAGGCGCGCCGGGCGCGCGGCGCGCAACCCGTCGGGCGTGGGCGCCACGTCGAGGCCCATCGTCGCCATCTTGCGCAGCAGCATGTCCATGTGCTCGGGCCGGGCGTCCTCGACCACGACCTCCCCGCCGGCCAGCGCGGCGGCGGCCAGGAACGTGGCAGCCACCACCCGGTCGGGCACGACGCGATGGGGGACGGGCGAGGGATGCAGCTCGTCGACGCCTTCGACGACCATGTGTGAGGTGCCCGCCCCGGTGATGTGGGCGCCCATCTCGCCGAGGAAGGCAGCGAGGTCGGCGATCTCCGGCTCGCGTGCCGCGTTCTCGATCACGGTGGTGCCCTTGGCCAGGACGGCCGCCATGAGCAGGTTGTCGGTGGCGGTGTGGCTCGGGTACTCGAGCACGAGCC
>DMNK01000024.1:9604-9894 GCA_003453695.1 Acidimicrobiaceae bacterium | reverse complement strand
TACTCGAGCACGAGCCGGCTGCCCACCAGCCGGGGCGGCGAGCCGGGCACCCGCCCTTCGACGTTGCCGTGCACGGTGGCGAACTCGACCCCCATGGAACCGAGCCCGTTCAGGTGGATGTCGATCGGCCGGGACCCGAAGTCGTCGCCACCGGGCAGCGGGATGGCCGCCTCGCCGGCCCGGGCCAGAAGGGGGCCGAGCACCACCACCGACGCCCGCAGCCGCTCGGACAGCTCGTAGGGGGCGGCGGTGGTGAGGGTGGCCGGCGTCTCGAGGACCAGGTCACCCGG
>DMNK01000024.1:8404-9409 GCA_003453695.1 Acidimicrobiaceae bacterium | reverse complement strand
GAGTAGCCCGTGCCGAAGTCGTCGAGCGCGATGCGCACGCCGAGCGCCTCGAGGAGCTGGCCCATGATCTCGACGTCGGCGATGCGCGGCACCCCGGACAGGACGTGACGACCTTCGGCCAGCAGGCAGGCCGCCATGAGCTTGAGCGCCGAGTTCTTGGCCCCGCCGGCGCGCACCGTGCCCTCCAGGGGACCGCTGTGGCGGATCACGAAGCGCGCGCCGCTGTGCGGCGAGTTGCCCGGCTCAGTCATGGCGCCCGAGACGGCAGGTCCGCAGTGTCGGGGCGCAACGTCAGACGACGGGGTTCTCGGCCCAGCGGCCGAACACCGACGCCAGGGCGGCGACGATCTCGCCCACGGTGGCATAGGCGCGCACGGCGTCGAGGACCGGGGGCACGAGGTTGGCGGCGGGCTCGGCGGCGGTGGCGGACACCGCCGACAATGCCGCCTGCACCTGCGCCTCCGATCGGGCGTGGTGCACGGCGGCGAGCCGCTTGCGCTGCGCCTCGTCCACCTCGGGACCGATCTGCAGCGTGGGCGGCGGCGCTTCGTCGTTGCCGTCGGTGAAGGCGTTGACCCCGACGACCACCCGCCGGCCGGTGGCCACCTTCCGTTGGAACTGATAGGCGGAGTCGGCGATCTCGGCCTGGAACCAGTTGTCCTCCACGGCCCGCAGCACGCCCTCGAGCATGGAGCCCTCGCCCCACTCGTCGAGCCGGGAGAAGATGGCCTCGGCCTGCTGCTCGACCTCGTCTGTCAGCGTCTCCACGAACCACGAACCGCCCAGGGGATCGGCCACGTTGGCCACCCCCGACTCGTAGGCCACCACCTGCTGGGTCCGAAGCGCGATGCGGGCTGCCTTGTCGGTGGGCAGCGCCAGCACCTCGTCCATGGAGTTCGTGTGCAGGCTCTGGGTCCCTCCGAGCACCCCGGCCAGCGCCTCCAGGGCGGTGCGCACGATGTTGACCTCCGGCTGCTGGGCGGTGAGCGACACGCCGGCGGTCTG
>DMNK01000024.1:6945-8217 GCA_003453695.1 Acidimicrobiaceae bacterium | reverse complement strand
CGGTCTGGGTGTGGAACCGCAGCTGGGCCGAGCGGGCGCGACGTGCCCGGTAGCGGCTCGTCATCCAGCGGGCCCAGATGCGCCGGGCGGCGCGGTACTTGGCGATCTCCTCGAAGAAGTCGAGGTGCGAGTTGAAGAAGAAGCTGAGCCGGGGGGCGAAGTCGTCCACGTCGAGACCGGCGGCCGTGGCGGCCTCGACGTAGGCGAAGCCGTTGGCCAAGGTGAAGGCCAGCTCCTGCACGGCCGTCGATCCCGCTTCACGGATGTGGTAGCCCGACACCGAGACCGGGTGGTAGCGGGGCATCTCGGCGGCACAGAAGCGGATGGTGTCGACGACGATGCGCATCGACGGCCGGGGCGGGAAGATGTACTCCTTCTGCGCCTGGTACTCCTTCAAGATGTCGTTCTGCAAGGTGCCACCCAGGCGCCCCCGCTCGGTGCCCGCCTTCTCGGCGGCGGCCACGTACATGGCGAGCAGGACGACGGCAGGGGAATTGATGGTCATCGACGTGGTCACCGTTCCCAGGTCGATCCCGGCGAACAGGTCCTCCACGTCGGCCAGCGTGTCCACCGCCACCCCGCAACGGCCCACCTCGCCCAGGCTGTGGGGGTCGTCGGAGTCGCGTCCCATGAGCGTGGGCAGGTCGAAGGCCACCGACAGCCCGTCACCTCCGGCCCGCAGCAACTCCTTGAACCGCACGTTGGTGTCCTCGGCGGTGCCGAAACCGGCGAACATGCGCATGGTCCACAGCTTCGATCGGTACATCGAGGCGTAGGGGCCCCTGGTGTAGGGGGGACGTCCCGGCCAGCCCACCCGCTCGAGCGGCCCCGCCGCGTCGTCGGGCCCGTACACGGGCTCGAGCGGGATCCCCGACATCGTCTCGAAGTCGGCATCGCGCCGCGGCGCCTCGTCGTAGGACTCCTGCCACGCGGCGCGGCTCTCGTCGAAGGGCTCACGCGGCGTGCCGTCGGGCGAACTCTGGGCGTTGCCGTCCATCGCCCCAGCCTACGGCGCCGTGAGCAGGAGCCGAGGCTGTTCGCGGCACGGGCGCGTTAGGGTCGGGCCATGGCGGCGCCGAATCCGCAGGCCCCTGACCGGAACCTCGCCATGGAGCTGGTCCGAGTGACCGAGGCCGCGGCCATGGCGGCTGGGCGCTGGATGGGCCGCGGGGACAAAGAGGGCGCCGATGCTGCTGCCGTGGAGGCCATGCGGATCGTGCTGTCCACGGTCTCCATGGACGGCGTGGTCATCATCGGCGAGGGCGAGAAGGA
>DMNK01000024.1:0-6715 GCA_003453695.1 Acidimicrobiaceae bacterium | reverse complement strand
TCGCCGTCGACCCCATCGACGGCACCACCCTCACCTCCCTGGGCCGCGGCGGCGCCCTGGCGGTGATCGCCGTGTCCGAGCGGGGCACCATGTTCAACCCCGGACCGTGCGTGTACATGGAGAAGGTGGCGGTGGGGCCCAAGGCCCGGGGTGCCATAGACATCAGGCGCTCGCCCACCGAGAACATCGAGGCCGTGGCCAAGGCGCTCGGCAAGTCGGTGCGGGACGTCACCGCCGTCATCCTCGACCGCGACCGCCACCAGGACCTCATCGGCGAGGTGCGCTCTAGCGGCGCCCGCATCCGGCTCATCACCGACGGGGACGTGGCCGGCGCCATCTCGACGGCGTGGCCGGAGTCGGGGGTCGACATCCTTCTCGGCACGGGCGGCACACCGGAGGGCGTCCTCGCCGCCGCCGCCCTCAAGTCGATGGGCGGCGAGATCCTGGGGCGGCTGTGGGCGCGCTCGAACGAGGAACGGGCGGCCGCCGAGGAAGCCGGCTACGACCTCGACTCCGTGCTCACCACCGACGACCTCGTGAAGGGCGACAACTGCTTCTTCGCCGCCACGGGCATCACCGACGGCGAGCTGCTCCAGGGCGTGCGCTACCACGACTTCGGCGCCACCACCCAGTCACTGGTGATGCGGTCACGTTCGGGGACGGTGCGTTTCGTGAGCGCCCGTCATCCCCTCGACAAGCTGCGGGAGTTCAGCCAGATCGAGTTCGGCTGACGGGGCGTCCGTCGCCTCTTCGCCAACCCGGGCTGATTCGGACGAGAGAGTCGGTTACCAGTGGCGCTCCCCGACGAACTCCGGCCGATCATCGAGATCGAGGAGGCTGAACGCGACCGGTTCACCGGTCGCACTCCCGACTCCCCGGGCGGCCGGGTATTCGGTGGGTTCGTGGTGGCGCAGGCGCTCATGGCGGCCATCCGCAGCATCTCGCCCGGTGTCTCGGCCATAGGGCGCGCTGTGGAGGGCGTACCGCTGCTCCGCCCCAATTCTCTGCACGGGTACTTCCTGAACCCCGTCCTCCCGGAGGCCGAGGTCGAGTTCGAGGTCGACCCTCTACGCGACAGCCGGTCCTTCGCGTTGCGCCAGGTGACCACCATCCAAGGTGGCCTCACCAAGGCCCGGTTCTTGGTTTCCTTCCACATCGACGAGAAGGGCGAGGCGGAATACCAGCTGAACCCCCCCACCCCGCTCGACGAGCCCGATCGCTACCAGAGGGCAGACGCCCTCGGACACCTCGACCTTCGCATCGCTGACCCCGTGACAGCCGGCGACGGGACGTTCATCTCGAGCGGCCGGCACTGGGTGCGTGTGCCGAACCCTCTGCCCGACGATCCGCTCCTCCACGTCGCACTGTTGGCGTTCTTGTCGGACCAGACCCGCCTGTCCTTCCGTCCTTACAGCGAAGAGGCGTTCGGAACCCACACCGATGCCAGCCTCGACCACGCCGTCTGGTTCCACCGGCCGGCTCGGGCCGACCGGTGGCTTCGGTACGAGCTGCAGGCACTGTCCATGCACGGGAACCGGTCCACCGTGCGCGGGCTCATGTACGACGAAGAAGGGGCGCTCGTGATGTCGATGGCGCAGGAGCTCCTCGTCCGCCCCATCCCCGGAGCAGAACCTCAGCTTCCCCCCTGGAGACTCCAGCGCTGACATGGAGGACAGCGAGTCGAATCGTCGACGGGAAGGGGATACCATCGACGCGTGACGAGGCGGATCGTCCGGTGGGTGGCCGCGGCCGCCGCCCTGTTGTTCGCTGTCGCTCCCTTGTCGGATCGGGGCGTGCGGCCGGCGGTCTCCGTGACGCCGGGCCCCCAGCCCTGCTTCCCGAGGTCGTCACAGATGCCCTCCACTCTGTACGTCGCCGATGTGGGTCGCCTCTCCTCGGACGAACAGCTCATGTACGCCGCTCTACAGGGCATCGTCAACCGGTCGGGACCACAGATCTACCTGGAGGGCGAGGGATCCGACACCACCAGCGGGCTGTGGTTGGCGAAGGGTGCGGTGCCCCTGCCCACGGAGACCGTGGCCCCGGCGGAGTTGCTCACTCGGTTCGCCTCGTACGTGAAGGGCCTCGTGGTGTGGGACCCCAGCCTCGCCGTGGACACCGAGAACGTGGCCACCACGATCGCCGGCACGGACGGGCTCCTCCCGGTCAGCCCCACCCTGGCTGCTCAGCTCCTGGCGCCGCCGTACAACCTGGCCATCAGAGTCGACCTCAGGAACGAACACTTCACCGGGCGGGACCAGGCGTATGCCTGGGCCATGACCCACTTCGGCTTCCCGGACTCGCGCGTCCTGGCATGGATCGGCGGCACCGGTAACGGGCTTCGCGACCTCATCGTGGCGTGCAGGGGCTTTGCATTCCAGGCCGACCCGGAGCTGGACGTGGCCCTCGTCGAACAGATCCTGCGGGGCTACCCGCCGCTCACCCCCGTGTTCGGCTACCCGTGCCTGGACGACGAGATCCTTTCCGCGACCGAGCACACCGACGGCACGGGGATCCCGGTCTGCGAACCAGCCGGGGTGAGCGAGATCTCAGAGTCGGGCAAGTACCTGATCCCGGCCGACCTCTCCACCAACCTCACCGTGCACGCTGCCTTTCCTCCGAGCGTGCGGGCACCCCCCTGGGACGACCGGCCACAGGCCCCCGACCCGACCAAGACCTACGTCACGTTCGTGATCAGTGACGGCGACAACGTGGGCTACAACGAGCAGTACATGCTCGATCACCAGTGGAGCGACCCTGGGCACGGGCACATCCCGATGGGTGTCTCCATATCCCCCTGGCTCGACGTCTACGCCCCCAATCTGTACGCCTATTACGTGGACACGACGACTCCCGAGGATGTGCTCCTCGCCGGTCCGAGCGGGGGTGGCTATGCCTATCCAGGCGAGGAGGCCGACCTGAGCGGCTACCTGGGGCAGACGCAAGCGCTCATGGACCAGGCCGGCCTGTCCACGCCGTGGATCCTCGACAACGGATACGCATCCTCGCCCTCACCACCCGTCATCGACGACTACGTCCGGACCCTTCATCCTCCGGGGATCTTCACCGACTACTTCGGATGGACGATCCCCAATCCGCCAGCGGTGAGCTTCGACCAGGGTGTCCCGGTGGCGCACGCCGTGTGGGGCAGCTGCGTGGCGGACACGGTCGGGAGGATCCGCCTCACGGCGGCAACCGCCCCGACCAGACCGAACTTCGTGTTCGTCGCCCTCAACACCTGGCAAATGAGCTTCTCGTCGGCCATGACCGTCATGAGCGAGCTCGGCCCGAATTACGTGGTGGTGCGCCCTGACCAGTTCTTCGAACTGATCCGGGGAGCCGGGCAGGTGGTGCCCACAGTGGCGCCACCGTCCACTTCCCCGTCTCCCCCCGCCACGAACTACTGCGTGCCCTGACGGCGATGCGGCCCAACGGCCCCCGAACGCCGGGATCAGCGGGCGTTGATGTACTCGACCAGTTCCTTGCGGTCCTTCTCGAGCTCGCCGATGCGGCTCTTCACGACGTCACCGATGCTCACGATGCCCCGCAGGGTGCCGTCGGTGACGATGGGCACATGGCGCACGCGGTGGTCCGTCATGGTCGCCATGAGGGAGTCGACCTCGTCGTCGGGCGACGCCGTGACCACCACCGCCGTCATGATGGTGCGCACGGGCCGGTCGAGCAGCTCCGCACCGATGTGTCCCAAGGCCCGGACCACGTCACGCTCGGACAGGATGCCGTCGATGTGGGTGCCGTCGCCCGACACCACGATGGCCCCGATGCGGTGCTTCTCCAGCTCGTCGACGGCCTCGGCCACCGTGGCATCGGCGGTGATGGTGACCACCGACGACCCCTTCTCGGAAAGCAGGGACGAGATGTGCACCGCTGACCTCCTCTGCCATGGCCCGGCCCGACACCGCCGGCCGGGGCCGGCCTGCCGCCAGTCTACGGGGCAAGTTGGCCTCTGACCAGGGGTGACGCCCGGACCGCAGGCGACCGTGGCCGATCTATACCCGGATGAGCCTCAGCCGGCGCCTTCCGAGGCGAAGAGCTTGGTCACCTGGGCCATGTCGAAGTAGTCCCGCCAGGCACTGATCTTCCCGCCGGTGATCTCGAACGCACCCATGACCGGCAGCGGCGCCACCACTTGTCCAATCGTGAACGTGTCGACCCGCTCCGTGAGTACGACGTCTCCCCGAGCGACCAGGTGCCTGATGTCGAACTCCAGTTTGTCGCACATGGCGAGGAACCCGGCCAGGAAGGCGATGGTGGCATCCACCCCCTCGACGGCATCCATGGGGATGTTGTGGTACACGACGTCGTCGGCCAGGAAGGGACGCAACGCTTCGGCGTCGTGCGCCACGAAGGCGTCGCAGAAGTCACGAACCAGCCGCTCGGAGTCTTGGTCGCTGCCCATGGGGCGCACCATAGCTCTCAGGCCAGCATCGTCACCCGTGACATGGTCACCGCCCGACCACCCAGCTCGACTCGGTCACCGCAGCGGCGCATGTACACGGTCGCTCCTCTCGCAGACGCCTGCTCCCCCACCAACTGCTCCCGGCCCACACGCTCGCCCCACCACACCGCCAGCGCGCAGTGGGCGGAGCCGGTAGCGGGATCCTCGGGGATCCCCAGGTTGGGCGCGAAGAACCGGCTCACGCAGTCGATGTCAGGACGGTCGCCGGGCGCCGTGACGATGACCCCGCGCGTGCCCAGTCCGGCCAGGACCGCCAGGTCGGGAACGTACCTGCGCACGGCGCCGGCGTCGGCCAATTCCACGAGCACGTCCTCCCGGGTGCGGGCGAAGGCCTGCACGTCGGCGATGCCGAGCGCCGGCGGGATCTCGGACGGCGCCGGCGGGTCGGCGGGGAAGTCCATGCGCACCATGCCGTCGTCCTCCACCCGGCATTCGAGCGTGCCGCTGCGGGTGTGGAAGCTGGGCGCGCCCCCGAGCAGGTGCGCGGTCGCCAGCGTGGCGTGCCCGCACAGGGCGACCTCGGCGACCGGCGTGAACCAGCGCAGGTCGAAGTCGCCGTCGGACCGGGGGACGCAGTAGGCGGTCTCGGCCAGTGCCATCTCGGCGGCCACCTGCTGCATGCGCGCTTCGTCCGGGAAGGAGCCGAGCACGGCCACCGCCGCCGGGTTGCCGGTGAAGGGGCCGTCGGCGAAGGCGTCGACCACGGTCAGCTCGAGGGTCCCCGTCGACTCGCGAGACACGGGCGAGTCTGACACGATTGCCGCCCATGGCGGACCGCACCACCGACAGGACCGCGGCCAGCGGCGCCGGGCGCTATCCGCTGCGCAACTCGAGCGATCGAGAGGGCACGCGACTGAAGTTGCTCGAGCAGCTGAGCGACCCGGCCACCGTCGCCGGGTTCGAAGCACTGGGCGTCGGCCTGGGCTGGCAGTGCGCCGAGCTCGGAGCCGGCGGCGGGTCCATGGTGCAGTGGCTGTCGGAACACGTGGGCGGCGGAGGCTCGGTGACCGCTGTCGACCGCGACACCACCCAGCTCCGGGCCCTCGAGACCGCCCACCCCAACGTGCGGCTGGTGGAAGGGGATCTGTGCACCCTGGCGTTGCCGCCGGACTCCTTCGACCTCGTGCACTCCCGGTCGGTGCTCATGCATCTGGAGTGTCCCGAACGGGTGGTGGCCGAGGCGCTGTCGGCGCTGCGCCCGGGAGGGTGGGTGTTCTTCGAGGAGACCGACGGCGCGCCCGCACAGGAGCTCGCCGACCCGCCCCGCCCCTTCGCCCAGGTCATGGTCCCCATCGCCGCCCCGTGGCGCTTCGCCCGGGGCCTGGCCGGACTTCTCGAGTCCCTGGGCATGACCGAGGTGCGCGACGACGTCAGCGAGTACCGGCTCGTGGGCGGCACGCCGTACGCGGCATTCTGGCGGTACACACTGGGATCGGTGAGCGAGATGATCCGCACCGGCGGCATCGCCGAGCCGGCCTTCGAGGTGGCGCTGGCCCAGATGACGGCGCTCCTCGACGACCCGTCGTTCAGCGTCCCCTTCACCGTCCGCCATCGGGTGCGCGCCCGGCGCCCGGGCTGAGCGACGGAGCGTCAGCTCCCCGGCGAGACCACCTCGATGCGCAACTGGGCCCGGCGGCGGGCGTCTTCGAGCTCGAGGCGCCGCAGACCTGCTCCCGCCTCTTCCTCACCAGCGGCGGTCCCCAGCTCGGCCAGCGCCTGGTCGGCCTCCTCGAGGGCACGCCGGGCCCGGTCCAGGTCGATCTCGCCCTCAAGCTCGGCGATGGGGGCCAGGACCACCACGTGGTCGGGATGCACCTGGACGAACCCGCCGTGGACGGCGGCGCGTTCCTCGGTGCCGTCCTCGCCCTGGAACCGCACCGGTCCCGGCACCAGGGCCCCGACGAGATCGGTGTGACCGGGCAGGAAGGCCGCTTCGCCGTCGACCGTGCGCAGCATCACCGCCTGGACCTCGGTGTCGAGGACGGTGCGCTCCGGGGTGACCAGGCTGGCCGGGAAGGACGACACGGTCGGGCTACTCGGCGCCCTGGAGGGTCTTGGCCTTGGCCAGCACCGACTCGGCCCCGCCCACGTTCAGGAAGGCCTGCTCGGGCACGTCGTCGAGCTCTCCGTGGAGCAGCGCCTCGAAGGACTCGACGGTCTCGGTCACCGGCACCGTGACCCCCTTCAACCCGGTGAACGCCTCGCCCACGTTGAAGGGCTGCGACAGGAAGCGCTGGA
>DMNK01000004.1:13150-15239 GCA_003453695.1 Acidimicrobiaceae bacterium | reverse complement strand
GACCACGACATCCTGACGCCGGGCGACGCCCCCAGTGTGCTCGTGGCCATGAACCCGGCTGCCCTCAAGGCCAACCTCTCGGCGGTCGCCCCCGGGGGAACCCTCATCGTCAACGTGGACGCCTTCGAGGACCGGGCGCTCGAAAAGGCGGGGTACCCGTCCAACCCGCTCACCGACGGGTCGCTGGCGAGCTACACGGTGTACGAGGTGCCCATGACCTCGCTCACCATGCAGGTCGGCAAGGAGGCCGGCGTCAAGCCGCGCGACGCGGAGCGATCCAAGAACTTCTTCGCCCTGGGACTGGTGAGCTGGCTGTACAGCCGTCCCACCGAGTCGATCATCGAATGGATCGCCAACCGCTTCAAGTCCGATCCGCTCGTGCTCGACGCCAACACCCGGGCCTTCCGGGCCGGCTACAACTTCGGCGAGACCACCGAGCTGTTCGAGTCGAACTATCAGGTGCGTCCGGCGCAGCTCGAGCCCGGCACCTACACGAACATCACCGGCAACACCGCATTGGCATGGGGACTGATCGCCGCTGCCCGGCAGGCCGGCCTGTCCATCTTCCTCGGGTCGTACCCGATCACCCCCGCCTCGGACATCCTGCACGAGCTGTCCAAAGAGAAGCACTTCGGGGTGCGGACCCTGCAAGCCGAGGACGAGATCGCCGGCATCGGCTCCGCCATCGGCGCCGCCTTCGGTGGGTCGCTGGGGGTCACGACCACGAGCGGGCCCGGCATCGACTTGAAGTCGGAGTCGATCGGCCTGGCGGTGAGCCTGGAGCTGCCCCTCGTGGTGGTGGACATCCAGCGTGGTGGGCCGTCGACGGGACTGCCCACGAAGACCGAGCAGTCAGACCTCCTGCACGCCATGTACGGCCGCCATGGCGAGGCCCCCGTGCCGATCGTGGCTGCCCGGACGCCTTCGCACTGTTTCGAGGCGGCGGTGGAGGCGGTGCGCATCGCCGTCACCTACCGCACCCCGGTGTTCCTGCTCTCCGACGGTTATCTGGCCAACGGCGCCGAGCCGTGGCGTCTTCCCGACGTGTCGTCGTTGCCCTCGATCGACCCGGCCTTCGCCGAGGCGACGACAGCCGAGCCCGAAGATGAGGAGACCGGCCCCGCCGACGGCCGCGGCAACGGCCACGGCAACGGCAACAGCACCGGCAGTGGCGGTCCAGTTGGCTTCCAGCCCTACGCGCGCGACCCCCTGACGCTGGCTCGGCCCTGGGCCATCCCCGGCACGCCCGGCCTCGAGCACCGCATCGGCGGCCTCGAGAAGGCCGACGTGACCGGTGACGTGTCCTACGACCCGGCCAACCACGAGCACATGGTCCACCTGCGCGCCGCCAAGGTGGCCGGCATCGCCGGCTCGCTCCCACCTCTCGAGGTCGACGACGCCGAGGGGCCGGGGGCGGCGCCGGTCCTGGTGCTCGGCTGGGGATCCACCTACGGCGCCATCGCCGCGGGGGTCCGCCGGGTCCGGGCCCGGGGTCTCCAGGTCGCCCACGCCCACCTGGTCCACCTGAACCCCTTCCCACCCAATCTCGGCGAGGTCGTGCGCGCCTATCCCAAGGTGCTCGTCCCGGAGACCAACCTGGGCCAGCTCGTGAAGCTCGTGCGCGCCGCCTTCCTCGTCGACGCATATTCGCTCACCAAGGTCCAGGGGGTGCCGTTCCGGGCGGCCGAAGTGGAAGCGGCCGTGTTGAAGCTGCTCGGCGTGAACCCCGAGACCTCGTTGGCCGAAGAGGACGTGGCCAGTTGACCGATACCGCCGTGCCCGTCACGACCCGAAAGGACTGGACCTCCGATCAGGAGGTGCGCTGGTGCCCGGGTTGCGGGGACTATTCGATTCTGGCGGCCGTGCAGATGCTCTTGCCCGATCTCGGCGTGCGCCGGGAGAACACCGTGTTCGTGTCCGGCATCGGCTGCGCGGCGCGCTTTCCCTACTACATGAACACCTACGGGATGCACTCCATCCACGGCCGGGCTCCGGCAGTGGCCACCGGCCTGGCTGTCACCCGCCCTGACCTGGATGTTTGGGTGGTCACCGGGGACGGCGACGCCCTGTCCATCGGTGGCAACCACCT
>DMNK01000004.1:11878-12922 GCA_003453695.1 Acidimicrobiaceae bacterium | reverse complement strand
GCAAGGTCACCAAGTCGACGCCCTTCGGCTCTCTCGAGACCCCCTTCAACCCCATCAGCCTGGCCCTCGGAGCCGAAGCCACGTTCGTGGCCCGCACCCACGACATGGACCGCAAGCACATGCAGGAGACGTTCCGCCGTGCGCATGACCACCGAGGGGCGGCGTTCGTGGAGATCTACCAGAACTGCAACGTCTTCAACGACGGCGCCTTCGAGCGGGTCACCGGACGCGACGTGCGGGCCGAGCAGCTCATCCCCCTCGTCCACGGCGAGCCCATCCGATTCGGGAACGAGGCCGAGCACGGGGTGGTCATCGACCCGGACGGGCGGCTGCGCATCGTCGAGGTGGCCGATGTGGGCGTGGACGCCCTGCTCGTGCACGACGAGCGACGCGACGATCCGGGACTCGCCTTCCAGCTGTCTCGTCTGGCACGCGGTCCGTTCGAGCCCACGCCCATCGGCGTGTTCCGAGCCGTGGAGCGCCCCGAGTACGGGGACGCCATGTCCCGGCAGCTCCAGGAGGCGGCCGAGCAGCGAGGGCCGGGCGACCTCGAGGCCCTGCTGCGCTCGGGCGGTACCTGGACCGTCGATTGACCGCCGGCGGAGCCGCTGGTTCCGGCCCCGCCGACGAAGAGGCGCTGGGACGCGTCCTCACCGTCCCCAATCTGGTCACCGCCGTTCGCCTGGCGTGTGTGCCGGTGTTCGTGTGGCTGCTGTTCGGAGCACACCGCCAAGTGGCGGCCGCCATCCTGCTGGCGGTGCTCGGGGCCACCGACTGGGTGGACGGGTACGTGGCCCGGCACTTCCATCAGGTGTCCACGCTCGGCAAGGTCATCGACCCGGTCGCCGACCGTGTGCTCGTGCTCACCAGCGTGTCGTCGATCATCGTGGTGGGCGCCGTGCCGCTGTGGTTCGGCGTCGGCACCGTGGCGCGCGAGGCCGTGGTGTCGGCAGCCGTCCTGCTGCTGGCCGCCCTCGGCGCAGAGCGCATCGATGTGCTGTGGGTGGGTAAAGCCGGAACGTTCGGTCTCATGTTCGCCTATCC
>DMNK01000004.1:0-11692 GCA_003453695.1 Acidimicrobiaceae bacterium | reverse complement strand
TCCCCGCCCTCGTGCTGGCATGGGTCGCCGCTGCCGCCTACGTGCCGGCTGGGCGACAGGCCCTGGCCAGGGGACGTCGGGCGCGCCGGGAAGCGGGCTCGACCGCCCCGGCGCCCACAGCGGCGGCTCCGACGGCCACGGCCGCAACCACCGAGACGGCCCCGGGCAGGACCGAAGGCCACGGAGTAGCGTCCGCGTGAACGAGCACGCGACGCGGGTGACGGCACGACCGGTGACGGCACGGATGAGACGAGCGCCATGAAAGCCGTGATCATGGCCGGAGGCGAAGGCACCCGGCTCCGCCCACTCACGTCGAATCAGCCCAAGCCCATGCTCCCCATGGCCAACCGGCCCATGATGGAGCACGTCGTGCAACTGCTGCGCGCCCACGGGTTCGACGACATCGTGGTGACCGTGGCCTTCATGGCAAACGCCATCCGCAGCTACTTCGACGACGGCTCGGAGTTCGGTGTGCGCATGGTCTACGCCACCGAGGAGATGCCGCTCGGGACAGCCGGCTCGGTGCGCAACGCCCAGGCGCAGCTGGACGAGCGGTTCCTCGTGATCTCCGGCGACGTGCTCACCGACATCGATCTCGGCGCCGTGGTCGACCATCACGTCCGCACCGGGGCCTTGGCCACCATCGCCCTGAAGGCGGTCGAGGATCCGCTCGAGTTCGGCATCGTCATCACCCGTGAGGACGGCTCCATCGAGCGCTTCCTCGAGAAGCCCACCTGGGGACAGGTGTTCAGCGACACCATCAACACCGGGATCTACGTCCTCGAGCCGGCCATCTTCGACTTCATCCCCGAGGGGCGGCCCGTCGACTTCTCCGGCGAGGTGTTCCCCGCCGTGCTCGAGGCGGGCCGGCCCCTGCAGGGGTACGTCGCCGAGGGCTACTGGGAGGATGTCGGGACCCTCGAGGCCTACCTCCGGGCCCACCAGGACGTCCTCGACCAGCGGGTTCAGGTCCAGGTGAGCGGGTTCCCCCTGCGGCAGGGGGTGTGGCTGGGCAAGGGGGCCGACGTCCACCCCACGGCCACGGTCGAGAGCCCGGCCGTGATCGGCGACAACTGCTCGGTGGGCGCCGGCGCCACGGTGGGGGAGTACAGCGTGCTGGGCCTCAACGTCCAAGTGGCCCTCAACGCCACGCTCAACCGGAGCGTGATCCACGACAACGCCTTTCTCGGTGCCGGCACCCGCCTGGACGGCTGCGTCGTGGGGCGGGCCTGCGACCTGCGCCAGAACGTGCGCTGCGAGGAGGGCGTCGTCCTCGGCGACGAGACCTTCGTGGGAGCCCACGCCGTCATCAAGTCGGGCGTCAAGGTCTACCCGTTCAAGACGGTGGAGACCGGGGCCACGGTCAACACCTCCATCGTGTGGGAGTCCCGCGGCATCCGCACCCTCTTCGGCCGGCTCGGCATCCAGGGCCTCGCCAATGTGGACATCAGCCCCGAGCTCGTCATGCGGCTGTCCATGGCCTGGGCCAGCACGCTCGAGAAGGGGACGACCATCACCGCATCGCGCGACACCAGCCGGGCGGCGCGCGTCCTCAAGCGGGCGGTGATGGTGGGATGCAACGCCGCCGGCGTGCACGTGGAGGACCTCGAGGTGGCCACCATCCCGGTCACGAGGTTCCAGGTGCGCACCGGGGCGAGCCTGGGCGGCATCACCGTGCGCCTGGCCGAGGGCGACAGCCAGTCGGTGATCCTGCGCTTCTTCGACCAGGACGGCATCGACGTCGCCGAGACCACCCAGCGCAAGATCGAACGCCTGTACCACCGCGAGGAGTTCCGCCGGGCACTCGCCTCCGACATCGGTGACATCGGGTTCCCGCCGCGCACACTCGAGCTGTACACCGCCGCCCTCATCGACACCGTCGACGTCACCGCCGTGACCGACGCCGCCTTCAAGATCGTCCTCGACTACTCCTTCGGCACGACGAGCTTCGTGATGCCCAACGTGCTCGCCAAGCTGGGCGCCGAGGTGCTGGTGGTGAACCCGTATGCCTCCACGGCGGCGGTGATGTCCTCCGACCTGCGCTCGGCAGCCGCCAACGTGGGCGAACTGGTCCGGGTGTCGGGCGCCCATCTCGGCGCCGTCATCGACCCCGGTGGCGAGCGAATCACCCTGGTGGACGACGAGGGGCGGGTGCTGTCGGACGACGAGGCGCTGCTCCTGCTCCTGGGCTTGGTCGTCGCCGGCCAGCCCGGCCAGTCGGTGGCACTGCCGGTCTCGGTCCCCCGGGCGGCGGAGCGGCTGTGCGCCGAGGCCGGCGCCCCGGTGGTGTGGACCAAGTTGTCGGCCGCCCACCTCATGGAGGTGGCGACCTCGGGATCGGTCGCCTTCGCGGCCAGCCAGCTCGGCGGCTACATCTTCCCCGACTTCCTTCCTGCCTTCGACGCCGTCGCCACCCTGGTCCACCTGCTGGCCATGCTGGCCGCCACCGGCCAGCGCATGTCGAAGCTGTCGGGCGAGCTGCCCCCCATCCACATCGCCCACGAAGAAGTGGTCACGCCGTGGGAGCAGAAGGGCACGATCATGCGCCGCACTCTCGAGCGGGCCAAGGGACGTTCCACCGTCCTCGTCGACGGTGTGAAGGTCGTGGAGCCCGACGGGTGGTCGCTGGTCGTGCCCGACCCCGAGGAGCCCGTGACGCACGTGTGGGCGGAAGGGGCGAGCGAGGCCGAGGCCAGGGCCCGGTCCCAGGAACAGGCGGTGCGCATCCGCCAGATGCTGCACTGAGCCTGCGGATCGCCGGTGCGGTCAGGGACGGCGGTGCGGGCCCCGGCCGCCTGCAGCCGGTTCGGAGTAGGGTCCCCGCATGCAGGTTCCCGAGGACCTTCGCTACACGGCCGATCACGAGTGGGCGCGCCTGCAAGACGGTGCAGTGCGAGTGGGGATCACGGACTTCGCCCAGGACGCCCTGGGCGACGTCGTCTTCGTGCAGCTGCCACAGGTGGGGGCGCGCGTCGAACAGGGAGCTGTGCTCGGTGAGGTCGAGTCCACCAAGTCGGTGTCGGAGATCTATGCGCCCGTCTCGGGGGAGGTGCAGGCGGTGAACACCGACCTGGACAGCGCACCGGAGCTGCTCAATTCCGATCCCTACGGGCAGGGTTGGATCTGCGAGATCCGGCCGGAGGACACGGCCGCCCTCGAGAGCCTGCTGGCGGCGTCCGCTTACGCGGAGCTCACCGCCGACTAGGGCGTGTCGGGGCCGGGCGGGTGGAGAACTGGGGCTAGCGTGGACGCCGTGTTTTGCAACAACTGCGGGCACCGCAACCCGGAAGGAGCCAATTTCTGCTCTTCCTGCGGGGCAGTGCTGTCGGGCTCTGGGCCCGACACCACCACCGTGACCTTGCACCCCGTCGAGGCCCAGGGCGATCCCGGGGACGAGGAGCTGACCGTGTCATTACCCGACAAGGCCGCAGGGGTGGGGTTGCTGGTGGTGAAGCGGGGCCCCAACGCCGGCGCTCGTTTCGTCCTCGACGCGCCTATCACCCGGGTGGGCCGCCACCCCGAGAGCGACATCTTCCTGGACGACGTCACCGTGTCCCGCCGTCACGCCGAATTCACCCACGACGGCTCCGGCCGCCACACGGTGCGGGACGTCGGCTCGCTGAACGGCACCTATGTCAACCGGGAGCGCATCGAAGAGGCCGTGCTCACGAGCGGCGACGAGGTGCAGATCGGCAAGTTCAAGCTGGTGTACCTGGCGGCAGCAGACGAATGAGGTGCCGATCGGGAGCCATGTGGTGAGCGGCCGGGCCTATCTGTCCATCGGGGACGTGCTCACCCTGCTCCGCCAGGAATTCCCCGACGTCACCATCTCGAAGATCCGTTTCCTCGAGAGCCAGGGACTGGTGAACCCGGAGCGCACGCCCTCGGGGTACCGCAAGTTCTACGAGCCGGATGTGGAGCGGCTGCGCTGGGTGCTGCGCCAGCAGCGTGAGCACTTCCTGCCTCTCAAAGTGATCAAGGGGCGCTTGGAGGAGGTGGGGGAGCACGGAAACGGGCACTCCCAGACGGCGACAGCCACGGCGACGGAGGTGGTGGACCCGGGCCGGCCCACCCCGGCGACGCCGCCGAGACGCGGGGCCGCCGGCGGCGAACCGCTCCCCGGGCTGGGCGCAGGGGCCGACCCCGCCCCCTCCCGGGACCGTGAAGGCCACGACGCCCGCCAGGGCGCCCCGGCCACTGCCGTCCGCGCCCGCACCGGGCCCGACGCCCCGGCCGCCGGCCACGGGCACGCCGCCACCTCCACCGCCGAGGCGGAGCGCCCGGGGGGGAGGCAGAGGTCGAGCACTGCCGCTGCAGGGCGGGCGCCGGCGTCCGCCGCCGCCGAACCCGAGCCCTCACCGCGGCGGGCGCGTCCAGCCGAGCCGCCCGCCGTCCTGGCCGAGGGGGACATGACCACCGACGAGTTGGCGTCGGCGAGCGGATGCGCGCCGGCCACCTTGGCGGCACTCGAGTCCTACGGGCTCATCTCGAGCCGGCTGGTGGGCGGCGTCGCCTACTTCGGCGAAGACGCCCTGGCGGTGGCGTGCACCGCGGCTGCATTCACCCAATTCGGTGTGGAGCCCCGTCACCTCCGCCTGCACAAGCACGCCGCTGAACGAGAAGCGGGATTCATCGAGCAGGTCGTCCTGCCTCTGCTCAAGCAACGCAACCCGGAGTCCCGCCGGCGGGCGCACGACACCGTGGCCGAGTTGAGCAGGCTCGGCCAGGAGCTCCGGGCGGTGCTCCTCGCCCGGGCCCTTCGCGACCAGCTCGGGGGGTGACGCCGGGCGGCCCCCGCCCCGTCTTCTCCGTGTCGGACCTGTCGGCCGGCGCCGATCGGCTGGCGTGCCAGCTCTCGAGCACCTATCCCGACGGCGTGTTGCTCGTTGCCGTGCTCAAGGGGAGCATGTTCTTCCTGGCGGATCTAGTGCGCCGCATGACCGTGTCCGTGCAGGTCGACTTCCTGGGCATCTCGACCTACGCAGAAGGGACGGGTCGGGTGCGGATCACCAAGGACCTCGACCACGACGTGCACCGCCGACACGTGGTGCTCGTCGAAGACGTCGTGGATACCGGGCTCACCTGCAGCTACATCCTGAACGAGCTTCGTGGCCGCGGCCCGGCCTCGGTCGAGGTGTGCACGTTGTTCGACCGCCGGACACGGCGGATCGTGCCGGTGCCGGTCCGATTCGCCGGCTTCCCGGTGACCGACGACCTGCTCCTCGGGTACGGGCTCGACGTGGCCGGGCGGTACCGGAACCTCCCCTTCGTGGCCGCCGCTCCGCCCGGGCCCCTCCAGGCCGACCCGGACGCGTATGTCGCCCAGCTCTACGGGCGGTAAGTTGCAGGCATGGTCGAGGTGAGGCTCAGCGCCGTGCGAGTGGACCTCCAGTCCAACACTCCCGTCCTGCTCCTGACCGAAACAGAAGGCCTCGGACGGACGCTTCCCATCTTCATCGGCGCTCCCGAGGCGACGGCCATCGCCTTCGCCATCCAGGGCGTGGCCACGCCGCGGCCCATGACCCACGACCTGTTGCGCGACGTGGTCGAAGCCCTCGGCGCCGAGCTCGAGCGCGTCGTCATCACCGACTTGCGTGCTGCCACGTACTACGCCGAACTGCAACTGCGACGCGGTGACGGCGTCCTCACCGTGTCCAGCCGGCCCTCCGACGCGGTGGCGTTGGCCGTGCGCACCTCGAGCCCGCTCTTCGTGTCCGACGAGCTGATGGACGCGGAAGGGATCCTGCTCCCCGCCGACGAGGACGAGGACGGCGAGTCCGCCAATCCAGACGAGCTGGTGGGGGAGTTCCGCCAGTTCCTCGACACGGTGCGGCCCGAGGACTTCAGCTCCTGAACGATGGCGGGCGTCGCCCGTTCAGCGGGCACGGCGCGTCGATGGTCGCCCGGCGTGGCGGGACCTGGCTGGCGGTCATGGTCGTCGGCGCCCTGGCCATGGCCGCCTGCGGCGCCGGGCCCTCGGCCCCTGGTCACGGCGGGGAGGGCAGCACGGCTGCGCCGCCCACCACGTCGGTGCCGGCACCGTCGGCACACTGTCTCGCCACCGGTTTGTCCGGTTCGGTGGAGGGGACCCAAGGTGCGGCGGGGACGATCGAGATCACCGTCCAGCTGCGCAACGTCGGCACCGCCAGCTGCACGATCGAGGGCTATCCCGGCCTCCAACTCGTCGACGCCGGCGGCACCGAGCTGCGCACGTCGGTGATCCGCGGTGGCTCGTACCGCTTCACCGACCTGGCGGCGGCCCCGGTCACGTTGCCGGCGCAGGCCTTGGCGTACGTCAACGTCGCCTATTCGGACGTGCCGTCCGGTCAGGGAGCCTGCGAAGCTGCCGCGGCGTTGTGGGTGACTCCTCCTGACGACGTCGACCACGTGGTCGTCACCGCCCGGTCGACGGTGTGCGGCGGCACGCTCACCGTGTCGCCGTTCTTCGGCGCCGGGTCGCCCGGCACCCAGACCACGGCACCACCGCACTGACGAGGTTCAGCCTCCGGCCACTCGCACCAGGACCCGGCCCCGGACCTGTCCCTCGAGGATGCGCGCCAGGGGCTCAGCCAGCTCCGCCAATGTCGTCTCCTCGTCCACCATCTCGTCGAGGTGGACAGGGCGAAGCTCACCGGCCAGGCGGTCCCACAACTGGCGGCGACGGTCCCTCGGCGTGAGGACCGAGTCCACCCCGAGCAGGGCCACCTGGCGGGTGATGAACGGGAACACCGTGGTCTCCACGGCGGCGCCACCGGTGAGCCCGCTGGCGGCGACGCCGGCGCCGTAGCGCAGGGTGCGCAGGACCCTGGGCAGAGTGGCGCCCCCCACACAGTCGACCGCCCCGGCCCACCGCTCCCCGCCCAGCACGCGGCCGGGCGCGTCGTCGATGTCGTCACGCCCGACCACCTGGGCCGCCCCCAGGTGCCGCAGCCGGGGAGCCTCGGCGCCGCGGCCGGTGGACGCCACGACGTCGTAGCCGCGCGCCGCCAGCATGGAGACCGCCATCGAACCGACACCGCCGGCGGCGCCGGTGACGAGCACCGGTCCGTCCCCGGGCCGCAGCCCGTGCCGCTCGAGCTCGTCCAGCGACAGCGCGGCGGTGAATCCGGCGGTGCCGATGGTCATGGCCGCCCGGTCGCTCAACCCGGCGGGAAGGGGGATGACCCAGTCGGCGGGCAGGCGGGCCACGGTGGCGAAACCGCCGTGGCGGGCGACCCCGATGTCCTGGCCGTGGGCCAGCACGCCCTGGCCGGGTTCCAGCCCGGGCGCCTCAGAGGAGAGGACCACGCCCGCCAGGTCCACGCCGGGGACGAGGGGAGAGGTTCGGGCCACCCGGTTGCCGGGCACCGTCACCATGGCGTCCTTGTAGTTGACCCCCGACCAGGTGACCGACACCACCACGTCGCCCGGCGGGAGCTCGTCGAACCCGAGACGCTCGGGCCCGGCCGTCACGTCGTCGTCGTGGCGGCGCACCACGAAGGCGGCGAAGTCCCCTCCGGGGCCGCCGGCACCGGGCAGCGGGGCCGGGTCGGTCATCGGCCAACCCTACGGCCCGAGGGTCCTCCGAATAGCATTGAGCCATGGCCGGCGGACTGCGTGCTCGGGCGGTCCGCGTCGTGACGTCATGGGCTCCTCAGGAACGCGACGCGGTGTTGTACGCCGCGTCGGCGCTCTTCGCCGCCGTCACCGCCGAGACGTCGTCGATCTCGTTGTACCGGCAGTGGGGGGCCTTGGCCATCGGCCCCTACCTGCTGGGTGCGCTCTTCTCTGCGGTGGGGGCGCGCCGAGCCCGCCGGGCCGCCCCGGCGGGGGACGGCGACGGTGGCTGGCACTGGACCACCCCGCGCGTCCTCGTGTTCCTGCTCGTGTTGTTGGGGGCGACGCTGATGCCGCTGTCGCTCGAGGTGCTGTGGCGAGCCGACACCGGCGGCACGGGCACGACCTACGTGCAGCCCGAGGTCTCGGTGGTGGAGGCGTCGGGCACCCGGCTGGCGCACGGGCACGACCCCTACCAGCTGGTGGACGGGAGCAGGACCAAGCCGGCCGCTCCCCCCGGACAGCCCGCCTACGACGTCTACAACCCCTATCTCCCCTTGATGTCGGTGTTCGGCCTGGCCCGCAGCACCCACGCCTCGCCCCGGCTCACCGACGCCCGCGTGGCCTTCTCGCTCATCACCATCGTGGTGGTCATCGGAGCTCTGGCGCTGTGCCGGGGCCCAACCGGTCCGCGCGTCCTCGCCCTGCAGAGCATGACCGTGCTGCCCACGGCGGCGTTGCCTCTGGCCACCGGAGGTGACGACCTGCCGGTGGCTGCCCTCATGCTGCTCGGGCTGGTGCTCATCCAACGACGTCGACCGCTGGCGGCCGGGGCGGCCCTGGGGGTGGCCGCCTCCATGAAGATCACGGCCTGGCCCCTGGCCGCCCTCGCCCTGCTGGCGGCGCGCGACGGCGGCGGCCGGAGGGGCAGGCGCCCGGCGCTGCTGCTCGTGGGCGGGATGGCGGCGGTGATGGTGCCGTCGGTGCTGCCCACCGCCTTGTCCAACCTGCCCGCCTTCGTCGACAACGTCGTGCGCTTCCCGCTCGGCCTGGCCGGCATCCGCTCGCCGGCGGCGAGCCCCCTGCTCGGCCACGCCGTGGTGTCGTTCTTCCCCGGCGCCCACGAGCTCTTCACGGTGTCGGTGGCGACCGCCGGCGTCGCCGCCCTGGGCTACGTGCTCGTCCGCCACACCCCGCGCACCCCGGGGGCACTGGCGCGCCTGCTCGGCTGGGTGATGACGGTGGCCATCCTTCTCGCGCCGTCCACCCGGGTCGGCTACTTCTTGTACCCCATCGACTTCTTCGTCTGGGCCTGGCTGCTCAACAGCGAGGACGCCGCCGAGGCACCGGCAGGGCTGGCCGACATGGGTGAGTGGCTGCCCGAGCCCGTGCCCCTCCAGGAGCACGAGCGGGTCAAGGTGCCGGTCGGAGTCGAGGTGTCAGAGGTCTCGACTCGACCCTGGCGCCCGCAGCGTCCTTACGACGCGTCGGAGATGGCGAAGAGCCGGAGAGCCACCGGTGTCACCCCGCCGGCGGGTGCGCCCACCCCGGGGACCGCCGAGGTGAAGGTGGTCGGCGACACGGTGAAGCCAACCTCCCACTCGTAGCCGTCACTGCCCGGGTGCTGGGCCACGATCTGATAGCCCTGTGCCCGGGGCCCCGCGCTCAGCACGTGCCAGCGCCCGGCGCCCAGCTCGGTGCGCACGAAGGTGATGACGGCCTCCTCGGCCGCGGGGACCTGGACGTGCACGGTGGCGTCGTAGAGCCCGAGCCCTTGCTGGGACGCCGAGCCGGGGACGACGGCCGTGCCCCTGGGCACCACCAAGGCGGAGACGACGTTGGCCGGTGGCTGCCCGGCCGTGGACAGCGGCCCCAGGACCGAGGACGCCGGCTGGGCGACGAGACCGCCCGTGCCGGGGACGGGGCGCGACGACGGCGTGGCGTGCCCGCTGGGGGTGGCGTGGGGAGCGCTGGTCAGCTCGTCGACCAGGAAACCCACCAGGAACAGCAGCAGGATGATCCCGAACACCACCGCCGCCGGCTTGGCGCTCGGCCCGGGGGGGCGGCCCGGGCGGGGAGCCCGCCCCAGCCGTGGGCCAGGGGCGCCGTGGCCGTTCCCGGAACTGCCGGCCGCCCTGCCGTCGGCAGCGGCGCCGTTGGCACCCCGGTCGGGGCCTGGGGCGAAGGAGGGAGCGGGATCGGTCGGTTCGGGCATTCCACCGGCGCCGAGGAGGCGGCGAACGCAGTGTACCGGCGGCTCAGCCGCCCACCGGAGCGGCCCACCCGAAATGGTCGAGCGGACCGTGCCCGGTCCCCAGATGCCAACCCGCTGCGCCTCGGAGTGCCTCGGTCACGTACCGCTTGGCGGCGCCGATGGCGCTCGAAGTCTCGTCGCCGGCGGCCAGACGCGCGGCGATGGCGGCGGACAGGGTGCAGCCCGTGCCGTGGTCGTTCCCCGTCACCACCCGGTCTGCGTCGAGCACGGCGATCCGCCCCTCGGCCAGCACCACGTCCGGCGCCCGGCCGCCGCCGAGGTGTCCACCCTTCACGACCACCACGGCGGCGCCGGTCCGAGCCAGCTCCGTCGCCACCCGCTCCATGTCGGACAGGTCGTCGACCGGCATCCCGGTGAGCAGCGAGGCTTCGCGCGTGTTGGGGGTGATCACGGCGGCATGGGGGAACAGCAGCCGCAGGTAGGCGTCGGCGGCGTCGTCGTCGAGAAGGCGCCGTCCCGTGGACGTCACCATGACCGGGTCCACCACCAGGTTGGGGAGCCGGCCCGCCGCCGCCCACTCCGACAGCGCCGTCACCGTCGCCGCAGAACCGAGCATGCCGGTCTTGACCGCCGCCACCGGCAGGTCGGAGAGCACCGCTTCGAGCTGGAGGTCGACGAAAGACGGGTCCAGACGCTCCACGCCGAGGACGTCGGCGCTGTTCTGCGCCGTGACGGCGGTGATCACCGAGGTCCCGAAGACGCCCTGTGCGGCGAAGGTCTTCAGGTCCGCCTGGATCCCTGCCCCACCCCCGGAGTCGGAGCCCGCCACCGTCAATGCCACCGGGGGGTTCACATGGCGAGCCTAGGGCACCGCTTGTGGTGGTCCTCGGCGCCACGGGGGAAGCAGGCACCACAACGGGTGGCCAAGGCCGTTTTCTTTACCGGCGGGAACGGGCATTGTAGAAGTCATGGTTGATGAGCGGGGCGACGATGTTGCTGGCGCGCTCGACGCACTGAGCGACGCCATCGAACGAAACAGCGGTGACGAGCGGATGCTGCTCGGCCGCATCCACGGACTGCGCCGCGCCCGGTCGAGCGGGGTGGGCATGACCTCGGCGCTCGAGAACGAACCGTCGCCGGGGACGATGCAGCTCCTCGGTCGCATCCTGTCGCGGCTCATGGAGGCGAGCGGCACGGCGCGTCGCGCCCTGGCGCGCGGCATGCGGGCCGAGGGCACGAGCATCCCTGCCATCGCCCGGATCTTCGGCGTCACCCATCAGCGGGTGTCGAACATCCTGAACAAGCCCACCGCCGTTCCCGGCCCTGTGCTCCACGAGCCCGACACCGCTGAGGAGCACGCCGCCGAGGCCAGCGGGAACCGAGGCTTCGGCTAGCAGAGGCGGCGCACGCGAAGCGGGCTCACCTGCAGCGGCGCACTCAGTCGAACTCGGCCATGCCCTCCAGGGGGCTCGACGCCCGGGCGTGGAATCGCCGCGGGATCCTCCCCGCTGTCCGGGACAGGTATCCGGCCTCGACGGCGAGACGAAAGGCGGCCGCCATCCGAGCCGGTTGCCGGGCCCGGGTGATGGCGCTCGCCACCAACACGGCGTCGCAGCCGAGCTCGAGCGCCCCGGCTGCTTCCGACGGGGCGCCCAGGCCGGCGTCGAGCACCACGGGGACCGTGACCGATTCGGCGATCAGGGCGATGTTGTGCGGATTGCGGATGCCGAGACCGCTGCCGATGGGGGCGCCCAGGGGCATGACGGCGGCGCAACCCGCCTGCTCCAGCCGGCGGGCCGCCACGGGATCGTCGCTCGTGTAGGGGAGGACGACGAAACCTTCGTCGCACAGTTGTTCGGCGGCGACGACGAGCTCGGCGACGTCGGGCAACAGGGTCCGGTCGTCGCCGATCACCTCCAGCTTGATCCAGTCGGTCTCGAA
>DMNK01000081.1:15471-18120 GCA_003453695.1 Acidimicrobiaceae bacterium | reverse complement strand
CCTACGCCCTGGCCGACGACGTCCTGCTCCCCCTCGACGTGGTGCACGCCTCCGGTGGAGGCACCCGCCCGTCAGGAGGGTCGCTGTTGTCGTTGGAGGGCGCCGAGGTGTCCGCCGTGCGCCGGGTGGCCGGCATGCTCGAGGTGCGGCTGTTCAACCCGGCGTCCACCCCCACGACGGTGGACCTGGGCGAGCGCTCAGGTTGGCTCGTCGACCTCCGGGGGCGGACGGTCGGTCCCGTCGACGGGTCCTTCGAGCTTCGGCCGTTCGGCATCGCCACCGTGCGCCTCCCCGGCGTCTGACGGCTCCGCTTCGGCGCCTTCGTCGGCGTATTCGTCGGCGACGGCGGCGCGCAAGCCGCTCGTGATGAGGCGCTCACCTCGCTCGCGCAGCTCCTCGATGTCGTGGAGCACCTCGGCCAGCCGCTCCCATCGGCGCCCGACGCGCTGCTCCAGTGTGGGCGGCGACGTGCCAGGGCGCTGCAGGGCCCACAGCTGCACCCGGCCCAGGTCTTTGACGAACCGGGGCCGCACGGGGTGGAAGGCGAACTCACCGTCGTCGGCGCCGTCGGTGCCGCCCGAAGGGTGCATCTCGTGGAGCAGGGCGGTGTGGAAGTCGTCGGACAGAAGGACGCTCCCCGGGTTGGCCAGTCCCACCACGGCGTGAGCCAGGTTCACCACCGGCCCGTAGTAGTCGCCGTCCTGGACCAGCACCGGCCCCTGTGCCATTCCCACACGCACGTCGGAGAGCATCTCGTCCTCGGCGTACGCCTCTGCCAGGCCGAGCGATATGCGAGCCGCCGAGATGGCGGACTCGGTGACGAACATGGCCTCGTCGCCGATCATCTTCACGAGCCGGCCGCCGCAGCCGGTCACGGTGTAGTGGGCCACCTCCTCGAAGCGGCTCACCACCACCGCCAGCTCGTCCTCGGAGAGCTGCTGGCTCAGCACGGTGAACCCGACCATGTCGGCGAAGCCCACGCACAACGGCGGCTGGGCGCCGGCCTGCCTGGCCCGCTGGGACATGGCGCGCCGGGTGGCGGCCTGCAGGTGCCGCCGCCAGGCGAACTCGAGCAAGCCCCCCATGGCGGGGATCATCTGGTCGGCCAGCTGTGAGAAGACGTCGGCAGCCTCGACACTGTCGCCGGCCTCGGCAGCCCCGGGGACGGCGGTGCCCAGCACCCCGGGAGACACCTCGGCGTCGGCGATCCTCGCCATCGAGGAACCGATGACCCTCGCCAACTGCAAGGCGCTCTCGGGATCGGCAACTCCGAGCGAGAGGATGCCGTTGATGGTCACGAGCGCCTGGACGTCCAAGTCGGTGAACATCGCCTCGTCCGGGGACGGGGCCGGGAACCCGAGCGCCCGCCAGAACTTGCGAGCCATCTCGACGGGCATGCCGGAGCGCTCCTCGACTTCTCCTTCGGTGTAGCGACGTTCGGCGGGCACGAGGGCACGGTCCGCCACCAGCAGGTCCAGCACACCGTCGCTCTCGGCGCGGCTGATCTCCTCGGGACTCGCCCCGTGCTCGAGGAGGTAGCGCCGGACCCGGGCCAGGGCCTCGCCGTGGGGATCCGGCGTCACGGAGCGCCCCGCCATGCGGTGCCGCGATCGCCGGTGGGGGCGGGCATTGCCAGGAGAATAACGGCGGGGGCGGCTCGTACACTGACCCCATGCGCGCGCAGCCGGGCCTGCCTCGCCTCGCCGGCTCGGTGGTGCTCGTGCCGGTGAAGGCGTTCTCCCGCGCCAAGGCGCGCCTCGCACCCACGCTCGACCCCTACCGGCGAGCGGTGCTGGCCCGGGCCATGGCCGAACACGTGCTGGCCGCTGCCGCCCCACTTCCGGTGGCGGTGGTGTGCGACGACGACGAGGTGGCCACCTGGGCCGCCGAACACGGCGCCATGGTGCTGCCCGAACCGGGACGCGGCCTGAACGGAGCCGTGCAGACCGGCGTACGCCGCCTGGCCGAGGCGGGTGCCACCGAGGTCCTCGTCGTGCACGGCGACCTTCCCCTCGCCGAAGGGCTGGCCAAGCTGGCCGGGTTCGAAGGGATCACGCTCGTGCCCGACCGAGCCGATGACGGCACCAACGTCACCGCCGTCCCTGCCTACGCCGGCTTCCGCTTCTCGTACGGCGCCGGCTCGTTCCGCCGGCACGTGGAAGAAGCTCTGCGACTGCGACTGCAACTGCGGGTGGTGCGCGACCCGGGCCTCACGACCGACGTGGACGTTCCCGACGACATCCCGGCGACGATCGGATTCTGGGAAGGCCGATGACCGGACGCATCGTGCCGGTGGGCGACCTTCCCGCCCACGGCAGTGTGAGCGTCGACCTGGCCCCTCCGTCCTCGGCGCTCGCCGTGGGCGCCCACCCCGACGACGCCGAGTTCGGCTGCGGGGCCACGCTGGCGAAATGGGCCGCCGCCGGGTGCCGCCTCCACCATCTGGTGCTCACCGACGGCTCCAAGGGCAGCTGGGATGCCGCCGGCGCGGGGGGCGGCGACCTGGTCACGACGCGTCGAACCGAACAGCGAGAGGCGGCGCGTCGGCTGGGGGGAGGCGACGTCGACTTCCTCGACTTCGTGGACGGCGAGCTCGAGTCGGGCCCGGCGCACATGCTCGAGGTGTGCCGAGTCCTGCGGCGGGGGCGG
>DMNK01000081.1:13297-15390 GCA_003453695.1 Acidimicrobiaceae bacterium | reverse complement strand
TCGTGGACGGCGAGCTCGAGTCGGGCCCGGCGCACATGCTCGAGGTGTGCCGAGTCCTGCGGCGGGTGCGGCCGGCGGTGGTCCTCGGCCACGACCCCTGGCGCAGGTACCGGATCCATCCCGATCACCGGCACGCCGGATGGCTCCTCGTCGACGCGGTGGCGGCGGCACGTGAGCAGCGCTTCCGCCCCGATCTCGGCTCAGCCCACCGGCCCGACGCCTTGCTGTTGTGGGAGGCGGACGAACCCAACCACGTGGAAGAGGTCGGGGGGAGCGTCGGGGCCAAGGTGGCCGCCCTTCTCGCCCACGAGAGTCAGTACCGCTCGACCTTCGGCATCGAGGGCGCCGATGTCGCCAGGGCGCCTGAGGTGGTGCGGGCCTTCGTCGAAGGACAGCTCGCCGATCACGGGCGCCTGGCAGGCCTCGACCGAGGCGAGGCCTTTCGGCTCATCACCGCCTTGTAGCCGACCGGCGCCGCATTGAGCCGACCGGCGCCGCCCAGGAGGCGGGCGGTCGAGAAAGAGCAGCGGGGGGGCCCGAAGGCCCCCCCGCTCCACGAGCGATGCTCGCCGCCGGCATGAGCCGGCGGCCGGGCTCAACTCTTCTTGGCCACCCGACGGGTACGCCGGGCCCGCTTGCGTGCCGGAGTGGCAGCAGCGGCCTTCTTGGTGGTCCGCCGCTTGGCGGTCCGCTTGGCCGGAGCCCGCTTGGCGGCGGCCTTCTTGGTGGTCCGCCGCTTGGCGGTCCGCTTGGCCGGAGCCCGCTTGGCAGCGGCCTTCTTGGTGGTCCGCCGCTTCGCAGTCCGCTTGGCGGCTTTCTTGGCCGGAGCGCGCTTGGTCGTGCGCTTCGCCGTCGTCCGCTTCGCAGTCCGCCGCTTGGCGGTCCGCTTGGCAGCCTTCTTGGCCGGAGCGCGCTTGGTCGTGCGCTTCGCCGTCGACCGCTTCGCAGTCCGCTTCGCAGCCCGCTTCGCGGGGGCCCGCTTGGCGGTCCGCTTCGCGGGAGCCCGCTTGGCGGCCGCCTTCCTGGCGGGAGCCCGCCGCTTGGCGGTCTTCCTTGCTGTGGCCCGCTTCACTGGCATTCTGCATGCCTCCTTACGGCCTTCTGGCCGATATCTTCGTTGCTTACCTCGCCGGGGCTCACCGTTCGGCATTCCTCGCCGGGGCTCGCCTGACGGCCTTCTTTGCCGTTTTGCTTGCTGCTTTCCTCGCCCGACTCACCGCGGCAAGACAAAACCAGGGTTCGCCTGACGAATTTGCACCTCCGACCTGGGCAAACACCCGGTGGAGAGTGTGCCGCCCGAGCGGCAGATCTCGTGGTGTGCAGTGGGCTGTCGCTCCATCACCTTGGGGACGTCACCGCCAGACATCGCGCTGCACCTTGCACGCAACGGGTGTCCGACATCGCGGCGACATGCCCCGAAATGCTCACTCGCTCCTCCAGCCAATTCTGCAATCCCAACAATCAAAGATGGTTTTCGCGCAAAGGTCAAGCATTTCGCGTTGCAGCCCTCCAAATATCGCGGCGCGCACAGGCACGTCGACGCACGTCAACGAGGCCGCGAAGCACCGCTGTGCGCGCCTTCGCATTGCACCTATGGACCGCGACGAGTCGCTTTGAGAGGATCGTGAACCATGGCGACATTGCCCGACGGCGCCTACGACGTCATCGTCATCGACGCGGAGACGACGGACGACGGCGACGTCAGACTCGAGCTCACCATCACGCTCGGAGCACACGTGGGTCGAGTGATCGCGTTGCGCCGTCACCACGTCGTCGCTCCTGGAGGGGCCGTGCCCGACGTGACGGCGTTGCTCGGGATCCCCGGTACGCTGCGCGTCCGCAACGGCCAGCCGACCTTTCGTCCCGAGCTGGCGTGACCGGCGCCCAACAGGGCCGTGGGCAGCTGTATCTGGGGGCCGGGGCCCGGGGCCCCGCCTGGGCGCCCCCCGAGCAATCGGTCCTGGTCCTGGGGCCGCCCCGGTCCGGCAAGACCTCCTCCCTGGTGGTCCCCACCGTGCTGGCCGCCGGCGGCCCGGTCGTCTCGACCTCCACCAAGCCCGACGTGCTGGAGGCCACCTTGCCCTGGCGCCGCC
>DMNK01000081.1:401-13180 GCA_003453695.1 Acidimicrobiaceae bacterium | reverse complement strand
ACCTTGCCCTGGCGCCGCCGGCGCGGACCCTGTCTGCTCTTCGACCCCAGTGGAACCGTGCCCACGCCCGACGGCGTGCAGCGAGTGCGGTGGTCACCAGTGCCGGCGTGCGCTCGGTGGGACGATGCGCTCCTGGTGGCGCGCGCCTTGGTGGGCGCCACCCGCCCGCTGTCGGAGTCGCCGGCAAGTGGCGGCACCGACCACTGGCGTGAGCGCGCCGAGGCACTGCTGGCGCCCCTGCTGCACGCGGCTGCTCTGTCCGACGAACAACTCCCTGCCGTCGTGTCGTGGGTCGACCGCCGCCAGGCAAGCAAGGCGCTCGGAGTCCTCGACGACGCCGGCGCCAACGTGGCCGCCGATCTGCTGGCCGGCATCGCCACCACCGAGAGCAGGGAGCAGAGCGGCATCTGGTCCACGGCATCGGGTGTCCTGGCCGGGTATCGCAGCCAATCGGCCCTGGCGAGCACCGTAGACCCCGACTTCGACGCCGCAGCGTTCTGCCAGTCACCCTCGGCGCTGTACGTGTGCGCCACCGGCCGCCACCAGGCGCTGGTTGCTCCCATGGTGGTGGGGCTGCTCACCGAGATCCGCACCGCTGCCTACGACGCCCATGCCCGCGCCCTGCGCACCGGCACCGGAGTCCCGCCAGCAGTCGTCCTCGCCCTCGACGAGGTGGCCAACATCGCCCCGGTACCCGATCTCCCGTCGATGGTCAGCGAAGGAGGCGGGCAAGGACTGCTGACGCTGGCATGCCTGCAGGACCTGTCACAGGCGAGAGGCCGATGGGGCCCAGCCGCCGAAGGATTGCTTTCCTTGTTCGGCACGACGGTGGTGCTGCCCGGGATCGGTGACGTGCGCACGCTGGAGGCGCTGTCGGCACTGGCCGGAGAGGAGGACGTCCTCACCCGCTCGGTGACGGCGGCAGCCGTGCCGTCTCGAAGCGGGCCGGCGAAGGAGCTGTGCATCCAGCTGCTCGAGTCGGCCGGACGACGATCTCTGCGCAGCGCGCAGGTGCCGTCCACGATCACCACCGCATCGCGCCGTCAAGCACGCCTCCCCGTCGACGTGCTCGGCCGGGGACGACCGGGGATGGCGGTGGTGGTGGACGAGCGCAACACGGTGGGCTGGGTGGGGCTCACCCCGTGGTTCGCCCATGAGCCGTGGAGGACGATGGTGGAGGGCCCCGCCCGGCTCCCCGGCCGAGCCGTGGAGGGAGGGAAGGGCCGGGGAGCAGAGCGAACATATGTTCGATAACCTCCCCTCCGATGGCCCTCTCCGCCCCCGCCGGGATCGACGTGACCCTCTCGGCCCGGGTGCGCCCGACCTCCGATCGCCGGGACCAGCTCCTCCCCCTGCTCCCGGCGCTGGGACCCATGGTCCCGGGGGGCGGGCTACCCCGAGGAGCGGTGGTGGCGGTGAGGGCCGGATCCGAAGGAGGCGCCGGAGGGGCCACCACCTTGGCCTTCTCCCTCCTGGCAGAGGCCACCGCCACCGGGTCGTGGTGTGCAGCGGTGGGCGTCCCGGATGCCGGCGTGCTGGCGCTGGCCGAGATGGGCGTCGACCTCGATCACCTGGTCCTGGTCCCCCACCCCGGAGCCCGCTGGATGGAGGCGGCCGCCTACCTGGTGGAGGGGATGGACGCCGTGCTCGTGTGCCCACCCGGGCCGGTGCGCCCCGGACCGGCCCGGAGGTTGGCGGCCCGGGCCCGGGAACGCCGGGCCGCCTTGGTGGTCTTGGCCCGGCATTCTCCCTGGCCAGAGGGCCCAGAACTCCAGCTGACGGTGGGACGCGGACGCTGGATGGGTGCGGGCCGGGGCCACGGGCACCTGCAGGGCCGGCGGGTCGAGGTGGTGAGCAGTGGACGGCGGGGGGCGTCGCGACCGGTGCGAACAGAGCTGTGGCTGCCCTCCGGGTCGGGGGCCCCGGCGGCGCCGTAGGCGCGGCCGGGAGCCGCACGAAGAAGAGGAAGAGGACAAGAAGAAAAGAGGTATGGGCGGAGGCCCGCCATGGAGCGATTGCTGGTCGTGCTGTGCCCGGAGCTGCTCGAGGAGCAGGAGGACGGGCGGGCGGCCCGGACGTTCGCCGGGGTCGTCGAGGTGGTGGAGAGCTTCTCGCCGGCGGCCGGGGCGGTACGACCCGGGGTCTGTGCCGTGCCCACCCGGGGCCCGTCTCGCTACTTCGGCGGGGACGTCCGCCTGGCCGGGCTCGTGAGGACGGCTCTGAGCCGGACGGACACAGCCCTCGGCCGGGTCGAGGGGCACATCGGCGTGGCCGACGGGTTGTTCGTCGCCGTGCTGGCGGCCCGGGCCGCCGGTGACGAGCCGGTGGTGGTGCCGGCGGGAGCGAGCGCCCGCTTTCTCGCCCCCTGGCCGGTCGAGGCGCTGGAGCGACCCGAGCTGGCCGATCTGCTCCGCCGCCTGGGCATTCGCACCTTGGGAGCGTTCGCCGCCCTGCCCACCCGCCACGTGCTCGGCCGGCTGGGCACCCAGGGATCGGTGTGCCACGAGCTGGCCCGGGGGATGCGCAGCGAGCTCCCCGGCTACCGCCTCGTCCCCCGTCCCCACCCGGCGACGGCCGCTACCGGCGACGGGAGCGCCGGGGCCCAGGTGCGCCAGGCCGGGTTCTGGGGGGAGGCGGCCGAGGCCGAGGCCCGGGCCGAGCGGGCCTTGGGACACCTGGAGCAGCTCCTCCCTCCCGACGGCGTGGCGGTGGGCCGGCTCCAAGGTGGGCGGGGGCCGGCGGAACGAGCCCGTCTCGTGCCCTGGGGGGGACGGCGCCTGGACCCCGCCGGTCCGGGGCCCGAGCCCTGGCCGGGGCAGCTCCCCGCCCCCGCGCCGGCGTCGGTGTTGGCGCGGGTGCCGGCGTCGGTGGTGGACGGCCGGGGAGCCGAGCTGGAGGTGGGCCCGTCGGGATTGCCGAGCGCCCCGCCGGAGCAGCTGTCGGTCAGGGGTGGACCGTGGCAACCGGTGACGGCGTGGGCGGGCCCGTGGCCGGTGGACGAGCGCTGGTGGTCGAGACGCAAGCGGCGCCGGCGGGCGCGCATGCAGTTGGTCACGTCCTGCGGCATGGCCTACCTGGTGGTGCGGGAGGACGCCGGATGGTGGGTGGAGGGGGCCTACGACTGAGCACCACCCCTACGCCGAGCTGCACTGCCACTCGAACTTCAGCTTCCTGGACGGGGCCTCGCATCCAGAGGAGTTGGTGACCGAGGCGGCGCGCCTCGGGCTCGAGGCACTGGCCCTCACCGATCACGACGGGTTGTACGGCGTCGTCCGCTTCGCCCGGACCGCCAGTGCCGTGGGCCTGGCATCGGTGTTCGGCGCCGAGATCACCTTGTCGCCGTCACCGGTGACACCGGGCGACGCCCCCGACCCCGGCCCGGCGCGCACCCAGGTCCCCGATCCACCCGGCGCCCACCTGGTGGTCCTCGCCCGCAGCCCCGCCGGCTACGCCCGCCTCAGCCGGGCGCTGGCCGAGGCGCAGCTGGCCGGCGGCGAGAAGGGACGTCCCACCTCCACCCTCGACCGTCTGGCCGAGACGGCCGGCGGGCAGTGGCTGGTGCTCACCGGCTGCCGCAAGGGAGCGGTGCCCTCGGCGCTCACCGGTGCCGGGCCACGAGCAGCCCGGCGCGCCCTCGACGAGCTGGTGGCCCGCTTCGGCCGCGACAACGTGGTGGTGGAGCTGTGGGACCACGGCAACCCGCTCGACACCGCCCGCAACGACGTCTTGGCCCGGCTGGCCATCGAAGCGGGCGTGGAGCTGGTCGCCACCAACAACGTGCACTACGCCACGCCGGCGCGACGGCGGCTGGCCGAGGTGCTGGCGGCGGTGCGGGCGGGGCGACCGCTCGAGCAGCTGCAGGGCTGGCTGCCTGCCGCCGGCACGGCCGGGTTGCGCTCGGGAGCGGAACAGGAGCGTCGCTTTGCCCGCTGGCCCGGTGTGGTGCGGCGCGCCGCCGAGCTGGGGCGCGCCTGTGCCTTCGACCTGCGCCTGGTGGCTCCGGGACTGCCCGATTTCCCCGTCCCCGAAGGACACGACGAACAGAGCTGGCTCTGTGAGCTGACCCGGCGCGGCGCCGAGGAGCGCTACGGCCTCCGAGGCGCCGAGCGGGTACGCGGTGCGTGGCACCAGGTCGACCACGAGCTCGAGGTGATCGGGGCGCTGGGCTATGCGGGCTACTTCCTCATCGTGTGGGACATCGTCGAGTTCTGCCGGCAACACGACATCTACTGCCAAGGGCGGGGGTCGGCGGCCAACTCGGCGGTGTGCTTCGCCCTCGGCATCACCCGGGCCGACGCCGTGAAGCTGGGGCTGCTCTTCGAGCGCTTCCTCTCCCCCGAACGCGACGGGCCGCCCGACATCGACGTGGACATCGAGTCGGAACGGCGGGAGGAAGTGATCGCCTACGTCTACGAGCGCTACGGACGCCAGTACGCCGCCCAGGTGGCCAACGTCATCACCTACCGTGCCCGCTCCGCCATCCGCGACGTGGGCAAGGCGCTCGGGCACTCCGTGGAGGAAGTGGACCGCTGGGCCAAGGAGATCGACCACTACGACACCCTCGACGGGGACGGCCGGCTGCCTCAGCCGCTGCGCCGGCTGGCGTGCGAGGTGCTCGACTTCCCCCGCCATCTCGGCCTGCACTCGGGGGGGATGGTGCTGTGCGACCGGCCCGTGATCGAGGTGTGCCCGGTGGAGTGGGCGCGCCATCCGGGGCGCACCGCACTGCAGTGGGACAAGGACGACTGTGCGGCGGCGGGACTGGTGAAGTTCGACCTCCTCGGCCTGGGCATGCTCGATGCGCTGCACCGCTGCGTCGACCTGGTGGGCGACGCCCACGGGATCGAGGTGGACCTGGCGCAACTGGAACAGGAGGACGCCGTCTACGACATGCTGTGCCGGGCCGACACCGTGGGCGTGTTCCAGGTGGAGAGCCGGGCCCAGATGGCCACGTTGCCGCGCATCAAGCCCCGCACCTTCTCGGACCTGGTCATCGAGGTGGCCATCATCCGGCCCGGTCCCATCCAGGGCGGCTCGGTCCATCCCTACATCCGCAGGCGCCAGGGCACCGAGGCGCCCGACCCACCCCACCCCCTCTTGGCGCGGGCGCTGGGCAAGACGTTGGGCGTGCCGCTGTTCCAGGAGCAGCTCATGCAGATCGCCATCGACGCCGCCGGCTTCAGCGGCGCCGAGGCCGACGAGCTGCGCCAGGCCATGAGCGCCAAGCGGTCGGGCGAGCGCATGGCCAAGCTGCGCGACCGGCTCTTCGCCGGCATGGCAGGCCGCGGCATCACCGGCCAAGTGGCCGAGGACATCTTCGCCAAGCTGTCGGCGTTCTCCGCCTTCGGCTTCCCCGAGAGCCACGCCGTGTCCTTCGCCTATCTCGTCTACTCGAGCGCCTGGTTGAAGCTGCACTATCCGGCTGCCTTCTGCGCGGCGCTGCTCAATGCCCAGCCCATGGGGTTCTGGGCTCCGCAGTCGCTCGTGGCCGACGCCCGTCGCCACGGGGTGGAGGTGCGCCGGCCGCACGTGAACAGCTCCGCCGCCCAGGCGTCGCTGGAATGGGACCAAGAGGAGTTCGTCCGGGACTCGGCGACGCAGCCCGCCATCCGCCTGGGGCTGGAGTCGGTCCGCAGCGTGGGCCAGGACCTGGCGACGCGCATCGCCGACGGGCGACCCTACGAGTCGGTACAGGACCTGGTGCGCAGGACCCAGGTGGGCAGGACGCAGCTCGAGGCGCTGGCCACCGCCGGGGCCCTGAGCGAATTGCCGCCGCGGCCGGGGGCCCGGCCCGCCTTCGAGCGTCGACAGGCGTTGTGGGCGGCCGGCGCAGTCGCCCAGGCCGGGGCCGGGCGCCTTCCCGGCATCGTCACCGGGGAGGAAGCACCACGGTTGCCCGAGTTGACGGTGGCCGAGGAAGTGGAGGCGGATCTGTGGGCCACCGGCATCACGGTGGGCACCTCGGCCTTGGAGCTGGTGCGGCCCCAGCTCGACGCCCTGGGCGTCATCCCCGCCGCCGCCCTGGCCGGGGCCGAGACCGACGGCAAGGTGCTCGTGGGAGGAGTTGTCACCCATCGACAGCGGCCCGACAGCGCCGGCGGCACGGTGTTCCTGAACCTCGAGGACGACACCGGGATGGTGAACGTCATCTGCTCGCCCGGTGCCTGGCAGCGCTTCCGGTCAGCAGCCCGGCGCTCGCCGGCGTTGCTGGTGCGCGGCCGGCTGGAACGGACCGAGGGCGCCGTCAGTGTGGTGGCCGAGAAGATCTCCCCCCTCGAGCTGGCCGTGACCGGGCCACCCTCGCGCGACTTCCGCTGACCGCGGCCCGGCGCGAGTTGGCCGGAAATTGCCTAAAGCCGTAAAGCCCGACCTTCGTTGGGTCGATACCTCAGCTGAGCCTTGGCGCGAGGCTCGGACACCAGCACGAACAGGAGCGGCCATGTCGAGCTGTGCCGGCCAGTTGGTCGTCCACCGCGACGGCACCGCCGCCTACTGCACCGAGGAAAAAGAGGAGCGCTCGTGCGCTGGCGAGGACCGTCCACATCGGCGCGGGGTTTGCGCCTGCCGGCTGGTTCGAACCGACGACTGCCCCTACTGCGCCTCGCTCTCCCTCACGCCGGCATCCTGACGCACTGCGGTCGTTTCGTCTCAACGACCACGAGCGGTGGCAATTGGTTGTTATGGGCTTGCTCCAGCGTCGGCCTTCCCCCGCCGATTTCGTGAGAGAGGTGCCGGGGAGGTACGAGGGGCATGGCCATGTGCAACGGATGCTTGGTATTGCACCGAGACGGTGAGATCGCCTACTGCTCGGAAGAGCTCGACGGCGGCCTGTGCGCCGGCTATCACGTCCCCCATCTCGCCGGGGTGATGGCCTGCCGGGTCACCCCTCGGGGATCGCGCTGCCGGCATTGCGACCAGGTGATGGCCCGCCGCTTGGTGCAGGCGCCGGAATTCGTGCTCGAGGGCCTGCGTACCACCACCAACTGAAGCGCGACGCGCCCTCTGCCACACGCCCTCTGCGAGAGGTCGCCGCAGCCCTCTGCGGCAACACCCCGTCACCTCGGGACGGGACAACGGCACCAGGGGCCCACGACATGTCGCGCCAGTGCTCGGCATGACGACGGGCCACGTGCGCGGCCCTGTGCTCGCTCGAATACGGTCCGCGCAGGTTGCGGACGCCGTCGCTCTGGGATGCAAGGGGGCCCCGCGTCGTCGTCGCACTCGACGCAGACGACCTCCCACTCCGATCGGCCAGGGTCCCCGGCACCCACCGTTCGTACTCGTCGCGGTTCCACTCCAGCGGGGCGTTGCGCACATAGGGCGAGTGCCGCCAAACGGCGCCTGATTCGTCACTAAATGGTTCGACGCAGCAACGAACGTGGCTGGCGGGGGAGGGCTCGAACCTCCAACATCCGGCTCCAAAGGCCGGCGTTCTGCCAATTGAACTACCCGCCACCGAGGCTCGGGGCACTCCCACGCTACCGGTGAGGCGCCTCGACGATCTCGATGCGGTTGCCGAACGGGTCGTCGACATAGCCGCGCCGCACGCCGGGCACCGCTGCGTCCGGCTGGACCGGATACCCGGCCGAGACGAGCGACTCGACCAGAGCGTCGAAGCCGTCCACCACCAAGGCAGGATGCGCCTTGCGGGCGGGGACGAAACCGGGCTCGACGCCGAGATGGACGCTCACCGAGCCGTTGGAGAACCAGCACCCGCCCCGCGCCGCCAGCACCGGCGGTTTGGGCTGTCGCCCGAGGCCGAGGAGGCCCTGGTAGAAGCGAACTGCTTCGGCCTCGCCGCCGGGAGGCATTGTCAGCTGGACGTGGTCGAGGGCGATGACCCGGTGACGCACTGAGGCGAGTCCTCCCTTCCCGACGATCACACGCTATCCATGGCATCGGCGCCGGCATGGCGCTTCCTCGTCGCCTGCCGCTAACCTGCCCGGCGACATGGGCTCGCTCATCAAGAAGCGCCGTAAGCGGATGCGCAAGAAGAAGCACAAGAAGATGCTGAAGGCCACCCGCTGGCAGCGCCGAGCCGCCGGCAAGTAACCGACGCCGGCAAACCAACGGGCGCCGGCCGGAGCCCCCGGCAGGCTACGAGGCGGATTCGAAAGGCGGCAGCGTCCGTGTCGCCACCAGAGGGGCTGCGGTTCCCGACAGGACGAGCCGGTCACCGAGCCGCGCCGCCAGGGCGCCGTCGTCGTCCTCCACGAACCAGGCGGCTCCACTTCCCGCCAGCTCGGGACGCCGGCCTGCGGCCTCGCCGAAGGCGTCACGCCAGCGGCTGAGCGCCGGTGTCACCACCAGCGCCGCCGCCTCCAGGTCGTTTCCGCCATGGGCAGACGACATCCGGGCGCCGTCGTCCCAGGCCCGATAGGCAGCGCCGGTGTCCACCGACAGGGGCGGCAACAGGACGAGGAAGCGGCGCTCCTCGAAAGGCATGGGCACCACCTCGTCACCGATGCCGCCCACTCTGGCCCGTCCGCCCGACAGGCAGAAGGCCACGTCGGCACCGAGACGAGCCGCCACGGCCAGGTCCGCGCACCCGCCCCAGCGCAGTACGGCGGCGGCGTCGGCCGAACCACCTCCGAGGCCCGCCCCCACGGGGATGCGCTTCACGAGCCGCACGGCGGCGTCACGCCCCAGCGCTTCGAGGGCACGGGTCACCAGGTTGGGGCCGCCCTTGCCGAGGTCGCCGATGCCGGCCCCACCCACCACCTCGTCCACCACCTCGAGTCCCGAGCCGTCACGGAACTCGAGCTCGTCGGCGATGTCGATGCACACCATCTCGGCGTCGAGGAGGTGGTAGCCGTCGTCACGAACCCCCACGACGCGTAACGACCTCGTGAGCTTGGCCGGTGCCGTCAGACGCTGCACGCCGCCAGCCTCCCCCACTGCTCGACGGACAGCTCCTCGGCCCGGGCGCGGGGATCGATGCCGGCCCGGGTGAACGCCTCCTCTTCCACGACGCCGGAGAGGGCGCGGCGCAACATCTTGCGGCGATGGGCGAAGCCGGCGCGCACCACGGTGAAGAGACGATCGGCGCCGACCTCTTGGGGGTCCACGGCCACGTGCGGGCGGCGGACCAGGCGCACGAGGACCGACTCCACCCGAGGCTTCGGGATGAACACCGTCGCCGGGACGCGGCCCACCACCTTGGCCTCGGCGTGGTACGCCACCTTGACGGAGACGGCGCCGTAGGCGGCGTCGCCGGCCGCCGCCGCCAGCCGCTCACCGACCTCGCGCTGCACCATCACCAGCATTCGATCGACCATGGGCAGCTCGTCGAGGACGCGCATGACGAGGGGCACGGCCACGTTGTAGGGCAGGTTGGCCACCATCGCCCACCGTTCGTCGCCTTCGAGCAGGCCGGCCAGGTCGAGCTCCAAGGCGTCGCCGGCCACGACGCGGACGCCGAGCGGCTCGGCCTGCGCCCGCAGCACGTCCACGAGACGACGGTCGGTCTCGACCGAGACCAGGCGCGCCCCCGTCTCGGCCAGGGCCAGGGTCAACGAGCCCAGGCCGGCGCCGATCTCGAGCACGGGCCGCCCCGGCTCCAGCTCGGCCAGGGCGGCGATGCGTCGCACCGTGTTGGGATCGGCCACGAAGTTCTGCCCGAGGGCGCGGCTGGGACGGATGCCGTTGTCCTCGAGCAGGTCGTGCACCTGGCGCCGGGTGAGCGTCAAGGCAGGCCGAACAGCGCACGGGCGGCGGCGGCCGAAGACTCGGCCACGGCATCGACCGCCACGCCCTTGGTGGCAGCCACCGCCGCGCCCACGAGGGGGACCAGAGCGGGTTGGTTGGGCCGTCCCCGATGGGGCACCGGGGCCAGGAACGGCGCGTCGGTCTCGACGAGCAACCGGTCGAGAGGACAGAGGGCGGCCGCTTCCCGCACGCCGGCGGCGGTGGGGAAGGTCACGATGCCGCTGAAGGAGATCCACGCCCCCAGGTCGAGGCACTTCCGGGCCTCGTCGGGGCCGCCGGTGAAGCAGTGCACGACCACCCGCAGGCCCTCAGCCCGGCGCAGCAGGTCCAAGGTGTCGTCCCACGCTTCGCGGGTGTGCACGACGAGGGCGAGGTCGTGCTGGCGGGCGAGCTCGATCTGCTCGGCGAAGGCCCGGCGCTGCACCGGGCGGGGCGAATGGTCGTAGTGGTAGTCGAGGCCGCACTCCCCCACACCCACCACGGTCTCCTCCGATGCGACCTCGGAGAGCAACGTGGCCACGGGGTCGGTGCCTTGCACGGCGTCATGGGGGTGCAGCCCCACCGTGGCCCAGACCTGCACGCTCGGCGCCACGCCGGCCCCCGACGAGCGGACACCGCGAGCGAGCGAGATCGCCTGGCGGGAGCTGGCGGCGTCGGTGCCTATGCAGACGAGGCCTCCCACTCCGGCCGCGGCCGCCTGGGACAACAGCGCCGCCGGGTCGCTCTCCTCGGGCCGGTAGGCCTCCTGGATGTGGCAGTGGGAGTCGATCCAGGACGGCGCCGTCACGACTTGCGCCGGGGGAACAGCGGCGCCCCGCGCTCGACCGTGACCCCGCCGGGATAGCCGCCCCAGGCCAGGCCGCCGGGCACCCGCACGTCCTCGGGGCCACCGGACAGTCCGATGCGCCGCCACACCTCGGCGCTGGTCTGCGGCATGGCCGGGGAGGACAGCACCGCCACGATGCGCAAGGCCTCGAGGGCCGACCCCAACACCGCGTCGACGGCCGGTCCGGGCTCGGCCTTCCAGGGCTCGGTGGCCTCCAGCTCGGCGTTGGTCTCCCTGATGAGGTGCCAGGTGGCCTCGAGGCCCTCGTGCGGGGCGAAGCGCTCCCAGGCGGCACAGCAGCGAGACAGGGCGTCCTCCGCCGCCTGTGCCAGGCGGCTCTGGGGGTCGGGGCGGGGCCCGATCCCGTTGCACTTCGAGCCGACCACGGTCGCCACCCGGGAGACGAGGTTCCCGAGATTGTTGGCGAGATCGGCGTTGTAGCGGTCCGTGATGCCCTCATAGGAGAACTCGCCGTCGGCCCCGAGCGGCGTGGCCCGCAGCAAGTAGTAGCGGACGGGATCGACGCCGAAGTCCTCGGTCAAGGCCGCCGGCGTGATCTGTGTGAGCTTGAGAGGTGCTTCATCCTCGGCTCCGGCATCATGAGCGGCGCCCGCGGCGGCTGCGGCGGCTGCGGCGGCCTGGCGAATGCGCGTCTTCGACAGCCGGCTGCCGCCGACCAGCAACCAGCCGTGGACGAAGACGTGGGCCGGCGGGTCGATGCCGGCCGCCATGCACATGGCCGGCCACCATACGCAGTGGAAGCGGATGATCTCCTTGCCGATGAGGTGGTGGACGGCCGGCCACCACGTCTCGAAGCGCTCCTCGTCGGAGCCGAAGCCGATGGCGGTGATGTAGTTGACGAGGGCGTCGTACCAGACGTAGAAGACGTGGCGCTCGTCCCAGGGAACCGGCACGCCCCATCGCGTCGAGGTCCGGGTGATGGAGATGTCGTGTAACCCGCCCTTGATGAACGAGAGCGCCTCGTTGCGTTTTCCCTCGGGACGCACGGCGTCGGGGCTGGACTCGTACCACTCCACCAGACGGTCCTCGAAGGCACTCAGCTTGAAGAAGTAGTTCTCCTCTTCGAGCCACTGCGCCGGGACGAGGTGCTCCGGACACACATGGCCCTCGAGAAGCTCGCCTTCGTCCTTGTACGCCTCGCAACCCACGCAGTACCAGCCGGCGTAGGTGCCGAGTTCGATGTAGCCGTTGTCGTAGATCCTCTGCAGGAACTGCTGCACGGCCCGGTGGTGACGGGGCTCGGAGGTCCGGATGAAGTCGTCGTTGGAGATGTCGAGGCCCTTCCAGGCCTCGACGAACCGGCCCGCCGTGCGCTCGGTCCACGTGGCGGGGTCTTCGCCGCTGGCCTCCGCCGCCTGGGCCACCTTGACCCCGTGCTCGTCGGTGCCGGTGAGGAAGAAGGTGTCGTCCCCGAGCAGCCGGTGCCATCGGGCCAGCGCATCGGCGTTGACCGTGGCATAGGCGTGGCCGATGTGCGGCACGTCGTTCACGTAGTAGATGGGGGTCGTGACGTAGAAGCGCGGCACGGCCACAGGGTACCGACCGGCCGGGTGGGGCCCGGCCGGATCAGGCGTCACGCGGAGCAGGTGGGTGCCCCATCAGCCGGAGGTGTTCCACAGCGAGAGCCCCAGCTCGTAGACCCGGCGCCGCGACACCTCCAGGTCGGCCGACACCGCCGAGGCGGCGTCCCGCAGCGTGTCACCGGCGCTGCGGCGGTCGGAGAGCGCCAGTCGGACCTCGTCGTCGTCGGGGCCGGCAGGCGCCGGAGCGCCTTCGAGCACCACCACGATCTCGCCCATCACGGGGCGGGCGGAGAACTCGGCGGCGGCCTGGCCGAGGCGGCCCCGCCACACCTCTTCGTGCAGCTTGGTGAGCTCGCGGGCCACCGCCACCTTGCGGTCGGCGCCGCATGCTTGCGCCAGCTCCGCCAGGGTGGCGGCCAAGCGCGGCGCCGTCTCGTGGAGGAGCACGGTCCGGCGGTCGGCGGCGAGACCGGCCAGCCGCCGCCGGCGGTCGGCGCCGCGCCGGGGAAGAAAGCCCTCGAAGCTGAAGCGATCGGTCGCCATCCCGCTCACCACCAGCGCGGACACAGCGGCGTTGGGGCCGGGCACGACCGTGACCTCGACCCCGGCACGGATGGCCGCCGACACCAGGCGCGCCCCGGGGTCCGACACCGCCGGCGTCCCGGCGTCGCTGACGAGCGCCACCGTGTCGCCGGCGCGCA
>DMNK01000081.1:0-211 GCA_003453695.1 Acidimicrobiaceae bacterium | reverse complement strand
CCGTGTCGCCGGCGCGCAGGCGAGCGAGCACCTCCTCGACGCGAGCCTCCTCGTTGTGTCCGTGCACCGACACGAGCTTGCGGCCCGAGATGCCGGCGTGGGTGAGCAGCTGGCGGGTACGTCGGGTGTCCTCGCAGCACAACAGGTCGGCACCGGCCAGGGTGTCCCGGGCGCGCGGCGACAGGTCGCCGAGGTTGCCGATGGGCGTGGC
>DMNK01000156.1:30484-30650 GCA_003453695.1 Acidimicrobiaceae bacterium | reverse complement strand
CTTCGGCGACGGCGACGAGTGCAACATGTGCTTCCACTTCCCGCTCATGCCGCGGCTGTTCATGGCGGTGCGCCGGGAGCAGCGCTTCCCGGTGACCGAGATCCTGGCCCAGACCCCGGACATCCCCGACTCGTGCCAGTGGGCCATCTTCCTGCGCAACCACGAC
>DMNK01000156.1:20294-30293 GCA_003453695.1 Acidimicrobiaceae bacterium | reverse complement strand
CGCAACCACGACGAGCTCACCCTCGAGAAGGTCTCGGAGGAGGAGCGCGACTACATGGTGGCGGAGTACGTGAAGGACCCCCGCATGCGACGCCACATGGGCATCGGCCGGCGCCTGGCGCCGCTGCTCGACGGCGACCGGCGCCTGGCGGAGCTGCTCAACGCCCTGCTCTTCTCCCTCCCGGGCAGCCCCTTCATCTACTACGGCGACGAGCTGCTCATGGGCGACAACGTGTACCTGGGCGACCGCGATTCGGTGCGCACCCCGATGCCGTGGAGCCCGGACCGAAACGGCGGGTTCAGCCGCGCCGACTTCGCCCAGCTCTACCTGCCGCCGCTCATGGACCCCGTCTACGGCTTCGGTGCCGTGAACGTCGAGGCCGAGCAGCGCAACCCGAGCTCGTTCCTGCACTGGATGCGGAGCATGCTCCAGACCCGCAAGCAGTTCCCGGTGTTCGGCACGGGCACCTTCGACGTCGTGGCGTGCGGCAACCCGTCGGTGCTCGCCTACGTGCGCAGCCCGGAGGCTTCCGACGCCGCCACCACCGAGGCGCGCCCGGCCCGGACGCGACTGCGCCGCAACGCCGGGGTGGAGCGCGCTGCGGGGAACCCGGTGCTGTGCGTGCACAACCTGAGCCGCTTCGCCCAGCCCGCCGACCTCGACCTCACGGAGTGGGCGGGCCGGACCCCGGTCGAGCTGCTCGGACGGGTCCGCTTCCCCGTGATCGCCACCCAGACCTACAGCGTCACCCTGGGTCCCTACGGCTTCTACTGGTTCGAGCTGGTGCTGCGGCCCGAAGTCCACGGAGAGCCCGGCCCGGCTGACGCCGCTCGGGCTGACGGCGGTGCCGTTGCTGCCGCTCCCGCCGATCCCGGTCCCACCCGTGTGCCGGACGGCGTCGAGCCGGCGTCGCAGAGCCCCCCGGGCGGCGAGGCGCCGTCGTGAACGGCGCCGGGACACCGGGGCCGGCGGCCGGGGTCGGGTCCGTGGCCGAGGAGACGCTGGCGGGCCTGGGCGGGGCGGTCTCGGCCTACGTCGGCCGCCGCCACGGCTGGGGTGGCGACACCCCGCCGGTCACCGTCCTCGACGCCGTGCAGCTGCGGCGGGGACGCCCCGGGCTCCTCGACGTGGTGGCCGAGGTCGGCTCCCGGGTGGTGCACGTGCCCCTCGGGCTGCGTTCCCCCGACGACCAGGTGCGTGTCCTGGCCGACGGTGAGGACGTCGTGCTCGGGATCGTCGGCGACGGCGACGGCGACGCTGTCGTGTTCGACGCCCTGCGCGACAGCGAGACGGCGGCCCTGCTGCTCGCCCACGTCGCCGGCGCCCGGGTGGACGCCGCCTTGGTCCGCCAGCTGCGCATGGACGACGCCTCGGTGACCATGGCCATGGAGGACCGCTTCTCCTTCACGGTGTTCAACGACGTCGCACCCGGTTCCCGTCCCGAGGTGGACACCCTGTTCGCCCTCGACGATGCCGGGTTCAACCACGTGGCCGCCCCGCTGTCACGATGGCGGAGGGGGCCGTGGGACCTGGGCGTGGTGCAGGAGCTCCTGGCCGGCCCGTCCTCGGGCCGGGCGCTGGCGCTCACGTCGGTGCGCGACCTGTACGCCTCGGGGGGACCGCCCGAGATGGCGGGAGGCGACTTCGGTGCCGAGGCCCATCGTCTGGGGACCATGGCGGCACGCATGCACCTGGCGCTCGAGCGCGCCTTCGGCAGGCGCCGCGCCGGCGTGAAGGTGTGGGCCGACGCCGTGCACGGCGCGCTGGCGGCTCGACGTCCCGAGCAGTCGGACCGGCCCGACGTGCTCAGCGTGCTCGAGGCGCTGGACCGGCTGCCCGAGAGCGCCGACGCCATCCGGACCCATGGGGACTTCGGTCTCGGGAAGGTGTGGCGCACCGAGCAGGGTTGGTACGTCGGCGACCTGGCCCCGGGAGGCTGGCCACCGCCCGCGCCCCAAGGGCCGTCGCCGCCGGTCATCGAGGACGACGGCATCGCCTATCGCACGCCGCTCGCCGACGTGGCCGACATGATGTGGTCGCTCACCGACGTCGCCGCCTCGGCGGCCGAGGAGCGGGACCCGAGCGGGAGCGAGGGGCTGGGCGAGCTGGCCGCCGCCTGGGAGCAGCGCAACCGCAGGTCGTTCCTCGCCGGCTACCTGGGCGTGCCCGGCATCGCCACCCTGGTGCCGCCGGGGCGCGAAGCGGTGCGCCTGCTCGTGACCGCCCTGGAGCTGGAGCGGGCGTCTCGGGCCTAGGGTGCACGCCATGCGCATCGGGATCCTCACCGGCGGGGGCGACTGCCCGGGATTGAACGCCGTGATCCGGGCGGTGGTGCTCACCGCCCGGCTGCGGCACCACGACGACACCATCGGCTTCCTCGACGGGTGGAAGGGCGCCCTCGAGTCCCAGGCGGTCGAGCTCGACGTGGCCCGCTGTCGCGACATCCTCCCCATCGGCGGCACCATCCTCGGCACGTCCCGCACCAATCCCTTTGCCGTGGACGGCGGGCCGGAGAAGCTGCGGGCCAACCTGGCCGAGCTCGGGGTCGACGCCGTGGTGGCCGTGGGCGGTGAGGACACGCTGGGCGTGGCCGACAAGCTCGGCGCCTTCGGCGTGCAGGTGGTGGGGGTGCCGAAGACCATCGACAACGACCTGTCGGGCACCGACGTCACCTTCGGTTTCGACACGGCCGTGCAGACCGCCACCGATGCCATCGACCGGCTGCGTACCACCGCCGAGTCGCACCACCGCGTCATCGTGTGCGAGGTCATGGGGCGCCACGCCGGGTGGATCGCCACCCATGCCGGCATCGCCGGCGGCGCCGCGGAGATCCTCGTGCCCGAGGTGCCCTTCGACGTCGCCGAGGTGTGCGAGCGGCTGCGCCGGCGACACGCCGGCGGCCGCTTCTCGTCCATCGTCGTCGTGTCCGAGGGCGCCCTGCCCCAGGAGGGCGAGGATCTCGAGCGGGCGCGGCGCGCCGGATCGAGTCCCGCCACCGACCAGTTCGGTCACGCCCGGCTGGGCGGGATCGGGGGCTGGCTCGCCGACGAGATCGAGTCGCGCACCGGGTTCGAAGCCCGGGTGACGACGCTGGGCCACATCCAGCGCGGTGGCACGCCCACCGCCTTCGACCGCGTCCTCGCCACCCGCTTCGGGGTGGAGGCGGTGGGGTGCGTCCACGACGGGGACTTCGGGAAGATGGTGGCGCTGCGGGGGACCGACATCGTCCGGGTGCCCATCGCCGAGGCGGTGGCGCAGGCCAAGACCGTGGACCTCGACCTGCACCGCGACGTGGCCGGGGTGTTCCTGGGCTGACCCGCTCGCCGCGCCGGGCGCCTCAAGCAGGCGGGGCGTGCGCTGCGGGGTGCGGCTGGTCGCCGGCGCCGGAAGCGATGGCCGCGACGGCGGGAAGCACCGGCGCCGGAAACGGACCCGAGATCAGAGCGCCGGGACGGCGACCCGCAGCTCCTCGGTGGCCTGCTCGGGAGCGACGATGTTGATGAGCACGCCGGTGCCGAGCTCGAACCCGGCCTGGGTGGTGAGCTTGGGCCAGATGTGCACGTGCCAGTGGTAGGGCTCCTGGGCCCGGTACGGGGCGGAGTGGAACACCAGGTTGTAGGCGACGTCGCCCAGGCGGTCGCGCAGCTGGCCGAGCACGGACCGAAGCGACCGTCCCACGGCCACCAGGTCGGCAGGCGAGGCCCGGTACAGGTGCGGGCCGTGAGTCCGGGGGATCACCAGCATCTCGAAGGGCGTGCCGCTCCAGAACGGACAGATGACGAGCACGCGCTCGTCGGCGTAGACGACGCGGTATCCGCAGTCCTCTTCGGCGTCGACGGTCGTGCACAGCAGGCATCGTCCGGCGAAGCGGGCGAACCCGGCTTGTTCCTCGGCCAGCTCCCGGGGCACGAACGACATGCCCAGCAGCTGCCCGTGTGGGTGCTCGACCGAGGCGCCCGCCTCCCGTCCGGCGTTCACGATGGCCTGGCTGTAGCGGAGCCCGGGCACGGCCGAGTGCTCTTCGATGCGGTCGCGGATGGCGGCCATGACGATGCCCGCCTGCTCGTCGCTGATCCGGTCCCAGGCGCCGTCGTGATCGGGCGACAGCACGAGGACCTCGTGAATGCCCCCCGCCGTGGCCTGGGTGTAGATGGGCCCGCGGTGCTCGACGACGAAGGGCTGGTCCCCCTCGAAGGCGGGATAGAGGTTGGGCACGACCCGCACCAGCCAGGAGCCGCTGGCGCCGTAGGTCTCGAGCGCCGGTGGGGTGGACTCCTCGTTGCCGGGACAGAAGGGACAGGGCCGCTTCACGTCGGCTTGCACGGGAGCGGAACGCTGGAGGAACGCCGCCGGGCGCTCGGCCCGGTCGATGCTGACGACGACCCAACGTCCGGTGAGCGGGTCGAGCCGTAGCTGGTTCATGGCCTCGTCGAGATCTGTGCGCTTGTCCTGGAGTAGTTACCCATCAGTAACCGTACCGTGCCCTCTCTGCCGGGGCACGCGGGCTGGTCCCTGGCCCACGCTACTCCCAGCGGAAACATCATCGGTTCATACGGTCTTTCGGCTGACCTGGACGTTTCGTCCATGTCGATCCACCACCGGTTCTCGGTGACGGGGCGGGCCGCTGCCACACTCTGGCCCCGTGACCTTGCTGGGCCAGGCCGCCTCCACCTTGCACCGGGTCCCCGAGGGCCCCGGCTACAGCCTGCTCCTGGTCCTGCACGTGGCCTTCGCCGTGGTCGGCTTCGGGATCCTCGCCACCACCGGTGTGCAGGCGCTGCGGGCACGCCGGGGACCGGGCCAGGCGGGGGCCGACGGGCTGCGGCGCTACTTCCGTCCCGGCGTGAATTGGGCGGGCAGGACGCTCTATCTGGTCCCGGTGCTCGGGTTCGGCCTTCTCGCCGACAGCTCCGGGGCCTTCGACGCCGCCGACGCCTGGGTGATCGCCGGACTGGCGCTGTGGGTGACGTCCGCCGTGCTCGCCGAGCTGCTCGTGTGGCCGGGCGAACGGCGCCTCCAGCGGATCGTCTCCGAACGGTGGGCCGACCCGGGCGCCCGCCAGGCGCTCGAGCAGCAGTGCACCCGGGTGGCGGTGACGAGCGCCGTGCTGACCGGGCTGTTCGTGGCCGCCGTGGCCGTCATGGTGGCGAAGCCCTGAGGAGCGGCGTCGTGGTCTCGTTCTCGGTTCTCGGCTCCCGGCGCTGACGTTCGAGCACCGCCACGGCGCCTACCCTGGCGGGGTGAAGCCGGGCTATCTCGACTACGCCGCCACGGCTCCGCTCCGGCCGGAAGCGCTGTCGGCCATGCTGCCCTACCTGGCCGAGCACTTCGGCAACCCGTCCGGGAGCCACAGCGTGGCCCGGCGCGCCGGCGATGCCGTGGACTCGGCGAGAGAGCGCATGGCGCCGCTCCTCGGCTGTGATCCTTCGGAGATCGTGTTCACCTCGGGAGGGACCGAGGCCTGCAACCTGGCGGTGCTCGGCGTCTATCGCGCCTCGGGTGGGGAGGTGCTGTGCTCGGCGTTCGAGCATCACGCCGTGCTCGACGCCTGTGCCGCCGTGGGCGGGCGGCCCGTTCCCGTGAAGGCGAGCGGGGTGATCGACCTCGCCGCCTTGGCGACCATGCTCGGTCCCGAGGTGCGGCTCGTCTCGATCATGCTCGTCAACAACGAGGTGGGCACGGTGCAGCCGCTGTCGGAGGCGGTGGAGCTCGTGCGGAGCTTGGCCCCTGCCGCCTCGGTGCACACCGACGCCGTGGCGGGCGCGCCCTGGCTCGACCTGGCCGCCGCCACGTCCGGCGCCGAGCTCGTCTCCTTGAGCGCCCACAAGTTCGGTGGGCCCAAAGGCGTGGGCGCCCTGGTGGTGCGGTCGGGGACGGCGTTGCGGCCCGTGCTGTACGGAGGGTCCCAGGAGCGCGAGCGCCGGCCGGGAACCCACAACGTGGCGGGCATCGTGGGCATGGCCGCCGCCCTCGAGACCACGCTGTCGCGCCGCTCGGAGGAGCAGGCGCGGGTCACGGCGCTGCGGGGACAGCTCCTCGAAGGGTTGCGCCGCTCGGTGCCGGACACCGCCGAGACCGCCGCCGGCGCCGAGAAGGTGCCGGGGAGTTGTCACGTCCGCTTCAGAGGAACCGAGCAGGAGGAGCTCCTCGTGCTCCTCGACGACGCGGGGGTGTGCGCCTCGGCAGCGTCGGCGTGCGCCAGCGGTGCGCTCGAGCCGAGCCACGTGCTCAGGGCCATGGGTATGTCGTCCGACGAGGCCCGAGAGGCGGTGCGCTTCTCGCTGGGCTGGAACACCACCGCCGCCGACGTGGCGCTCGCCCTGGCGGCGGTCCCGAAGGCGGTGGAGCAGCTGCGCGCCGGCTGAGCCCCGGCCCGCCGTCTCGGCCTCGATCAGGGATGTCCGTGGCCGTGGGAAGGACCGAACGCCACGGCCGCTGTCGTGGAACCGCCCGACGCCGAGCCGCCCTTCGCCGCTTGGCCCTGGTTCTGCCCCTGTCCTTGTCCCTGCCCGTGGCCGTGGCCGGGCCCGGCCGGCGCCGCCGTCTGCACCAGCGGCGTGGCCGCCGGGCCGGTACCGCCCGATGCTGCGGCGGTGCTGGTGGGCGCCGTGGGCACGGCCCCGCCGCTGCTCGCGGCGACGGTGGGGGCGGGGGCCGTCGCTCCCGTGCTCGCCGTCGACGTGGGGGCGGGGACGGTCAAGAGGTCACCGCCGGCCTGGTCCCGGTGCCTGGTGGCCCCGGGACCGAGCGCCGCCCAGTGGGGCTGGGCCGGTCCGGTGGCAGCGCCGGAAGGGGCTGCGGCCGTCCGGGCGGTGGTGGCCGGACGCTGTCCGCCCGTCGACAGCGCTGCCGCCAGGCTGGCCATGCCCGCCGTCACCGTCACGGTGGCCGCCACCGAGGCCACGGCGGTCATCCGCCGCCGCCGGCTGGCCGTGGCCGCCGCCGTCCGGGCGGCGCGCCGCCGCCGGTACAGATCGCCGTCGGCCAGCTCGAGCAGCGCCAGGGCGCCGAGGGCCCCGGCGCCGATGCCACTGTCGGCGCCATGACGTCCTTCTCGCCGCTCCCTGGCCTCGCCCGCCAGGGCGCGGGCCTGGTTCAGCCCGGCGACGCCCCAGCTGAAGTGGGGCGCGCCCATGCGCTCCGCCCTGCGCATGAGGGCCCGGGCACCCGCCGCGTCGGTGAAGGGGGCCACCACCACGAACTCGTCCCCGCCGGCCCGGTACAGGGTGTCGGCTTCCCGCAGCGCCCGACGCAGGGCGTCGACCAGGGAGCGCAATGCGGTGTCGCCGGCGGCGTGGCCCTCGGCGTCGTTGATCTGCTTGAGCCCGTCGAGATCCACCACGGCGACGGCCAGGTCGAGCTTCGAGCGCTCGGCGCCGGCCAGGGCCCGGGGCAGGTCCTCGTCCAGGGCCCGCCGGTTGGCGCACCCCGTGAGCGGGTCGTGGCGGGCGGCGGCACGGAGGTTGGCAGAGGCGGCGTCGACCGCCTCCATCGACATCTGGTCGAAGAGCCTGTTGACGATGGTGGCGGGCACCGATCCCCGCCCGTCCGGGGCCCCGTCCAGTTCGATGAGCGCATCGCGCAGCATGGTGAGTACGGAGAGTGCTTCCACCGGCGTCGAGAAGCGCGCTCCCCAGGTGCGGGCCGCCCGCCCCAGCTCCGGGGTCTCCGATCCGGCCCGCAGTGCGCTCGACAGCGCTGTGACGAGGAACAACGCGTCCGCCCCGGTGGAGTGCCCGGCACCGGCCTGGGCGCGACAGCGACGCTCCCAATCGAGCAGGAGGTCCCGTCTTCGGTCTGCGTAGCCAGAGGGGGTCGGCAACACGGGTTTGGGGGGATTTCTCCACCTCAGCGGCGGCGCCGCTTCGGTCCGTAGTTGATCTTTTCATGGGAAGAACGCCGAGTCGACTCCGCTCCTTCGGTTTTCCTCGCCCCGTTCGATCATTGGGATGCTGTTGCGCGCGCCGCGGTGGCATTGCACAACGACGCGTACGCTTCGTGGCCGTGCGCGTCCTCGTCGCCATGTCCGGTGGTGTCGACTCGTCGGTTGCCGCCGCCTTTCTGGTCGAGGACGGCCACGAGGTGACGGGGGCCACCTTGAAGCTGTGGGGCGGCGCCTCCGATTCCGGGTGCTGCTCGGTGTCCGACGTCGAGGACGCGCGCAGCGTGGCGCGCCAACTGGGCGTGCCCCACCACGTGTTCAACATGACCTCGCTGTTCGAGCAGTCCGTCGTCAGCCCGTACGTCGCCGGGCACCAGCGGGGCCAGACACCCAATCCCTGCATCGAGTGCAACCGGCACGTGAAGTTCGCCGCCCTGCTGCGCCGGGCCCGGCGCCTCGGCTTCGACGCCCTGGCCACGGGCCATCACGCCCGGGTCGTCCCGGGTGCCCGCGGGGCCAGGCTCCTTCGGGGGGCCGATCCCTCGAAGGACCAGTCGTACGTGCTGTCGATGCTGAGCTCCTCCGAGCTGGCGCAGGTGCTCCTGCCGGTGGGGACCATGCAGAAGACCGAGGTGCGCGCCGTGGCCCGGCGCCTCGGCCTGCGCACCGCCGACAAGGCTGACAGCCAGGACGTCTGCTTCATCCACTCCGCCACGGGCAGAGCCGGCTTCCTCGCCGGGCGGGCGGCGCTCCACCCCGGGACCCTGGTGGACGCCGACAGCGGGGCCGAGGTGGGGACGGTGCCGGCCGTGGAGCTGGTGACCGTCGGTCAGCGCCGCGGCCTCGGCCTGGGGCTCGACGGCCGCCGCCGCTTCGCGCTGGCCGTCGACGTGGACGCCCGCCGGGTGACGGTGGGGTCCGAGTCGTGGGCGCGATCGCGGTCGCTCCGTCTCGGCGACTGGTCCTGGGTCGACGGCGCGCCCGAGGTGGGGGCGCGCCTGCTGTCGCAGACGAGCGCCCACGGGCGGCCGGTGCCGGCCGGCTTCACCGGGGACGGGGTGCGCTTCGACGAGCCCCAGCGGCTGGTGGCACCGGGCCAGACCGTGGCGCTGTACGACCCCGTGGACACCGACGTGGTGCTCGGCTCGGGCGTGGCCGCCGCCGCCGTGGCGCCGGCCCGGGGGTAGCGGCCCGGGACCGCTTCGCTGCGGCGCCGCAGCCCGTCGGTACGCTCGCCGCATGGCCGACGACGCCGCCCAGCGGGTCGAGGAGCTGCGGGCGAAGATCGCCTACCACGACCGGCGCTACTACGAGCTGGACGCGCCCGAGATCCCCGACGCCGACTACGACGCCCTCGTCGGCGAGCTGCGCCACATCGAGGAGCGTCATCCCGAGCTGGTCACCCCCGACTCGCCCACCCAGCGGGTGTCGGGGGCCCCCTCCGTGCTGTTCGCCCCGGCGCGCCACGCCGTGGCGATGATGAGCCTCGACAACGCCATGGACGACGTCGAGCTCCAGGCTTGGGCGGCGCGCATCGGGAGGATCGATCCCGGGGCGCTCGGCGCCGACTTCGTGTGCGAGCTCAAGATCGACGGGCTGGCCATGTCGCTCACCTACGAACAGGGCCGGTTCACCCGGGCGGCCACGCGCGGCGACGGCGTCACGGGTGAGGACGTCACCGCCAACGTGACCACCATCGACGTCGTCCCCAAGCGCCTGCGCTGGCCGTCGGGACGGGGCCCGGTCCCCGCACTCATGGAGGCGCGCGGCGAGGTGTACATGCCGGTGCCGTCGTTCGAGGAGCTCAACAACCGCCAGCTCGAGGCAGGCCAGAAGACCTTCGCCAACCCCCGCAACTCCGCCGCCGGCTCGCTGCGTCAGAAGGACCCACGGGTCACCGCCGGACGCGACCTCGAGTTCTGGACGTACCAGATCGGCGCTCTCGAGGGCGGGCCGGAGCTCGGGCGTCAGAGCGAGGCACTGGAGCTGCTGCGCCAATGCGGGTTCCCGGTCAACCCCGAGATCAAAGTGGTGCACGGGATCGACGAGGTGTTCGCCTTCTGCACCCGCTGGCGGGACCATCGCCACGACCTCGACTACGAGATCGACGGCGTGGT
>DMNK01000156.1:14766-20117 GCA_003453695.1 Acidimicrobiaceae bacterium | reverse complement strand
GTGAAGGTCGACGACCTGGCCCTGCAGCGCCGCCTCGGCGCCACGTCGCACGCGCCGCGGTGGGCCATCGCCTTCAAGTTCCCGCCCGAGGAGCGCACCACCAAGCTGCGCGACATCATGGTGTCGATCGGGCGGACCGGACGGGCCACCCCCTTCGCCGTGCTGGAGCCGGTGTTCGTGGGCGGGTCGACGGTGGGCCTGGCCACCTTGCACAACGAGGACCAGGTGGCGCTCAAGAACGTCCGTCCCGGCGACACCGTCGTGGTGCGCAAAGCGGGGGACGTCATCCCCGAGGTGGTGGGGCCGGTGCTCACCGAGCGGCCCAAGCGGTCGCGCCCGTGGCACTTCCCGGCCGCCTGCCCGAGCTGCGGCCAGCCCCTCATCCGGCTGCCCGGCGAGAGCGACACCTTCTGCACCAACCTGGAGTGCCCGGCCCAGCGCGTCCAGCGCATCGTCCACTTCGCCTCGCGCGGCGCCATGGACATCGAGGGGCTCGGGGAGAAGCGCGTGGTCCAGCTGGTCGAGGCCGGCCTCCTCGCCGACCCCGCCGACGTCTACTTCCTCGATCGCCACAAGTTGATCGCGCTGGAGCGCATGGCCGCCGTCTCGGCCGACAACCTTCTCGGGGCCATCGAGGAGTCGAAGGACCGGCCGCTGTCGCGCCTGCTCGTCGCCCTGGGGATCCGCCACCTGGGCCCCACCGGCGCCCGGGCGCTGGCGCGGGCGCTGCCGTCGCTCGACGCCATCGTGGACGCCGCCCCCGAGGCGCTCGCCGCCGTGGAAGGGATCGGCACCGTGATCGCCGACAGCGTGGCCGAGTTCCTGGCGCTGCCGCGCAACGGGGTCGTCGTCGACAAGCTGCGCAAGGCGGGGCTGACGCTGCGCGAGCCGGCGCCGGCGGCGTCGCCGTCGTCGGCGGCCGGCGGCGGCGGGGGGCGCTCCGGTGGTCCCGCCCAGACGCTGGCCGGCAAGTCGGTGGTCGTGACCGGGACGCTGCCCGGCTTTACCCGTGAAGAAGCCGAGGAGGCGATCCTGGCCCGCGGCGGCAAGTCACCGGGGAGCGTGTCGGCCAAGACCTTCGCCGTGGTGGTGGGGACCGAGCCGGGCACCGCCAAGTTGAGCAAGGCCGAGGAGCTCGGCATCCCCGTCGTCGACGGGTCCCGCTTCGGCGAGCTGCTCGAGACGGGAGAGGTTCCCGGCGGTCCGTCGTGACCGAGCCGGCGGGTGTGGGGTTCCCACCACGGCTGCCCGTCTCGGTGGGCGCGCTCATCGTGGACGCCCACGATCGCCTGCTGGTGCTCAAGCCCACCTACAAGTCGGGCTGGACCATCCCCGGCGGCCAGATGGAGGACAGCGGCGAGACGCCGTGGGAGGCGTGCCGACGCGAGGTGGCAGAGGAGTGCGGGCTCGTGGTGAGGAGCGGGCGTCTGCGCTGCGTCGACTTCCTGCGCCCCCGTCCCGACCACGCCGGAGGGGTGCGCATCCTCTTCGACTGCGGATCGGTGGACGACGACGCCTTGGCGGGCATCGTGGTGCAGGCGGGGGAGATCGCCGAGTTCCGGTTCGTGGACGACGCCGAGGCCGACCGGCTGCTGCGGCCGGCGGTGCGGCGGCGGGTGGGTGCCGCCCGTCGCTCGTCGTCGGTCCTCTACCTCGAGGAGGGCCGCCTGGTGGGGGCCGTGCCAGGCTGAGATCCGGCCGGTTTCCCCGGACCCGGGCGCCTCCCATACGGGATCCGGACGCCTCCCATACCGGAATTGCGATGCTGTTTCGCTGACGTCCACCGTCCGGTGGCGGAGCGTCGATAGCCTGGACGCGGCCCCATGCCGACGATCACCGACTCCATCGGACGCGTCCTCGCTGGTCGCTACCGGATCGAATCCGCTCTCGGAAGTGGCGCGTCGGCGCACGTCTTCTGTGCGTGGGACGTCACGCTGCGCCGGCGGGTGGCGATCAAGGTGCTCCACCCGGCGCTGGCGGGTGACTCGGCGTTCCTGCGTCGCTTCCAGGCCGAGGCGCAAGCGGCGGCATCGCTCGCCCACCCCTACATCCTGGCCGTGCACGACTGGGGCGAGGACGACTTCGGGCCGTTCCTCGTGACGGAGCTGTGCGGCGGCGGGTCGCTGCGCGACATCCTCGACGAAGGACGGCGGCTGTCGGTGGCCCAGGCGCTGCTGGTGGGAAGCGAAGCCGCCGAGGGGCTGGCCTACGCCCACGGCCGCGGCTTCGTGCACCGTGACGTGAAGCCGGCCAACCTGCTCTTCGGCGAGGACAGCCGGTTGCGCCTCGCCGACTTCGGGTTGGCACGGGCGCTGGCCGAGGCCGCCTGGACCGAGCCCGTGGGCACGACGCTGGGGACGGCACGCTACGCCGCGCCGGAACAGGCGCAGGGCCGTCAGGTGGACGGCCGGGCCGACGTCTACTCCCTGGCCCTCGTCCTCTACGAGGCGGTCACCGGCATGGTGCCCTTCGTCGCCGACACCACGTTGGCCACGCTCATGGCACGCGTCGACGCCCGCCTCCCCGGCCACGACGCGCTGGGCCCCCTGGCCCCCGTCCTGGACGCCGCCACCAGTGGCGACCCCGACCAGCGCCTCGACGCCTCGTCGTTCGCCGCCCGCCTGCGGGCGCTCGGCACCGAGGTTCCGCAGACCGCACCGCTGCCCCTCGCCGGGCCCGGCGGCCACAAGTTGCCACCGGCGCCCTCCAGCCGGGAGCGGGCCAAAGCCGACGACCTCACCGAACTGGGGCTCTCCACCCCGGCCCCGGCTGCTGCCGACCTCGCCGGCGACAGCGCGGCCCGCGGCCCGAAAGCAGAGCCGGCGCGCCGCCGGGTGGCGGGCTTCTTGGGCCGGACGCCGGTCAAGATCGCCCTCGTCGTCCTGGCCGCCCTGCTCCTCGTGGGGGCCGCTGCCTACGGTGTCAGCGCCTCGGGGCTGTTCGTGGCCTCCCACCGGCTGCCGGCGGTCACCGGCGACACCGAAACAGCCGCCCGTCAGGCCCTGCGCCGGGACCACTTCACCCTGGCCGTCGCCGGCCACCGGTCGTCGGTGACGGTGCCCACCGGGGACGTGATCAGAGAGACGCCTGTCGCCGGCACCGTGCTCAAGGAGGGTTCGACGGTCAAGGTCGTGCTGTCGTCGGGCCCGCCTCCGGTGGCGGTGCCGTCGCTGTCGTCGGTGACCGGCGGGTGCGCCCAGGTCGCCTCGATGCTGGCCGCCGCCCAGCTCCGGTCGGCGTGCACCCAGCAGAACTCGACCACCGTCGTCTCCGGCGCGGTGATCGACTGGAGCCCGCAGGGCCGGGCACCGCTCGGCTCAGCCGTCCACGTGGTGGTGTCGTCGGGTCCTCCCATCGAGACGATCCCTTCGCTGACCGGCTCGACGTGCCAGGGCGCCACCACCACGCTGCAGGCGGTGAGCCTGAAGGCGCAGTGCCAGAACACCTACAGCACCACGGTGCCCTCCGGTCAGGTGGTGAGTTGGAGCCCGACCGGCCAGGCGCCCCAAGGCACCACCGTGGTGGTGCAGATCTCCCAGGGGCCACCACCGGTGCCCGTGCCCAACCTGTTGGGCGACACGTTGCAGCAGGCGCTGACGGCTCTGCAGAACGCCGGGCTGCAGCCGGGCAACATCTCGGGCCGTGGATCGGGTCGCGTCGTCCAGACGTCGCCGTCCACCGGTACGCCCGTCCCGCCCGGGTCCTCCGTCGACATGACGCTGCAGTAGGGACGGTGGGTGGCGCGCCTGGGCGAGCGTGTGAGCTGTGCGAGGCGGCGCGCCTCACCACCTGGTACCACGAGGACGAGGTGTGCTGGGTGGCCGAGTGCGAGGTGTGCGCCGTGCCCATGGTGGTATGGCGGGAGCACGCCGTCGACCCGCCCGACCAGGTACGGCGGCACATGCTGGACCAGCTGGCGCAGGCCGCGGACGCCGTGCTCGGCGCCGGGCGGTGGTCGGCCGACGAGGTGATGCGGCAGATCCCCGACCACTTCCACGCCCACGCCCGCGATCCCGACTGGTGGATGCGGCGCCTCGGGCGGTTGCGGTCTGGCTGACGTGCGGTTCCGGGACCGGGCCGAAGCGGGACGGCTCCTGGCCGAGCTCGTGGTGCCCCTCGGCCTCGACTCGCCGGTGGTGCTGGGCATGGCACGGGGCGGCGTGCCGGTGGCCGCCCAAGTGGCGAAGGCGCTCGGAGCGCCCCTCGACGTGCTCGTCGTGCGCAAGCTCGGCTACCCGCGCCAGCCCGAGCTGGCCATGGGCGCGCTGGGCGAGGGCGGCGTGCGCGTGCTGAACGACGAGCTCGTGTCCCAGCTGCAGGTGTCCGACGCCGTGCTGGACGACGTCGCCACCCGGGAAGGGGCGGAACTGCAGCGCCGCCTGGCCCTCTATCGCCAGGGCCGGCCCGGCGTCGAGCTGCGGGGGCGCAGCGCCGTCGTGGTGGACGACGGGCTCGCCACCGGGGCCACGGCTCGCGCCGCCATCGCCGTCGTGCGCGCCCGGGGGGCGTCGCGGGCGGTGCTCGCCGTCCCCGTGGCGCCGCCGGCCGCCGTGCGCGCCCTGCAGGCGGTGGCCGACGACGTGGTGTGCGTGGAGGTCTCCGAGCGTTTCTTCGGCATCGGCCAGTGGTACGACGACTTCCGCCAGACCTCCGACGACGAGGTGCGCCGCCTGCTCGGCACCGGGGGCGAGGCGCAGTCCCGGCCGGTGGCGGTGCCCGCTGCCGGTGAGGTGCGGCTCCCCGGTGAGCTCACCGTGCCGTCCGGGGCCGCCGGTCTCGTCCTGTTCGCCCACGGGAGCGGTTCGTCCCGGCGCAGCCCGCGCAACCAGGCCGTGGCGTCGGTCCTCAACCACGCCGGCCTGGGCACCCTGCTCTTCGACCTCTTGACCGACGAGGAGGCAGACGACCGCGCCAAGGTCTTCGACATCGGGCTCCTGGGCGAGCGGTTGTCGGCCGCCGCCGACTGGGCGGCGTCCGACCGGTCGCTGTCGGCGTTGTCGCAAGGGCTCTTCGGGGCGAGCACCGGCGCCGCCGCCGCCCTGGTGACGGCGGCCAGGCCGGGCTCCGCGGTGGCCGCGGTGGTGTCGCGCGGCGGACGGCCCGATCTCGCTCCGGAGCCGGTGTTGCGGGCGGTGCGCGCTCCCACCCTTCTCGTCGTGGGCTCCGAGGACAGCGCCGTGCTCGAAGCAAACCGGTGGGCGCTCGAGAAGCTGCCCCAGGCGCGCCTCGAGGTCGTGGCGGGGGGGGGCCACCTCTTCGAGGAACCGGGCGCCCTCGAGCGGGTGGCGGAGGTGGCCGTCGAGTGGTTCTGGGCGCAGCTGCCCTCCACGCCGTCCGGGCCGTCCGGGCCG
>DMNK01000156.1:2357-14597 GCA_003453695.1 Acidimicrobiaceae bacterium | reverse complement strand
CCGTCCGGGCCGTCCGGGCCGTTTGGGCCGTCCCGGCGGTCCCGGCGGTCCGGGCCGTCCCGGCCGTCCGGGCCGACAGGGCCGACCCGCTAGGCGGCCGCCCCGTGACCCCGTGATCAAGTACATCGGGTCGAAGCGACGGCTCGTGCCCGTGCTCACCGAGCTCTTCCTGGCGTCGGGCGCCCGGAGCGCCCTCGATCTCTTCACCGGGACCACGCGGGTGGCGCAGGCGTTCAAACGGGCGGGGGCCGAGGTGACCGCCGTCGACTCCACCCGCTTCGCTTCGACCTTCGCCGCCTGCTACGTGGCCACCGACGCCGGGCTGGTGGACCAGGTCGCCTTGGCCGAGGCGCTGGCCCATCTGACTGCCGAACCGGGGCGGCCCGGATACGTCACCGACACCTTCAGCGTGCGGTCGCGCTTCTTCCAACCCCACAACGCGGCACGAATCGACGCCGTGCGCGACGCCATCGCCCGGCACTACGCCGGCAGCGAGCTCGAACCGCTGCTGCTCACGAGCCTCGTGGAGGCTGCCGACCGGGTGGACTCGACCACCGGGCTGCAGATGGCCTACGTCAAGGAGTGGGCGCCACGGTCGTACCGGGACCTGGAGCTGCGCGCTCCCGAGCTCCTGGACGGCCCCGGGCGCGCCGTGCACGGAGATGCCTGCGACCTGGCGGCGTCGGTGGGGGAGTTCGATCTCGCCTATCTGGACCCGCCCTACAACCAGCACCGCTACGACGCCAACTACCATGTGTGGGAGACCATCGTCGCCTGGGACGCGCCGGAGTTCTACGGCGTGGCGTGCAAACGCGTCGACCTGCGCCAGGGCACGCGCAGCGTGTTCAACTCGCGACGCACCATGCCCGAGGCGCTGGCCGCCGTGGTGGCGGACGTGCGGGCGGGGCTGCTCGTGCTGTCCTACAACGACGAGTCGTTCCTCACGCTCGGCGAGCTGGTCGACATGTGCACCGTGCGCGGCCACGTCGAGGTGCTCGCCTATCCGTCGGCGCGCTACGTGGGTGCCCGCATCGGCATCCACAACCCGGCGGGAGAGCGGGTGGGCAGGGTGGGACGGCTGCACAACGTCGAGTACCTGCTCGTGGCCGGGGACCGCGCCGAGGTGCGGCGCGTTGTCCGGCCCTTGCGCTCCGCTTGACCCTTCCTGGGCGGCCCTGTCAACGTTGCCGGCCGAGGCCGCACAAGCCGAGGCCATGGAAGCCGAGGCCAGGGAGGCCGAGGCCCTGGAAAGGGGAGAACCATGGGTGCCGGTGCGCTCGACGGCCGGGTGGCCATCGTCACGGGGGCTGGGCGTGGGATCGGACGCGAGCACGCCCTGCTCTTCGCCGCCGAGGGCGCCAAGGTGGTCGTGAACGACCTGGGGGGAGCCGTCGACGGCTCGGGTGACGACCGGACCGCAGCCGAGCAGGTCGTGGACGAGATCCGCTCCATGGGCGGAGAGGCCGTGTCCAATGCCGAGGACGTCGCCGACTGGGACGGCGGCCGCCGGCTCGTCGAGGCCGCCGTGGAGGCCTTCGGCGACCTGCACGTGCTCGTCAACAACGCCGGGATACTGCGCGACAAGATGCTCGTGAACATGGCCGAGGAGGAGTGGGACTCGGTCATCCACGTGCACTTGAAGGGGCACTTCCTGCCCACCAGGCACGCGGCGGCGTATTGGCGCGAACGCGTCAAGGACGGACACGAGGTGCGCGCCTCGGTGGTCAACACCTCGTCCACCTCGGGGTTGCTCGGCAACCCCGGGCAGACCAACTACGGCGCCGCCAAGGCGGGCATCGCCGCCTTCACCGTGATCGCCGCCAAGGAGCTCGAGCGCTACGGCGTGCGCGTCAACGCCATCGCCCCCGCGGCGCGCACCCGCATGACCGAGCAGACCCCGGGACTGGGCGACATCGTCAAGGCGCCCACCGATCCCGGCACCTTCGACATCTGGAACCCGGCCAATGTGTCGCCGCTCGTCGCCTACCTGGCCACCGAGGACTGCCCCTTGAACGGCCAGGTGTTCTTCGTCCAGGGCGGCACAGTGCGGCTGTTCCAACCCTGGACCATGACGGCCACGATCGAACGCCCGGAGCGCTGGACGGTGGCCGAGCTGGCCCAGGCTGTGGGCGACCTGGTGGGCGGCACCGCGGGAGCCGAACGAGCCGGAAGCTAGGCCGGGCGGTGCGGGCGCTCGGGGAGCGAGCCCGGCGCGGCCGGCGCTATCCGTGGTGGGTCCTGTGGGTGTCGTTGTCGGGCCTGCTCTCCACCAACCTCCTCTTCACCGTGTTCGTCGTGGCCCTGCCGCAGGTGGCGCGGGGCCTGCACACCTCCGTGGCCACGGTGACATGGGTGGTGACGGGCCCGCTCCTGGCCTTCGCCGTCATGGCCCCCGTCGTGGGCAAGGCCAGCGACCTGTTCGGACATCGCCGCCTCTTCCTGGCCGGGCTGTGCCTGGAGGCGCTGGTGGCCGCCCTGTCCGCCTCCGCTCCCACCGTCGGGGTGCTGATCTTCGCCCGCACCATGGGCGGGCTCGTCGGTGCGTCCATCGGCGCCTCGTCGATGGCCATGGTCCTCTCGGTGTTCGACAAGGGCGAGCGGGTGAAGGCGCTCGGGTTCTGGTCGCTGGTGGGCGCCGGTGGGCCCGTGCTCGGCGTCGCGCTGGGAGGGCCCGTGATCCAGGTCTTCGGCTGGCGCTGGGTGTTCGTGCTGCAGATCCCCTTGCTCGTGCTCTCGGCGGCGATGGCGCTGTCGGTGTTGCCCGCCAGGGCGGCCGGGCGCAGGGAGCTGGCCCGAGGCGAGCTCCAGCTCGACTGGGCGGGCGCCGTCTCGGTGGCGGCGGCGGTGGGCGCCTTCCTCCTCGGACTCAACCGGGGCCCGGAGTGGGGCTGGACCAGCCCCGGCGTGCTGTCGGCGTTCGCGGTGTCGGTGCTGGCCGCCTGGGTCTTCGTGGCGGCTGAGCGCAGAGCGGCGGAACCGGTGTTCCCCCTCGACTACCTGCGCCGGCGCAACTTCGTCTTCCCCATCGCCGCCCAGGCGATGGCCAACTTCGCGTACCTCGGGGCCTTCTTCCTCGTCCCGCTCTTCTTGGAGGACGTCTTCGGGTTCGCCCACCGCCAGTCGGCGGTCGGGTTCCTGTCCCTTCCCCGCCCGCTCACCTTCTCGCTGGTGGCGCCGGTGGCCGGCTACGTGACCGTGCGGATCGGTGAACGCACCTCCGCCATCGTGGGCACGAGCGCCGTCGTCGTCTCCATGGGGGTGTTCGCGCTGACCAGCCCGTCGACGGGGCTCGCCCTGGTGGAGGTGGCCCTGGTGCTGTCCGGAATCGGCCTGGGCGTGGGCCAGCCGCCGCTGTCTGCTTCCGCCGCCAACGAGTTCCGGCCCGAGGACCTGGGGGCCGCCAGTGCCGCTCAGCAGCTCACGGCCCAGCTGGGAGCGGTGGCGGGCATCCAGGTCATGCAGACCGTGCAAGCGGCGGCGGCGCGGGGACAGCATGGACCGGCCCGCCTACTGGCCTCCTTCCACGAGGCCTTCCTGGTGGGGGGAGCGGTGGCCCTGGTGGGCGTGGCGGCGGCCACCATGACGCGATCGACGGTACGGACGCCGTCCGGAATGCGGGCTGCCGAGATGGTCGCCCCGGTGGAGGCGGAACTGCCGGCGCCGGCGCCGGCGGCGGTGGCGAAGAGCGACGACCTCGGCGTCGGTGTGTCGTCGACCTCCGAGCCCGGCCCCGACGGGGTCAGGCCGTGATCGAGCGCAGGCGCGCCGCCACTTCCTGGGCGGTGGGGTCCGGTGGGGTGGCCTGCATGGCCATCAGCTTGGCCATGTCCCCCTCCACCCGGATCTTCCCGGCCATGAAGGCCTGCATGCCCACCTGGGGGTTCCCCTCCACGAGGATGGACTTGGCCGTCAGGTAGTCGAGCGTGACCTTCAAGTCGACGGGGTCGATGTGGCCCAGCTCCAATTTGAGCTGACCTTCGCTCGAGTCCATGTGGGCGTCGATGGACGACTCCGAGAAGGGGACGTCGGTGATGACCAGGTTCATGCGCATCTGGTGGGGGATGGAGCCTGCCTTCCCCTCGTACTCCCCCCGGATCTTGCGAGCCTCGGTCACCCACTCGTCGCTCAGGAACGGGTATGTGGCCATGTGGGTCGCTCCTCCTGTCTCGTCCCGTGCTGCTCTCGTCCCATGCTGCTGTCGCCGTCCCCTGCCGTGCGCATCCTGTGCTCTTCATGTGCACGTCCGGGAGGCGTGGCGCGCTCACCATACCGGCAACGCCGCGTTCGCGGCCTGCCGGTAGCATGCGGCGCGTGACCGCACCCGTCATTCCTGGTGCCGAGCCCATGGCACGCACGGGCGGAGACGACGGCGTCCTCGTCCTGCACGGCTTCACGGGCAATCCCCAGTCCCTGCGCCCCCTGGCCGAAGCAGTGGCGGACGCCGGGTACTCGGTCGAATTGCCGCTCCTCCCCGGGCACGGGACGGCCCTCGAGGACATGGTCCCCACCCGTTTCGCCGATTGGGCCCGGGCCGCTGACGAGGCCTACGAGGGGCTGGCCGCCCGCTGCCGCCGGGTGGCCGTCGCCGCACTGTCCATGGGCGGCACCCTGGCCTGCCGGCTGGCGGAACGGCGTCCCGAGATCACGGCCCTGGTGCTCGTGAACCCCATGGTCGAGCCTCCGGCCGAGAGCTACCGGGACGTCCTGCGCGGGCTTCTCGCGTCGGGGACGGACGTGGCGCCGGGCATCGGGTCGGACATCGCCCGGGAGGGCGGTGTCGAGCTCTCCTACGCGGGCTCGCCGCTCGAAGCGGCGCTGTCGCTGTTCGAAGGCGTGGACGAGGTGGCGGCCGGCCTGGCTTCCATCTCGTGCCCGGTGCTCCTCTTCTCCAGCCGCAACGACCACGTCGTCCCGAGCTCCTCGGGTGACCTGCTCGCCGCCCGTGTGTCGGGCCCGGTCGAGCGGGTCTGGTTGGAGCGTAGCTACCACGTGGCGACGTTGGACCACGACGCCCCGCTCATCGAGAGCCGCACCGTGTCGTTCCTGGCCGAGGTGTTCGCCGGCCGTGCACATGGGGCGCCGGCACTGGGGACCACGGGCAGAGCGACGGCCGAGCCGGCCGGGACCTGAACGTGGCCGAGCGGCTCACCCGCGAGGACGCCGCCTACGTGGCGCGCCTGGCACGCATCCAGCTGTCGGAGGAGGAGCTCGAGCGCTACGCCGAGCAGCTGGCCGACGTCCTCGAGCACGCCGCCGCCGTGGCCGCCCTCGACACCGAGGGGGTGCACCCCACCTCGCACCCGCTGCCGCTTCGCAACGTGCTACGGCGCGACGAGGTGTGGCCCTGTCTCGACCGTGCCGTCGTGCTCGCCGAAGCTCCCGCCGCCGAGGACGGGCGCTTCCGCGTCCCGCGCATCTTGGGGGAGCCCCTGTGACATCGGGGCCGGCGTCGCTGCTCTCGGCGCAGGTGCGGGCCGGCGAGCGTTCCGCCGTGGAGGTGGTGGAGCGCCATCTCGACGCCGTGGCGCGCATCGATCCCGAGCTGCACGCTTTCGTCACGGTGCTGAACGACGGGGCGGTGGCCGCCGCCGCTGCCGTCGACACCGTGGTGGCAGCGGGCCGCGACCCGGGCCCGCTCGCCGGTGTGCCGGTCGCCGTCAAGGACAACATGTGCACGCGCGGCGTGCGCACCACCTGTTCGTCGCGCATCCTCGAGCACTGGCACCCGCCCTACGACGCCACTGTCGTCGAGCGGCTGACGGCGGCCGGTGCCGTCGTGATCGGGAAGACGAACTTGGACGAGTTCGCCATGGGGTCCTCGACCGAGAACTCGGCCTTCGGGCCCACTCGCAATCCCCACGACCCGTCGCGGGTGCCGGGAGGGTCGTCGGGCGGTTCGGCGGCGGCGGTGGCGGCCGGGCTGGCGCCCATCGGGCTCGGTTCCGACACGGGCGGGTCGATCCGCCAACCGGCGGCGCTGTGCGGCGTGGTCGGGATGAAGCCGACGTACGGGACCGTGTCCCGTTACGGGCTGGTCGCCTTCGCCAGTTCGCTCGACCAGATCGGGCCCTTCGCCCGCACCGTGTCGGACGCGGCGCTCCTCTTCGACGTGATCGGCGGCCACGATCCCATGGACTCCACTTCGCTCGATCGCCCCGCGCCGCGCACGGCGACGGTGGTGGGCGACGGGGTGGACGGGTGTCGCGTCGGGGTGGTGCGCGAGCTGTACGAGGACGCCGAGCCGGCGGTGCGCGCCGCCGTCTCCGCCGCCGCCGAGGCGCTGGCGGGCGCCGGGGCGGTCATCGAGGAGTGCTCGATCCCCGAGGTCCGCCACGCCCTGCCCGCCTACTACCTGCTGGCGCCGGCCGAGGCGTCGTCGAACCTGGCCCGCTACGACGGCGTCCGCTACGGGCTGCGCGTCGACGCACCCGACGTCGAGTCCATGAACGCCGCCACTCGGGCGGCCGGCTTCGGGGCCGAGGTGACGCGACGGGTCATGCTCGGCACCTACGCGCTGTCGGCCGGCTACTACGACGCCTACTACGGCCAGGCGCAGAAGGTCCGGACGCTCATCATCGACGCCTTCCGGCGCACCTACGAGCAGGTCGACGCCTTGCTCGGCGCCACCACCCCCACGACCGCCTTCGCCATCGGCGACCGGGTGCAAGACCCATGGGCCATGTACCTGTCCGACGTGTTCTCGGTGCCGTCCAACCTGTCCGGGGATCCCGCCATCAGCGTGCCCTTCGGGAGCGACGACGCCGGACTGCCCATCGGCGTGCAGGTCCTCGCTCCCGCCCTGGGCGAGCCGATGGTGGTGCGCGTCGGTGCCGTCCTGGAGGCGGCGGCGCCGCCGCTGGGCCAGCCCCGCCTCGCCGACCGTGCCCTGCTCGGCGGTTCGTCGGAGCCGTCGTGACGGCCCGGGAGAGCCAGCCGGCGACTGCCCGTGGCTACGAGCCGGTCATCGGCCTCGAGGTCCACTGCGAGCTCCGCACCGAGACCAAGCTCTTCTGCGGCTGCCGCAACGCCTTCGGCGACGAGCCCAACACCAACGTGTGCCCGGTGTGCCTGGGACTGCCCGGCTCGTTGCCGGTCCTCAACTCGAAGGCCGTCGAGCTGGCCATGCGCATCGGCCTGGCCCTGCACTGCGAGATCAGGCCGTCGACCTTCCATCGCAAGAACTACTTCTATCCCGACATGCCCAAGGACTACCAGATCTCGCAGTACGACGAGCCGATCAATGTCGGCGGCTTTCTCGAGCTGCCCGACGGATACCGCGTCGGCGTGGTCCGGGCCCATCTGGAAGAGGACACGGGGAAGACGACCCATGTCGGCGGGGGAGGGCGGATCCACGACGCCGAGTACGCGCTGGTGGACTACAACCGGGCCGGGGTGCCGCTGGTCGAGATCGTCTCCGCCCCCGACCTGCGATCGGCGGCGCAGGCCCGCACCTATGTGGCCGAGCTCCGCTCGATCCTCGTCGCCACCGACGCCTCCGACGGCCGCATGGAGGAGGGGTCGATGCGCGTCGACGCCAACGTGTCGGTCCGGGCGGCGGGCTCGGCCGATCTCGGCACGCGCTGTGAGATCAAGAACCTGAACTCGCTGCGGTCACTGGTGCGCGCCATCGACTACGAGGCGGCCCGACAGGCCGAGGTGCTCGAGTCCGGGGAGGCGGTGGTCCAGCAGACCCGGCACTGGGACGAGAAGGAGAGCCGCACCGTGGCGCTGCGGTCGAAGGAGGAGGCCTTCGACTACCGCTACTTCCCGGAGCCCGACCTGGTCCCCGTCGCCCCCGACCCGCAGTGGCAGACGGACGTGGCCTCGGCTCTCCCGCCCCTGCCCGCCGAGCGCCGGGCCCGTCTGCGCCAGCTGCTGGGCGCCCCGGCGGCGCCGGGGGCGCCGTGGGACCCGGGGGCGCCGCCCACCGCCGCCCAGGAGGACCAGATCGCCACCGTGGTGGAGCACGGGCTGGACGAGCTCGTCACGTCGGCGGCCGAGGACGGCGTGGCGCCCAGCCTCGCCCTGGCCCGCACCGCCAACGAGGCATCGGCGGATCCCCACCGGGCCCGGGGGCTCGACCGGCGCGCCTACGTGTCGCTGCTCGAGATGGAGGAGCGGGGCCAGGTGACGGCCACCCAGGCCAAGGCGGTGCTGGCCGAGCTGCTCGAACGCGGCGGAGATCCCGTCGACATCGCCCGGCGCCGGGGCTTCGAGGCCCTGGGCGCCGACTCCCTGGCTGGAGCCGTGGCCGTCGTCGTGGGGGCGCACCCGAACGAGTGGGAACGGTACCGACACGGCGAGGACAAGCTGGCGCAGTTCTTCATCGGCCAGGTCATGAAGGTGACCAAGGGGAAGGCGGACGGCAAGACGGTCGTGGCCGAGCTCCAGCGTCTGCGGGGCTGACCTCCCGACCACCGCTGGCGCTGTCACACCCCTGTGCCATCTTCACGGCATGGCACTGCCGTCCGTTGTAGACACCTCCACCGAACAAAGCGCGCTGGCCCGGCTCGACCATGCCATCGAGGTCGTCCAGGCGGTTCTGGCCGGCGTCGATCCCGAATGCGTGAGCGGAGAGGACGCCGGGCTCATCCTGGAACGCTTCGTCAAGCTGGCGCGCCCCGTCGCCGCCGGCCAGCTCGCCTTCGCGCGGCGCGTCGAGACGTGCATGACCTGGAAGCAGGAAGGGCACCGCTCGGCTGCCGACTGGCTGGCCCAGAAGACCAAGACGTCGGTGGGCGAGGCGATCTCGGCGCTGAAGACCGCCAAACGCCTGCCCGACCTGCCCGCCACCGCTGACGCTCTGCGTCGAGGAACGCTGTCGGTCCCGCAGGTGCACGAGATCGCCGCCGCTGCCAGCGTCGACCCGGCTTCCGAAGCCGACCTGATCGAGATGGCCGGCTACCTGAGCCTGAAGGGCCTGCAGTATCGAGCCCGGCTCATCAAGGCCGCCGCCACCGACGAGGCGGAGCGGAACGCCGCCATACGAAAGGGACGCTTCCTCCGGCACTGGCTCGATCCCGAGGGTGCCTTCCACCTGCACACCCGGATGACCCCCGACGCCGGCGCCGAGGTCCTCGCCGCGGTGCGGGCCCGAGCCAGCTTCGTGGCCCAAGAGGCGGTGTTGGCGGGGACGGCCGAGGAAGGTGCCTCGGCCTACGAGTCCGACGCCCTGGTCGCCCTCGTGACCGGTGACGTCCGCTACGACACCTTTCACGGCCTCACCGGCGGGAGGCGGCGGACCCCGGGGGTCGTGTACCACGTGAGCCTGGAGGCGCTTCGCCGTGGCCAGCTCGAGCCCGGTGAGCTGTGCGAGGTGCCCGGTGTGGGCCCGGTGCCGCTCAAGGTCATCGAGAACGTGGTGGGCGACGCCATGGGCAAGCTCGTCATCACCAACGGCGTGGACGTGACGACGGCGTGCCATCTCGGCCGCACCGTTCCGGCACACGTCGAGACGGCTCTCGAGGCGAGGGACCGCACCTGTGTCGTTCCCGGGTGCGACGTCACGCTCAGTCTCGAGATCGACCACTGGCAGGTGCCCTTCTCCAAAGGCGGGCCGACGGCGCTGTGGAACCTGGCCCGGCTGTGTCGCTTCCACCATCAGCTCAAGACGTACGAGGGCTACGAGCTGCGAGGTGGTCCGGGGCACTGGGAGTGGGTCCCGCCCCCGCCACCCGGAGAGCCGCCGGTTCCTCCACCCGAGGACGGGCCGTAGTCTTTCCCGCATGTCGCCATCCGGTGGGCCCGGAACCACGCCCGGGCCCCACGGCATGAAGATCCGCAGCTACGAGGTCACCGAAGGGCCCGCCCGCGCCCCGGCGCGGGCCATGCTGCGCGCCATCGGTATGACCGACGACGACTGGGACAAGCCGCAGGTGGGCGTGGCCTCGTCGTGGAACGAGGTGACCCCGTGCAACCTCCCCCTCGCCGGCCTGGCCGACCAGGCCAAGGCCGGGGTGCGGGAGGCGGGTGGCTTCCCGGTCGAGTTCGTGACCATCGCCGTGTCCGACGGGATCTCGATGGGCCACGAAGGCATGCGGGCGTCGCTCGTCTCGCGCGAGATCATCGCCGACTCGGTCGAGACCATGATGCACGCCGAGCGCTTCGACGCCATGGTCACCCTGGCTGGCTGTGACAAGTCGCTGCCGGGCATGCTCATGGCGGCGGCGCGGCTCGACCTGTCGTCGGTGTTCCTGTACGGGGGCTCCATCCTTCCCGGCCACGCCGGCGACCAGGTGCTCGACATCGTGAGCGTCTTCGAGGCAGTGGGAGCGCACGCCACCGGCGCGCTGAGCGACGCCGAGTTGTCGCTCATCGAGCACAACGCCTGTCCGACCGCAGGCTCGTGCGCGGGGATGTTCACAGCCAACACCATGGCCTCGGTCGCCGAGGCACTGGGCATGTCGCTCCCGGGCTCGGCCTCACCGCCGGCCGTCGACACCCGGCGCGCCCAGTTCGCCGAGGAGTCGGGACGAGCCGTCGTCGATCTCCTGCGCCGGGGCATCCGTCCCAGGCAGATCATGACCAAGGAGGCGTTCGAGAACGCCATCGCCGTGGTGATGGCCCTCGGAGGCTCGACCAACGCCGTGCTGCATCTCATGGCCATCGCCCGAGAGGCGCGCGTCGAGCTGGTCCTCGACGACTTCAACCGCGTCGGGGCCCGGGTTCCCCACATCGCCGACACCAAGCCGCACGGCCGGTTCCACATGGTCGACGTCGACCGCGTGGGGGGACTGCCCGTGGTGATGCGGGAGCTGCTGGAGGCCGGGCTGCTGCACGGAGACTGCCTCACCGTGACGGGCCGGACCGTCGGCGAGAACCTGGCCGCCCTGGACCCGCCGCCCCCTGACGGCACGGTCGTCCACCCACTGGCTTCACCGATCCACGATCGAGGCGGCATCGCCGTGCTCACCGGGACGCTGGCTCCCAAGGGCGCCGTCGTCAAGGTGGCGGGTATCGACCAGCTCCGCTTCGAGGGGACGGCCCGGGTCTTCGACGGGGAGGAGGCGGCGCTCGACGCCATCCTGGCCGGCTCGATCGACCCGGGGACGGTCGTCGTCATCCGCTACGAGGGCCCCAAGGGCGGGCCCGGCATGCGGGAGATGCTGGCCGTCACCGGCGCCATGAAAGGAGCCGGGAGAGGCGGCGACTGCGCCCTCGTGACCGATGGCCGGTTCTCGGGCGGCACCCACGGCTACTGCGTTGGCCACGTCGCTCCGGAGGCGGTGGACGGCGGCCCGATCGCTTTCCTCGCCGACGGGGACCGAATCGTCATCGACGTGCCCACGGCGACCATCGACGTCGTCGTGGACGACGCCGAGCTGTCGCGCCGCCGCCGGGACTGGAAGCAGCCCGAGCCCCGCTACACCACCGGGGTCCTGGCCAAGTACGCCCGGCTCGTCACCGGCGCAGACCAGGGAGCGGTCACCGAGCCCTGACGTCTACGTCGGCCGGCGCACGGCCCGGAAACAGCTCGTGACGTAGGGCACGTCGACGACGGGCCGGCCGGCGAGACCCGGATGGGTACGGGTGAGCTCGGCGACTCGGGCCAGCACCTTCCGCCGTTCGGGTTCGCTCAGCACCTGGACCCGGCTTCGGGTGGCCATGAGGTCGACCACGTCGGCGGGCGCCAGCTCCTGATGCCACGGGAATTGGCGGGCGGCACCACCGTCGAACGGCGATCCCGCCGGGAGTCGCACCCGCAGGGCGGCAGACCCGCTCCGGTCCTCGCCGGGGACGAGCTCTCCGAGCGCCGCCATCCAGGGCACCCGCTCGTCGCGCAGGTTCCACAGCAAGCCGAGCGTGCCCCCGGGCCGGAGGACCCGGGCCACCTCTGTAGTCGCTTCCTCTGCCTCCACCCAGTGCCACATCTGGCCGCCCAGGACGGCGTCGACCTCGCCCGTCTCGAGCGGGAGCTCCTCGGCGCGCCCGGCTCGCACGTCGACGCCGGGAAGCCGATCCTCGAGCACCCGCCGCATCTGGGGATCGGGCTCCACGGCGACGACGTCGAGCCCGCAGTCCAGCAGCCCCTGGCTCAGTGCCCCCGTCCCGGCTCCCATGTCGAGCACCCGACCGGCGTTCGCCGGAAGCAGCCAGGCGATGGCCTCGGGCGGATAGCCGGGTCGCACCCGGGCGTAGGTGTCGGCCACGGGCCCGAAGGAGGACGCCCGCCGTCTCGTGATCTCGTCCATGGGCTGATCTCGCAACCTCTGCACTCGGGACTCGGCGGGGGGGGGGCTG
>DMNK01000156.1:1929-2174 GCA_003453695.1 Acidimicrobiaceae bacterium | reverse complement strand
GCCGCCTGTGTCGCCCAACCTATGGGCGCCGACCAAAGCCGGGCCAACCCGGTCCCGGCCCGGCCCGCAGGGCGAAGGCACCGACCGGCCACGGCGCCATAGGTGACGGGTTGCCCTGACCACGCGTCCGTGGCATCCTTGACGGACTCATGAGCCGCCCGACGACCACCCTTCTCGTAGTCCTGACCTAGCGCACGCTGCCGCTTCGCGGTCACGTGCGCCCACGACCTCCCAGCCGGGAGGTC
>DMNK01000156.1:1564-1718 GCA_003453695.1 Acidimicrobiaceae bacterium | reverse complement strand
CCAGCCGGTCGCAGTTGCCCGGGCGCCCGACAGAACCGGCCGGCAATCGCAGACCGACCGACCACCGAACCGACCAACCGAGAGACAGAAGAGCCAGCGAGGACGCCATGCAACTCACCGGAGCACAGGCCTTGATCAAGAGCCTCGAGATGCA
>DMNK01000156.1:0-1336 GCA_003453695.1 Acidimicrobiaceae bacterium | reverse complement strand
GCAGGGCGCCGGCCACGCCGCAGAGGGCTATGCCCATGTGACGGGCCGGCCGGGGGTCGCCATGGTCACCAGTGGTCCCGGGGCCACCAACATCGTCACCCCTCTGGCCGACGCCGCCATGGACTCCATCCCGCTGGTGGTGGTGACCGGCCAGGTGCCCACCACCGCCATCGGGACCGACGCCTTCCAGGAGTGCCCGATCACCGGGGTGACCATGGACATCACCAAGCACAACTGGCTGGTGACCGACGCCCAGGACATCCCGCGCATCGTCTCCGAGGCCTTCCACGTCGCCACGACCGGCCGACCCGGGCCGGTGCTGGTCGACGTGCCCAAGGACGTGTCCAACGCCCAGATGGAGTGGTACTGGCCCACCTCGCTGGACGAGCTGGACCTGCCCGGCTACCACCCCCGGACGTCGGGAGACCCCGAGCTGGTGCTGGCCGCTGCCGAGCTCATCCTCCGCGCCGAGCGCCCGGTCATCTACGCCGGCGGTGGGATCTTGAAGGCGCGAGCAGCCGAGGTGCTTCGGGAGCTGGCCGAGCGGACCGGCATCCCCGTCGTGACCACCCTCATGGCCCGGGGCGCCTTCCCCGACTCGCACCCCCTGTGCCTGGGCATGCCGGGCATGCACGGCAACTACACGGCCGTCACCGCCATGCAGCACGCCGATCTCCTCCTCGCCCTGGGCAGCCGCTTCGACGACCGCGTGACGGGCAAGGTGTCGACCTTCGCCCCCGGCGCCAAGGTCGTGCACGTGGACATCGACCCGGCTGAGCTCGGCAAGGTTCGCCGTGCCGACGTGGCCATCGCCGGCGATTGCCGGCTCGTGATCGAAGAGCTGTTGACCGCCCTCCATTCACTCGGGCTCGGTGCCGGTGGGTCGGCCCGGAACGGGACCATGTCGGGGGAGCGTCCGGACCTCGCTCCGTGGATGGGGCAGATCCGGGCCTGGCAGGAGCGTTACCCGCTCACCTACCACCAGGAGGACGGCGGTGCGCTCAAGCCCCAGTACGTGGTCGAGTCCCTGCGCGACGTCACGCCCGACGACACCATCGTCGTTGCCGGTGTCGGCCAGCATCAGATGTGGGCGTCGCAGTACTGGCGCTTCGACCATCCCTACACCTGGGTCAACTCGGGCGGGGCCGGCACCATGGGCTTCGCCGTCCCTGCTGCCATCGGTGCCAAGGTGGGCCGTCCCGACAAGATGGTGTGGGCCATCGACGGCGACGGCTGCTTCCAGATGACGGCGCAGGAACTCGTCACCGCTTCGGCGGAACGCATCCCGGTGAAGGTCGCCATCTTGAACAACGCCTATCTCGGCATGGTCCGCCAG
>DMNK01000088.1 GCA_003453695.1 Acidimicrobiaceae bacterium | reverse complement strand
GCGCAGCAGGTTCTCGAGGAGCACCTTCATCGAGTAGGGGAGTGCCTCCACCTCGAAGCGGTCGGCCAGGGCCCCGAGGCGGTGGACGTCGAGACGCCGCCCCCCGGTCTCGAGGGTGGATCTCGTCTCGAAGCTGTTCAGTCCGCCGCGTTGTGCCATGTCCCCATTCTGCTCGCTCAGTGGAAGGCTTCCACCGCCGCAGATCCACCCACCACGAGCAGCCCGTCTCCTGCGCTCACCCCGGCGAAGGTGGGTGGCGGGCCGGTGTCGAGGGGTAGCGACCAGCGGGTGGTGCCCGAGGCCGGGTCGACGCCGTACAACCTCTGGTCGGCCCGGTCGGCCACCCACAACGCCCCTCGAGCCAGGGTGGGAGAGCTGGCACCGCCACCCGGGGACGCCCACGTCCAGCCCCGCCGCAGCGCGCCCGGCCCCACCTGCACCTGGTCGATGGTGCCCGAGTCCGAGCACACCACGTACAGCTCCGACGCGCCGTAGGCGGTGGCACCGCGCGAGTTGCACAGGGGCACACTGGCCGCCGCCCCTCCCACGCCGCCCAGGGACGCCGCGGTGAGCAGATACCCGGTGCCGCCCTTGCCGACGATGAACAGCTGCCCGTTGCCCACCTGCACGGGGGTGGTCGATCCGAGGTCGAGGTCCTCACGGTTGAGCTGCGCCCAGTTGGACGGCGCCCAGTACTGCTTTTCGGCCAGGGCGGGGGAGAGCTCGATGACGGCGTTGCCGTGGTCGAAGGCCTGGCCCTGTCCGGCGGCGCCGTTGCCGGCGGAGACGAACACGTCGCCGGAGGCGTCCGTGGCCGGGCCGGCCGGAGCCCAGACGGCCCCCTCGTTGGCGCTCGGAACCTTGTAGGTGAGCTGCGCTCCGCTGCCGCTCTCGGGCACGCCGATCACCCACCCGTGGTAATTCCCGCAGTCGCCGTAGTTCCCGCCGAATCCGACGAGCACGTCGCCGTTGTCGAGGGCCAACCCGGCCCGCTGCAGCTGGGCAGCCGCCGACCAACCGGGCTGGTCCAGGTCGCGGCTCCAGCGCACGGCGTGGGAGGAGAGGTCGATGGCGAAGAGCTGGTGCGTGACGGCGCTGCCGTTCCACAGCGCCGCCGACACGAACAGGGTGGCGCTGCCCGGGTCGATCGTCATGGTCGAGGTCACGCCGACGGTCGGGGAGATGTCGCCGCAGGGCAGGGCTCCCGCCGGCACGGCCGCGCCCAGATGGCGGGACCAGGTGATGGCACCGGTCGAAGCGGACAGCCCGTACACCGTGTCGGCTTCGGTGGCGACGACCACCTGGCCGCGGAAGACGAGGGGCTCGCCGTAGACGGCGCCGTCGAGGTGGGGTGAGGTCCACGCCGGTGTCGGGGACGCGCGCAGGTTCGCCTCTGTGGTGTCGGCGGACGTGCGCAGGTTGCTGCCGCCGTAGGTCGTCCAGTCCGAGGCCGCCGGCGCCGCCGTGGTGGTCGTGGTCGATGTGGTCGCCGTGGCGGCGTGATGGTGCGTGGCGGCAGGCCCTCCGCAGCTCGCCGCTGTCATGAACAGCGCCAAGAGAAGGAGCCGGCGCCGAGTCGTCACCGTCATGGCCGGGCCATCATCGCTCCGGTGGTGTACCCCGAAGGCGGCGGTTGAGTCGCACTCGGAGCTGGGGCCGTGGTGAAGTTGTCCTCTGTGCAGCACCCAGAGCCGCCGACCGCGAGCGGAACCGGCGACAAGATCCGCATCGGGTTCTTCTCATTCACGGAGATCACTGATCCGGGCGCCCACGTCGCCTACAACGCCTGGCACCAGCTCGACCACCTTCCCGAGCAGCTGCCCGTTCCCGGCATCGCCTGGGGCCAGCGCTGGGTGTCGACCCCGGCGTGCCGGGCGCTGCGGGCTGTCGACGGCGAGCGCCTGGCGCCCATCCATTACGTGACGTTGTATCTGATGACCGAGCCGGTGACCGAGACGCTCCGGGCGTTCGCCGCCCTGGCCGAGGAGCTGCACCGACAAGACCGCTTCTTCGAAGCGCGCCGATCCCGTCTGTCGGGTCCCTTCGATGTGCTGGGCGCCGCCGCCGCCCCTCGAGTGCAGGTTTCCGCCGCCGCCGTGCCCTACCGGCCGAACACCGGGGTGTACGTGATGGTCGAAGAGGCGGTCTCGGACGATGGGGGAGACGCCGACCTCTGGCGCCGGCCGGACGACCAGCAGGCGTTGATCACTGTCGACGGCGTGGCGGGGGTGTGGATGTTCGCGGCGCGGGAGGACGGTCTCGGGCGATGGCGGCCCGGCCGTCACCGGATCACGGTCTGTTACCTGGACGGTGACCCGCTCCGTGTAGCCGAGGCGCTGTGGCCCGTTCTCGAATCACGAAGGCGCGACGACCTGAGGACGGTTTTCGCCGGGCCGTTCGAGACCGTCACCCCGTGGCACTGGGACTGGTTCGAGGAGCAGGCTGCACCCGCGCCGTCGGCCTAGAGCTCGACGAGCACCTTGCCGGTGTTGGCGCCGGTGAAGAGCATGTTGAGCGCCTCGGGGGCGCGTTCGAGGCCGTGCACGACGTGCTCGGCATGCATGATCCTCCCCTCGGCCAGCCACCCGGCCAGCTCCAGTTGCGCCGACGGGTAGCGCTCCAGATAGTCGAAGACGATGAAGCCCTCCATGCGGCCGCGTCGAGGGATCAGGTTCACGACGTTGGCCGGCCCCGCCGGGCGCTCGGTGGCGTTGTAGAGCGAGATGGCCCCGCACAGCACGACCCGTCCTCGCATGGCCAGCTGGCCCAGGCAGATGTCGAGGATCTCCCCGCCCACGTTGTCGAAGTACAGGTCGATGCCTTCGGGGCAGTGCCTGTGCAGGGCCTTGGCCACGTCCTCGTGGCGGTAGTCGACGGCGGCGTCGAAGCCGAGGGACTCGGTGATCCAGGCGCACTTCTCGGCCGTGCCGGCGATGCCCACCACCCTGGCGGCGCCCTTCAGTTTTGCGATCTGCCCGGCGAGCGAGCCGGTCGCCCCGGCCGCCCCCGACACCACCACGGTGTCGCCCTCCTGCAGCCGGCCCACCTCGAGGAGCCCGAAGTAGGCGGTCATGCCGTTGACGCCGTAGACGTTGAGGGCGGCGCCGGGGTCGATGCCGGGCGGCACCACCTGCATGAGATCCGACGTCGAGGCGACGATGTACTCCTGCCATCCGGTGAGCCCGTACACCACGTCGCCCACGGCGAGGCGGTCGGTGCGGCTCGCCACCACCTCGCCGATGCCACCTGAGCGCACCACGTCTCCCACGCCGATGGGCGGGAGGTAGCTGGGCCGGTCGTCCATCCAGGTGCGGATGGTGGGGTCGATCGACAGCCACTTCACCTTGACCAGCGCCTCGCCGCCGGCGAGCTCGGGGACTTCTGCCACCTCGAGCCGGAATGTCTCCTCGTCGACCATGCCCACGGGACGTCGGGCCAGGACGAGGCGCCGGTTCTGCGGGCTCACGCCGCCCACTCCTTCAATTGCTCGATGCTCCGGAGGGCGTCGGGGCCGATGGCGGTGACGTTGAGCACGGTCACACCGGCCTCCCGGTAGGCGGCGATGCGCTCTTTTATGTAGCCGGGCGGGCCCACGAGCGAGGTCTTCTCGAGCAGCTCGCCGGGTACCAGCGCCGCCGCCTCGTCCTTCTTGCCGGCGAGGTAGAGCTCCTGGATCTCCTCCGCCTCCTTCTCGTATCCGTAGCGGCGGGTGAGCGAGTTGTAGAAGTTGCGGCCCTTGGCGCCCATGCCGCCGATGTAGAGCGCCGCCATGGGGCGGGCCAGCTCGCGGAGGTTCTCGAGCCCGTCGCCGACGGCGAGCAGCCCGCCGGCGGCGATCTCGAGCGTTCCCAGCCCGGGCGCCCGCCGCGTCCCGCCCTCGGCCAGGGCGCCGCCCCACACCTCGGCGGCGCGCTCGGGCACGAACAGGAATGGGAACCAGCCGTCGGCCAGCTCGGCGGCCATGGCCACGTTCTTCGGCCCCATGGCCGCCACCCAGATGGGGATGGCGTCGCGGACGGGGCGGTTGATGAGCTTGAGCGGCTTGCCCAGTCCCGTGCCCTGCCCGGGTGGCAGCGGGATGGTGTACAGGCCCTCGTTGGTGATGACCTCGCGTCGCCACACCCGCCGGCAGATGCCGATGATCTCGCGGGTGCGCTCGAGGGGCTGGGTGTACGCCACGCCGTGCCATCCCTCGATCACCTGGGGGCCCGATGCTCCCAGGCCGAGGATGAAGCGACCCTCGCTCAGGGCGTCGATCCCCGCCGCCGTCTGGGCCAGGAGCACCGGGGTGCGGGAGTAGATGGGCAAGATGGCCGAGCCGATCTCGAGGCGGCTCGTCTTGGCGGCGATGTAGCCGAGCTGGCTCGGGGCATCGAGCCCGTATGCCTCGGCGACCCAGACGATGTCGAGCCCGGCCCGCTCGAGCTCGGCCACGTAGTCGGCGGACTCCTTGATCCCCCGCGAGTAGTCGAGCATCGTGCTCACCCGCATCGCCGGCCTCCCATGTCCTCGTGGTGGTGGGCCGCTCAGCCCACCGTGGCGATGCCGCCGTCGACCGGCACGACGGCTCCCGTCATGTAGGAGGACGCCGGCGAGGCCAGGAAGATGGCGATGCCGGCCATGTCGTCGGGCCGCCCGATGCGCTTCATGGGCGCCGACGCGGCGATCTGCTCCCCGAACGAATCCAGGGTGGCCGCCATCATCTTGGACTCGAAGGGGCCGGGGGCGATGGCGTTGACCGTGATGCGCGGCGCGAGACGGCGGGCCAGATGTCGCGTCAACTGGTGCACGGCCGCCTTCGACGCCGAGTAGGAGTAGGTCTCGAGCACCGGAACGTGGATGCCGTCGATCGACCCGACGTTGATCACGCGGGCGGGGTCGTCGTCGGTGGCAGCCTCCTCGAGCAACGGGACCAGGAATTTGGTGGTGTGGAACACACCCTTCACGTTGAGCGACAGCACCCGGTCCCACGCCGCGTCGTCGAACTGCTCGAGCGGTGTGCCCCAGGTGTTCCCGGCGTTGTTGACGAGCACGTCCAGGCGCGGTTCGCGGCCGGCCAGGGCGTCGGCCAGCTGACGGCAGCCGGCCTCGGTGGACAGATCGGCGGGCAGGGCGATGCAGGTGCCCTTCTCCGACAGCTCGGCGGCGGTCTGCTCGCAGGCCTCCGCCTTCCGGGACGAGATGTAGACCTTGGCACCGGCCTCCACGTAGCCGGAGGCGATCATGCGGCCGATCCCTCTCGACCCTCCCGTCACCAGCGCCGTCTTGCCGGCGATCGAGAACAGGTCGGGCACGGCCGCGGAGGATAGCCGTCAGAGGCGCCGGCACCGTCACCCGCCGGGTGTACCGTCGGTCGCAGTTTCTATGTCCGACCCCATCCACGCCGTGACGAACCAGGCGCCTCCGCTCCAGGATTACGACCTCTACGCCGCCGACAGGGTGCTGCGACAGGGAGTGGAGCGCCAAGGTGCGGGCTGGGCCGACGACGAGCTGCACGATGTGGGCCGGCGCGCCGGGAGCGCCGAGTGCATCGCCTGGGGTTTCGACGCCAACCGGTTCCCACCCGCGTTGCGGGCCTTCGACCGCTACGGGGCCCGCATCGACGAGGTCGAGTTCCACCCCGCCTGGCACGAGCTGGTCTCCTTCGCCGTGGAGCACGGCATGCACGGCACCCCGTGGGCAAACTCGCGCCCCGGTGCGCACGTGGCCAGGACGGCGGCCTTCTACCTGTGGTCGCAGGTGGAGAGCGGGCACGGCTGTCCCATCTCCATGACCTACGCCTCCGTGCCGACAGTGCGCCATCAAGCCGAGCTGGCCGCCGTGTGGGAGCCGCTCGCCGAGAGCCGCCGCTACGACCCCGGCCTGCGCCCGGTGTCCGACAAGGCCGGCGTCCTGCTCGGCATGGCCATGACCGAGCGCCAGG
>DMNK01000162.1:32661-32822 GCA_003453695.1 Acidimicrobiaceae bacterium | reverse complement strand
GGGGGTCACGACGGACGGTGCAGCTCGAGCTGGTCCCCGGGGCGCAGGCCCCATCGCTCGAAGGCACCCGCCTCGGCCTCGAGCACCCATCGGCACCGCCAGCGGGGGCGGGTCATGCGCCACGGTGCCAGCCGCACGGCGTCGACCACGCGCAGCTCGCC
>DMNK01000162.1:32095-32464 GCA_003453695.1 Acidimicrobiaceae bacterium | reverse complement strand
GCCGTCGAGGAAGGCGACGTCGATGGCGAAGCGCATGCCGAGGCTGTGCACCGAGCGGGTGTGCGGCAGGAACAGCGCACCTTCGTATCCCGGTCGCCCGGCCAGCCCACGGGCCCGGGCCAGCAGGCCTTCCGCCACCTCGGCGGTGGCCAGCACGTCACCTTCCCGCAGCACCCACACCGGGCCGGCTCCGTCGGTGCGCCCCATGGTCGCCCCCGCCCTCAGACGTTGAACCTGATCTCGAGCACGTCGCCGTCGGCCACGTGATAGTCCTTGCCTTCGAGCCGGATCCGCCCCGCCGCCTTGGCGGAGGCCCACGAGCCCGCTTCGAGCAGCTCGTCCCAGACGATCACCTCGGCGCGGATGAAG
>DMNK01000162.1:19818-31937 GCA_003453695.1 Acidimicrobiaceae bacterium | reverse complement strand
TCGGCGCGGATGAAGCCGCGTTGCAGATCCGAGTGGATGACCCCGGCGCACTCGGGGGCGGTGGCGCCGGTGCGGAAGCTCCAGGCACGCGACTCCTTGTCACCGGTGGTGAAGAAGATGCTGCGACCCAGGAGCTGGTAGGCAGCAGAGGCCACGCGTGCCAGGGCGCCCCTCCCCAATCCGAGGCCCTGGAGCAGCTCGTCGCGGTCGGCGGGCTCGAGGCGCGCCGCCTCTGCTTCGAGCTGTACGCACACCGCCAGGGTCTCGCCGTGTCCTTCGAGCTCGGCCGCCACCGGGGCGGCCAGGGCGTCGGCCTTGTCCAGCTGGCCTTCCGCCACGTTCACGACGACGAGCACGGGCTTGTCGGTGAGGAGGAACAGCCCCCGGCGCAAGGGCGCGTCGTCGGGATCGAGCCCGGACCGGTACAACGGCGTGCCACCGTGCAAGGCGACCTGCGCCCGCTCCATCGCCTCCACCTCGGCGGCCAGGCTCTTGTCGGCGCGGGCCGCCTTGCGCCGCTTGTCGATCTGCGCATCCACCGTGGCCAGGTCGGCCAGTACCAGCTCCAGCTCGAGGGTCCCGAGCGCCTCGAGGGGGTCGGTCTCGCCGGGCACGGAGGCGTCGTCGAAGGCGCGCAGCACGAGGCACAGCGCGTCCACCTCCCGGATGCCGGCCAGGAACCGGTTGCCCAGGCCCTCGCCCGTCGACGACCCGGCCACCAAGCCTGCGATGTCCACCACCTCCACGCCGGCCCGCACCACCTTCTTGCTGGCGCTCATCTCCGCCAGGGCGTCGAGCCTGGCGTCGGGGATGGGGGCGACCGCCACCGAGGTCTCGGTGGTGGTGAAGGGATGCGAGGCCACCGGCGCGTCGGCGCCGGTCAAGGCGTTGAACAGAGACGTCTTCCCGGCGTTGGGCAGCCCGACGAGCCCCAGACGCTCCACCCCCTCGACGCTAGTCGGCGCCCCGTGCGCCACCCATGGCGTCAATACGCCGTCCACGGCGTCTGGAGGGGAGACGACCGCGTTCGCTAGCCTGCCGGGCCGTGTCCAAGCGCACCGTGAAGCGAAAGATCCGCAGCAAGAAGAAGGGCAACCACGGCAAGCGTCCCAACGCCGGGCGGGGCTGAGGCGGCGACAGCGGCCCCGGCGACAGCGGCCACGGCGGCACCAGCGGCCCCAGCCGCAGGCGTGGCCGGTCAACGCCCGAGGGCGATCCCCCGGGCTTCGGTCAACGGGACGAGGACTGCGGGCAGGTCGGTGATGATGCCGTCCACGTCGAGCTCGAGGAGCGCCTCCATGGCGGGCTCGTCGTTGATCGTCCACACGTGCACGGCCAGCCCGGCGGCGTGCGCCGCCTCCACCAGTTGGCCGTCCACCACGACCTCGCCCCGGTACACGGCCGGCACCTGCAACGCCACGTGGCCGAGCTTCGGTGGTGGCTCGCCCATGCGCACCGCCCGCACGAACAGCGCCGTCTGCACCGTCCCCGCCGACGTGGCGATGTTCGGGGCCACCGCCGAGAAGGCTTCGGTGGCAGCGTCCAAGAACGAGGCCACGATCACGTGGTCGGTGCCGTCGTGCTCGGCCAGCAAACGGGCCAACGCCTCCTCGTAGGGCTTCACGGCCGGTGCCGTCTGCTTGATGTCGAGGTTGAGCGCCACGTGCGGGTGGCGGTCCATGAGCGCGAGCACCTCCGACAGGGTCGCCACCGCGAAGTCGCGGTCCTCCGGGGCGCGGCCCCGATACGGATAGGCGTCGGGCTCGAGCCCGGGGGTCACGTCGGCGCCGGGCACGAACCAGTAGGCGTTGTCGAGGGACCGGATCTCGGCCAGGGTCAGCTCGGCGATGCGCCCGTGCCCGTTCGTGGTCCGGTCGACGGTCTTGTCGTGGCACACCACCAGCTCGCCGTCGGCCGTGGCGTGCACGTCGAGCTCGATGCCGGTCGCCCCCAGGCCCAAGGCCCGGCGGATGGCGAACAGCGTGGACGACGGCGCCTCCCACGCCCCACCCTGATGGGCGTAGGAGAGGACGCGCCGCCGGGTCCAGGGGTTGTCAGCCACGGTCGGCTTCGGGCACCGCCGCCAACCCGGCGTCGGCGGCGAGACGGCGCAGGTCGCCTTGCGGGCGAGCACCGAGATGCGAGATGACCTCGGCGGCACACAACCCTCCCAGCCGGGCGCAGGAGAGGGGCGCCTGTCCGTGGGTCAGGCCGAACAGGAAGCCGGCCGCGTAGAGATCGCCGGCCCCGGTGGTGTCGACGACGGCGCCGACCGGCTCGGCGGCCACCGCCGCCACCCCTTCGGCGGCCACCACCACCGATCCCGCCGATCCCCTCGTCAGCGCCGAGAGCACGCCGGTCTCCTCACAGGCGGCGACGGCGGCATCGAAGTCGGGTGATCCGAACAGCAGCCGCACCTCCTCCTCGTTGGCGAAGAGGACGTCCACCTCGCCGTGCAACAAGCCCAGGAATTCGCGCTGATGGCGCCGGACGCAGAAAGGATCGGAGAGCGACAGGGCCACCAGGGCGTCGACGCTGTGGGCCAGCTCGACGGCCCGGCGGATGGCGGCCTTGGCCGGTCCCAGGTCCCACATGTAGCCCTCGACGTAGAGGATCTCGGTCCGGGCCACGAGCGACTCGTCGATGTCGTCGGGGCCCAAGGTGGACGCCACGCCGAGATGGGTGGCCATGGTCCGCTCCCCGTCCGGGGTCACGAGCACGAGACAGCGGCCGGTGGCACCGTCCTCGACCGACTCGTCGGCGGGGGCGGGCCGCATGCGCCCCAGGACGACCCCGCAGGCGGCCAGGTCGTGGAGGAAGACCTCGCCGAGCTCGTCCGCAGCCACCTTGCCGAGGTACCCCGACGAGCCTCCCAGGGCCGCCACGCCGGCGGCGGTGTTGGCGGCCGACCCTCCCGACACCTCGGTGCCGGGCCCCATGGCGCGGTAGATGGACGCGGCGCGGCGCAAGTCGACGAGCGCCATGGACCCCTTGGCGAGCTCGAGTCGTTCGAGGTCGTCGTCGGCGGCGTGGCTCAGCACGTCGACCAGCGCCGAGCCCAAGGCGACGACGTCCAAGGTCGCGCTGGCCGGGCCGCCAGCCCCGAAGGAGCGAGCGGCAGCGTCGGGTTCAGCCGGAGGTGCGACCGGGGACACGGCGCCCGACCCTACCGCCGCGGCCGCGGGTAGCCTCGCCCGGATGACCGACAGGGCCCGCTCGGAGGACGCGTCCTCACCGCACCGCCTGCCCGTCGACGTCGCGCCCCGGCGCTACCAGCTGCACCTCCGCCCCGACCTCGAGACCGAGATGTTCTCGGGAACGCTGTCCATCGACGCCGAAGCGACCGGAGAGAGCTCCCGCGTGGTCATGCACGCCCAGGAGCTGTCGGTCACCTGGGCGAAGGTGACGGATGGTGCCGGCGCCGAAGAGGTGACGGTGCGGGCGGACCCCGACCACGACGACCGCATCGTGCTGGCGCTTTCTCGCAGGCTGGAGCCGGGGCCGATGCGCATCGAGCTCGCCTTCGCTGGCAAGCTCCTCGAGCAGCTGCGGGGGCTGTACAAGTCGACGTTCACCGACGCCGACGGACAGCGCCAGACGCTGGCGGTGACCCAGTTCGAGGCCAGCGACGCCCGCCGTGCCTTTCCGTGCTTCGACGAGCCCGACCGCAAGGCGGTGTTCTCGCTGGCGGTGGACGTCCCCGAGGGGCTCGCCGCCTTCTCCAACACGCCCGTGGTTTCGGAGGAGCCCCTGGCGGGCCGGGGCAGGACCATGCAGTTCGCCGACACGATCCCCATGTCCACCTACCTGGTGGCCCTGGTGGTGGGGCGCCTCGAGGCGACCGATCCCGTCGACGTGGACGGCATCCCGGTGCGCGTCGTGCACGTGCCGGGGCGAGGCGAGCTCACCGGCTTCGCCCTGGAGGTCGCCGCCCATGCGCTGCGGTTCTTCACGGCATGGTTCGGACTGCCCTATCCGGGACTGAAGCTCGACTTGGTGGCGGTGCCCGACTTCGCCTTCGGCGCCATGGAGAACCTGGGCTGTGTGGTCTTCCGGGAGACGACGTTGCTGGTCGACCCCCAGCGCGCCGCGCGCGTCGATCGTGAACGGGTCGCCGACGTCGTGGCGCACGAGATCGCCCACATGTGGTTCGGCGACCTGGTGACGATGAAGTGGTGGAACGGGATCTGGCTCAACGAGGCCTTCGCCAGCCTCATGGAGCTGCTGGCCGTGGACGCCTTCCGCCCCGAATGGGAGCGCTGGGTGACCTTCGGCGTCGAGCGGGACTCGGCCATGTCGGTGGACGCCCTGCACAGCACCCGGCCCGTCGAGTACCCGGTGGGGTCGCCCGACGACGCCCAGGAGATGTTCGACGTGCTCACCTACCAGAAGGGGGCCGGCGTGCTGCGCATGCTGGAGCGCTACCTGCCACCCGGCGCCTTCCAGGCAGGCATCCGCCGGTACCTGGCCGAGCACCAGCTGGGCAACACCGAGACCACCGACCTGTGGGACGCCATCGAGCGATCGAGCCAGGAGCCGGTGCGCCGCATCATGGACAGCTGGATCTTCCAGGGTGGCTTTCCCCAGGTGCAGGCCCGCCGTGAGGGGGCGCGCCTCACCGTGCGGCAGTCACCGTTCTCCTACCAGGCGCCGGGCGACACGAGCGACATGGCCAGGAGCTGGAGCGTGCCCGTGCTGGTGCGCCCCGTCGGCCCCAGCGGCGACGGCGGCCTGGAGCGCCGGCTCCTCGAGAACGAGCCCGTCACCGTGGAGACGGGCGACGGCCCGGTCGTCGTCAACGCCGGCGGCTGGGGCTTCTACCGCGTCAGCTACGACCCGGTTCTGCTCGAGCAGCTGACCGCTGTGGTGGGGACCCTCGAGACGCTCGAGCGCTACAACCTGCTTTCGGACACCTGGGCGGCGCTGGTGGCGGGGCGGGCCGAGCTGAGCGACGTGCTCCGCCTGGCCGAGGCCCTGCGGCAGGATCCCGAGCCCGGGGTGTGGCGTCCGGTCAGCGGTGCGCTGGACTTCTTGGACCACGTCGCCCCCGACGACGGCCGGTCCCTGGTGGCCGGCTACACCGGGGCTCTCGTGCGGCCGGCCTTCTCGGCACTGGGGTGGGAACGCCGGCCCGACGACGGGGAGCGCACCACCACGTTGCGCGGAGAGCTGCTGCGCCTGCTCGGGACGGTCGGAGCCGACGACGTGGTGCAGGGCGAATGCCTGGCCCGCCACGCCGCCGCCACGAGCGACGGTGCCGCCCTCGACCCCGACCTCACCCCGGCCATCCTGGCCGTGGTGGCGCGAGCGGGTGGCGCCGCGGAGTTCGAGCTCTTCCTCCGGCGCTACCACGACTCGGACAGTCCCCAAGAGGCCATCCGCTACCTCCAGGGGCTGGCCGGCTTCGAGGACCCGGCCCTGGCCGAACGCGCCTTTCAGATCGCCACCACCGAGGCGCGCACCCAGGACGGGCCTTTCGTCATCTACCACCTCCTCACCAACCGGTTGGCCGGCCCGGCCACGTGGGCACGGGTGGAGGAGTCGTGGGACGAGCTGCAGGCGCGCTTTCCCCCCAACATCTTCCCGCGCATGCTCGAGGGCGTCCGCCTCATGTGCCGTGAAGCGGCCCACGTGGAGCGGGTGCGGACCTTCTTGGCCACCCATCCCGTCCCCGGAGGACAACGAGGGGTGGACCAGAGCGTGGAGCGCCTCGGGGTGAACCTGGCGCTGGCCACCCGGCTCGCCGCCACCATGGGCCGAGAGTTGCGAGCGGGCACCGACCGTTTGCGAGACGGCTGACAGGCTCCCCGCTGTGAGCCTTCAGGTCGTCGCCGTCACCTTCGGCGTCGTCTTCCTGGCGGAGCTTCCCGACAAGACGATGATCGCCAGCATCCTTCTCGCCAGCCGCCACCGACCCCTGCCCGTGTGGGTGGGCACGGCGTCCGCCATGGTCGTGAACTCGGCGGTGGCGGTGGCGGCGGGACGCCTGCTGGCGCTCGCTCCCCCCCGGGCCGTCGACGCCGTGGTCGCCGCCGTCCTGGCCGGCACGGCCGTCTACCTGGTGCTCGGCAAGGAGACCACCCAGGAGCGAGAGGGGGCGCAGTACGCCGGGCGTCTGCGCAGCGACCACCGGGTGGCTCTGGGCGCCTTCGCCGTGGTGGTCCTGGCCGAGCTGGGTGACGTCACCCAGCTGCTCACCGCCAACCTGGCCGCCCACTACCGCGATCCCTGGTCGGTGTTCGTCGGCTCGGCGGCGGCGCTGGTCGTCGTGACCTCCATCGGCGTGTTCACCGGCCGAAGGCTCGTGCGCGTCCTCCCACTGCACAGCATCCGCAAGGCGGCCGGCGTCGTGCTCGGCGGCTTCGCGCTGTACGCGGCCGTGAAGGCGGCGACCGGATGACGACGGCCGCCCGGCGCCGACAGCGCCTGCTCGAGGCGGCCCGGGCCGCCAAGGGCTTCATGCCCGACGACGAGGGGATGGCGCTGTACCAGGCGGCGCTCCGGGCAGGACGAGCCGGGAGCGCACCGACGTTCGTCGAGATCGGCGCCTGGTGCGGAAAGTCGACGCTGTACATCGGCGCGGCGGCAGAGGAGAGCGGCGCCGTGCTGTTCAGCATCGACCATCACCACGGATCCGAGGAGAACCAGGCCGGGTGGGAGCACCACGACCGGGAAGTGGTCGACCCAACTACGGGGCGCATCGACACCCTGCCCTTCTGGCGGCGCACCGTGGACGACGCCGCGCTCGGTTCGACGGTGGTGGGGGTGGTGGGCGACTCCCCGGCCGTGGCGTCGCGCTGGACGACCCCGGTCGACTTCTGCTTCATCGACGGCGGACACGGGGCCGAGCCGGCATGGGCCGACTTCCGGGGGTGGGCCCCCCACGTGGCGACGGGGCGATGGCTCGCCATCCACGACGTGTTCCCCGACCCGGCCCGGGGCGGGCGTCCCCCGTACGAGCTGTGGTGCGCTGCCCTCGACTCCGGCGAGTTCGTCGAGGACGGGGAGCGTGGGTCGCTGCGCCTGCTCAGACGGGTGGGGACGTCCGGCGGGGCACGGTGAGGTCGAGGTCGACGGGGAGCAGTTCGTCGCGGAACAGCCCCGCCGCCGGGGTGGCGTCCGACAAGGCGTCGGCGGCGAGCACGACGGCACCGGCGGTGTAGGTCGTCCGCTCGCCGTAGGGGAACGTGACCTCCTCCGGATAGACGAGCCCGGTGAGATAGGAGCCGTCTTCGCAGCGGTGTGCCTGCGCCCAGGTGAGCAGGTCCAGTGCTTGCTCCCTTCGGTCCAGGGCGTCGAGGGTGAGGGCGCACTCGGCCGTCTCCGCCGCCGTGACCCAGGGGCCGGTGGACACGCACCTCACCCCGAGGCCCTCCATCACGAAGGTGTCCCACCAGGCGTCGATGCGCTCCTCGGCGGCGGCGCCCTCCAGGGCGCCGGTGAGCACCGGGTAGTACCAGTCCATGGCGAACTCCGCCTTGGGCTCGAACACGTGAGGGGTGTGCGCCACGGCGTGGGCCACGTGGCCGGCGGCCAGCTCCCAGTCCGGGCGCTCGTGTCCCAAGGTCTCGGCGCACGCCACGGCACAACGCAGGGCGTGGAAGATCGAGGACGACCCGGTGAGCAGGGGGTAGCGGCCGGGCCGGCCGTCGGGGTCCACCGACCACAGGATGGCGCCGTCGGCGCGCTGCCAGCGCAGCACGAACGTGATGGCGCGCTCGAGCATGGGCCACATCTCTTCGAGCACCGACCGGTCGCCCGTCACCCGGAAGTGGTGCCACGCCCCGGTGGCGACGTAGGCGCACACGTTGGTGTCGAGGCGGGGGTCCTTCACCCCGGCACCGGCCAGGTAGTAGTTGAACCACGACCCGTCGGCCAGTTGCGTGGCCGCCAGCCACCGGTAGGCGCGGCCCGCCTCCTCGTGGAAGCCGGCCACCGACAGGGCCATGGCCGCCTCGATGTGGTTCCAGGGGTCGCAGTGTCCACCCTCGAACCACGGGATCATGCCGTCGGGCCGCTGCACGGCGGCGATGGAGGCGGCGCTGTCGATCACCTCCTGGGCCGATATGACCCCGGGGACGTCGGGCACCGCCAGGCCGGCCCGGACGACGAGCTCGGAGCGCACGGCGGCGCCGAGCCCTCGCCCGGCGCCAGGAACGGAGAACGAGTCGTCGAGCGGCTTCATGACTGCTTCCTCAGGTAGACGACGAGGCTCTTGCCCAGCACGGGGTTGAGAACGCGCTCGGTCACCCGAGTGAGCCGGGGGGCCTTCACGATGTCCCACACGAGCAGGCGGTGGTAGGCGCGCACGAGCACATGGTCCTCCCGGCGGGGCCCGACCCAGCACCGCAGCCACCAGTAGGGCGAATGCAGGGCGTGGGCGTGGTGGGACGAGAACACGCGCAGTCCGGTGCGCTGCAGACGGCGCAGCAGGGTGGAGCGCCGGTAGACGCGCACGTGCCCGCCGGGGACGTCGTGATACTGCGCCGACAGCATCCAGTTCACCGTCTCGGGCCCGAGCCGGGGCACGGTGACGGCCATGGTGCCCCCGGGACGCAGCACCCGGGACAGCTCGGCCATGGCGGAGGAGTCGTCGGGGATGTGCTCGAGGACCTCGGCGGCGATGACGCGGTCGAAGGCGCCGTCGCCGAAGGGGAGGCGCAAGGCGTCGCCCTGGACGGCGCCGGCACCGCAGTCCTTGATCTCCCCGGCGTCGACCATGGCGCCGATGGTGTCGCGCACCTGGGAGACCTCGTCGGCCTGGGCGTCGACGGCCACCACCAGGGCCCCGCGCCGGGCCGCCTCGAAGGCGTGGCGACCCCCGCCGCACCCCAGGTCGAGCAGGCGCTCGCCGGCGGTGACGCCGAGACGGCCGTAGTCGACGGTCAGCACGCCGCCGCCTCCCGCTCCCGGCCCGGCCCCCGCCGGGCCGTGGGCGTGGTCCCGGCCCGCACCCCATCGGCTCCCTGTGGGCGGGCCCGGTGCTCCTCGAGCACGAGCCGGTACTGCTCGGCCGTGCCCCGGGCCGTCGCCGCCCACGTGAAGCGGCCCAGCACCCGCTCTCGTCCGCCCGCGCCCAGCCGGGCGGCGAGGACAGGGTCGTCCATCACCCGGCGGATCCCGGCGGCGAGCGCCTCGGGGTCGTCGGGGGTCACGAGGAGCCCGGTCTCGCCGTCGGTGCCGATCACCTCGGGGAGGGCGCCGCCGGTGGTGGCGACGAGAGGGACGCCACAGGCCATGGCTTCGATGGCGGGAAGGGAGAACCCCTCGTAGAGCGAGGGCACCACCGCCACCTCGGCCTCGGCGTAGGCCCGGGCCAGCTCGTCGTCGCTGATCCCCGACACACAGCGCACCGCCGGCTCGAGCCCGAGACGGGCGATGGTGCGCGCCACCCGGCCGCCCTCGGTCGGCCTGCCCACCACGGTCAGCTCCACGTGGCGTTCGGTGCGCAGCTTGGCCAGTGCCTCGAGCAGGGGCACGAGTCCCTTCATGGGCACGTCGCTCGACGAGGTGACGATCACGCGCCCGGGCAGGCGCGCCACCTCGGGACGGGGACGGAACACCGTGTGGTCCACGCCCACGGGCACGACGGTCATCCGCTCCAGGGGCACCCCCATGTGCCGGGCGATGTCCGCCTTGGACGACTCCGACACGGTGACGACCCGGGGGAGGCTGCGGGCCACGCGCTTCTGCATCCCGAGGAAGCCGAACCAGCGGCGTTGGGTGAAGCGCCGGTAGGCGTTCTCGGCTTTGGCCAGGGCCAGCTCCCGGTCGACGGTGATGGGGTGATGCAGCGTCGTGAGAAGGGGCCAGCCGTCCTCGAGCATGCCGAGCAACCCGGATCCCAGGCACTGGTTGTCGTGGACGACGTCGTAGCGCTCCCGGCGCTCGGCCAGCAGGCGCCGGGCCCGCAGGGAGAAGGTGCGCGCCTCGGGGAACCCGGCGACGCACATGATGGCGAACTCGTAGAGGTCAACCACCGAGTGGAATTCGCGAGGGTGGGGGACCCGGAAGGGGTCAGGGTCGCGATAGAGGTCGAGGCCGGGCACGGGGGTGAAGCCGACACCGAGGTCGGTGTCGAGCACGGGCCAGGGCTGGCCGGAGAACACGTCGACGCTGTGGCCCAGCGCCACCAGCTGGCGGGCGAGGTGCCGGGTGTAGACGCCCTGTCCGCCACAGCGCGGGTTGCCCCGGTACACGAGGTAGGCGATACGAAGGCCCCCAGGACGGGGGGCCGCCGGCGGCACGGCCGGCGGCACTTCGATCCTGGTGCTCCGTTCCCATGAGGCCCGCATGTCGGCCACGCGGCGCAGCGGGCCCTTAACCATGCGCGTCCCCCAGGCCGACGGTCATGGCCGGTCAGCCTCCCCCGGGAGCCCACCAGGGCGCAAACGACCCCGCGCTAGCGTGTGGCGCGGCGGCATCGTCACCGCTCGAGGAGCCGGGCACACATGGCCATCGAGATCCTGCACCTCTCCAGCGTGCTCAAGAGCGCGGTGGTGGACCGGTCGGGCGACCGCCTCGGGCGGGTCTCCGATCTCATCATCCGGCTGGGGGACGCCCCCCATCCGCCCCTTGCCGGAGTGGTGGCCCACATCGGCGGGCGCGACCTCTTCGTGCCCATGGCCCAGGTGGTGAGCCTCCAGGCCGGCCGGGTCGAGCTGGCCGCCGACCGCCTCAGCCTGCAGCGCTTCGAGCGGCGCCCGGGCGAGCTCCTCTTGGCCAAGGACCTCCGGGCCCGCCACCTCATCAACCTCCGAGGGGCGCACCTGATCCGGGCCAACGAGATCGAACTGGCCAAGGTCGACGGCCGCTGGGAGGTGGTGGGCGTCGACCCGAGCCCGCGGGTGACGTTGCGCCGGCTGTTGCGGCGCCCCTGGCGCACGCGCATCCCCCCGGGACCGACGGTCGACTGGGCCACCATCGAGCCCTTCGTGGCGCACGTGCCCACCGCCAGGCTGCGCATCCCCTACCGGAAGCTGGCCCGGCTGCACCCGGCCCAGATCGCCGACCTGGTCGAAGCGGCCTCCCACGAGGAGGGCGAGGAGATCATCGAGGCGGTGGGCCAGGACCGCGAGCTCGAGGCCGACGTCTTCGAGGAGCTGGACGAGGAGCACCGTCTCGAATTCATCGAGTCCCGCTCGGATGAGGAGGCGGCCCGGGTGATCGCCGACATGGCGCCCGACGACGCTGCCGACCTCATCACCGAGCTGGACCAGGAGCGGCGCCTGCCCATCCTGCGGCTGCTGCCGCAACCACAGCAGCGCAAGGTGCGGGCACTGCTCAACTACAACCCCGAGACGGCGGGCGGGCTCATGAGCCCCGACTTCCTGTCGCTGTCCGAGACGGTGTCGGTGGCGGACGCCTTGGCCGCCATCCACGCCAGCAAGGCTCCGCCCGAGGCGCTGGCCGTCGTGTTCGCCACCAACGCCGAAGGGCGATTGTCGGGATCGGCCAGCGCCGTGGCACTCCTCCAGGCCCAGCCCGAGCAGGCGCTCTCCGACGTGATCCGCACCGATCTGGCCCACGTCCATCCCGACTGGGACTTGAACGGGGTGTTACGGAAGATGTCCGACTTCAACCTCACGGTGGCGCCGGTGCTCGACGAGGGCCACCGTCAACAGTTGGGCGTGGTCACCGTGGACGATCTTCTCGAGCTCCTGCTTCCGCAGGGATGGCGCCGGGACTTCGGGATGGCTCAGCCCGAGGAGTAGGCTTCTTTTCGGCGGCGGGGCTCGGCCCCGGTGCCGTCCTGGAACACGCGACCAAGGAGCACCGCTGCACGCTGACGGGTCACCAAGACCATCCCAGCGCGCACGACCGAGCACGGGCTGACCGTCGGGACCACCGGCGGATGACCGGGTAGGGCGTGCGCGCCGACACACACGCACACCCACGACGCCGGCTCCGTCGGGAGGTCCAGCCATGGCCGAAGAGGCCGTCGACACCGAGAAGGCCACCGCCGTCCTCGACGAGGCGCACCTCGGCGACATCACCGGCGCCTTCGGGACCATCCGCCAGCACGACATCGCCACGCGACGGTCGTGGAGGGCCCGCCTGCTCACCCTTCTCGCCATCATCGGCCCGGGACTGATCGTCATGGTCGGCGACAACGACGC
>DMNK01000162.1:19104-19555 GCA_003453695.1 Acidimicrobiaceae bacterium | reverse complement strand
GTCAACCAGGAGATGGTGGTCCGGCTCGGGGCCGTCAGCCGCGTCGGGCACGCCCGGCTCATCGCCGAGCGCTTCGGCCGCTTCTGGGCCTGGTTCTCGGTGGCCGACCTCTTCATCCTGGACTTCGCCACCATCGTCACCGAGTTCATCGGGGTGAGCCTGGCCCTCGGCTACCTGGGCGTGAGCGAGTACGTCTCGGTGCCCATCGCCGCCCTGGGTCTCGTCCTCATGACCGCCAGCGGGAGCTTCCGGCGCTGGGAGCGGTTCATGTTCGTCTTCATCGTCGCCAACCTCTTGGTCATCCCCCTGGTCGTCTTCGCCCACCCCCACGCCGGCCCCGTCTTCCAGAAACTCGTGACTCCGGGCGTCCGGGGAGGGTTCAACTCCACCTCGATCCTCCTCGTCATCGCCATCGTGGGGACGACGGTGGCGCCCTGGCAGCTGTTCTTCC
>DMNK01000162.1:17633-18931 GCA_003453695.1 Acidimicrobiaceae bacterium | reverse complement strand
TCTTCCAGCAGTCGAACATCGTGGACAAGCGGATCACCCCGCGGTGGATCAACTACGAACGCGTCGACACGGTGCTCGGATCCTTCGTGACCGTCGTCGCAGCCACCCTGCTCGTCGTCACCGCCGCATACGCCTTCAGCGGCACGCACCTGGCGGGGCACTTCACCGACGCAGGAGGCGTGGCCCGTGGGCTCGACCGTTACCTCGGGAACGCGTCGGGGACGCTGTTCGCCCTGATCCTCCTCAACGCCTCGATCATCGGGGCGGCGTCGGTGACGCTGGCGACCTCCTACGCCTTCGGGGACATGTTCGGCATCAGGCACTCACTGCACCGGCGCCTGCGCGACGCCAAGGTCTTCTACCTGTCCTTCGCCGGGATCGTGGGCGTGGCGGCCGGGATCGTCCTCATCCCGCACGCTCCCCTGGGTCTCATCACGACGGCGGTGCAGGCGCTGGCCGGCATCCTGCTGCCCAGCGCCACGGTCTTCCTCTTGTTGTTGTGCAACGACCGGGCGGTGCTCGGCCCCTGGGTCAACCGTCCCTGGTTGAACGCGGTGGCGACCGTGATCGTCTCCACCCTGCTCGTGCTGTCGCTCATCCTCATGACGACCACGGTCTTCCCCCACGTCGACGTGGCGGTCCTGCTGGTCGTGCTGGGGTCGGCCCTCGTCGTGGGGCTGGCGGTGGCGGGCGTCCTCTACGGGCGTGCCCTGCGGGACCGGCCCCTGCCGGCGGTCCACGCCGAGCGCCGCGAGACGTGGATGATGCCGCCCAGCGTCCTGCTGGACAGGCCGCCTGCATCTCGGGCCCGGACCGTGACGTTGTACGCCATGTACGTGTACCTGGCGATGGGTGTTCTGATGCTGTTGGTCAAGGCCCTGCAGCTCGGCCTGCACAAGTGACACAGATGAGGGTCACGACACCGGCCTGAGGGTGGCGCCGTCGCCCAGCAGCGTGTCGAGGTCGACGCTTCGAAGGCCGCGTCGCTCGAGCTCCGGCGCCAGCAGCTCGAGCGCCCGCCCGGCGCGCTCGGCCTTCCCCGGAGGCGGCACCTCGTCGCTGTCGTGGAGCAGCAGGATCGCCCCCGGCTCGAGCCCGCCCACCAGCCGGTCCCGCACCGCCTCGGCGCTCGGCTCGGCCCATTCCTTGCCCCACACCGACCACAGCACGACCCCCATGCCGTGGCGGCGCGCCTCGACAAGGGTGCGGGCGGTGAGCTGTCCGTAGGGCGGCCGGTACCAACGCGGCCGCGCCCCGAGCCCTTCGAGGGCGGCCACGGCGGCGGCGTGCTCGAGGAC
>DMNK01000162.1:17148-17382 GCA_003453695.1 Acidimicrobiaceae bacterium | reverse complement strand
CTCGGCCAGCGCGCCGATGACGAAGAAGGTGGCGACGAGGCCCAGTCGGTCCAGGAGGTCCAAGGTGCGGGGGGTCGTCGCCGGCGAGGGGCCGTCGTCCAAGGTGATGGACAAGGCGTCGTGCGCGGCCGGCCCCCGCCAATGACACAGTCCCCCGGGCAGGGCGCGCAGCGCCACCGGCGACCACTGGCCGAGCACGCAGGCGCTGGGCAGATAGTGGGCCAGAGCCGCCAG
>DMNK01000162.1:16613-16947 GCA_003453695.1 Acidimicrobiaceae bacterium | reverse complement strand
GCGCCGGCGGCGCCGGCGGCCCAGGGGAGGCCCCGGCGGGAGGTCACGCCACTCCCACGGCGGGGCCGGGCTGCGAGGTCTCGACCGGGGTGGAGGCGGGAAGTGCCCGGGCATGGCCGCGCTGATGGACCACCCGGGTCACCACCGAAGCGAGGACGGTGGCGACGGCCCCCACGGCGAGCGCCACACGGGGGCTCGCCGCCTGGGAGATCCATCCCACCAGGGGGCTGCCGATGGGAGTGGTCCCGAGGAAGGCGATGGCGTAGAGCGCCATGACCCTGCCCCGCATGGCGGGGTCGGAGCGCAGCTGCAAGGTGGCGTTGGCGGTGGCGAT
>DMNK01000162.1:16238-16458 GCA_003453695.1 Acidimicrobiaceae bacterium | reverse complement strand
AGGTGGCGTTGGCGGTGGCGATGAAGGAGATGGAGAGGGCGCCCATGGGGAAGATGACGGCCAGGGCGACCGCCAGCGAGGGGCTCAGGGCCACGCCCAGGATGAACACGCCGAAGCCGATGCCGACAGCCGAGAGCCGGTGGATGTCGGGGCGGTTGCGGCCGGCCACCACCAGCCCGCCCACGACGGCACCGCCGGCCATGACCGAGGTGAGCGCCGA
>DMNK01000162.1:365-15995 GCA_003453695.1 Acidimicrobiaceae bacterium | reverse complement strand
TGTAGGCCAGGGTGCCGACCACGGCCACGAGCAGAAGAGGGTCGCGCAGCCCCGGAGTGCTCCACACATAGCGCAGGCCCTGGCGCAGCTGGCCCCGGGCGCGGGGCACCGGCTCGGAGCGATGCAGCTCGCCGCCGTTCATGAGCGTCAGCCCGATGATCACGGCCACGTACGACGCCGCGTTCACCTCGAAGCACACGGCCAGCCCCACCAAGGCGATGAGGGCGCCGCCGATGGCAGGGCCGATGACCCGGGCCCCGTTCATGACCACACTGTTCAGGCTGACGGCGTTGGGCAGGTCGTCGCGTCCCACCAGCTCGAGCACGAAGGTCTGACGGGCGGGGTTGTCGACCATGTTGACGAAGCCGAGCAAGGTGGCCAGCACGAACACCATCCACAAGCGGACGGCGCCGAACTGCGTGAGCAGGCCGAGGACGAGCGCCAGCACGCCGGCCACGCTCTGCGTGGCGTAGAGCAGCCTCCGCTTTTCGAGACGGTCGGCCACGAGGCCGCCGTAGGTGCCGAAGAGGAGCATGGGGAGGAACTGCAGCGCCGTCACCACTCCGAGATCGACACCCTGGTGGCCGGCGGGCGCCAGGCGGAGCACCAGCCACGCCTGGGCGACGCTCTGCATCCAGGTCCCGCTCACCGAGATGATCTGGGCGACGAAATAGAGCCGGTAGTTCCGGATCCGAAGGGAGCGGAACGTCGAGGCCGACAGGGAGCGCAATGCGGCGCTCACGGTTCGGACCTCACGAGTCCACCAGCCGCTCGAGCAGCGGCACGAGGTCGGCGACCTGCCGGCGTTCTTCCACGCTGAGCCGGCGGAGGCGGCGGGCCAACAGGGCGTTGCGCATGGAGCGGATGCGCTGCAGGGTGCGATGCCCCTCCCCCGTCACCGCCACCCGCACCACGCGGCCGTCGTCGGGGTCGACCCGGCGTTCGAGCATCCGGGCCGACTCGAGAGCCGCCACCATGCGGGTGACGCTCGGGGGCTGCACCTGTTCGGCGGCGGCCAGCTCCCCCAGGGTCGGAGTCTCCAGCCGTGCGGCGGTGGCCAGGGTCGAGATCTGCGACGTGGTCAGGCCGCCGGCCACCTGCTGGCGCAGGGCCCGGTTCAAGCGGGTGACCACCAGCCGCAAGCGGGCGGCCAGGGCCGCCTCGGCGTCGAGGTCCGGGGAGCCGGCACCAGGGGGAGAGGCGAGGGCCATCGTTCCCTATTCTAATTAGGATTGCTAAGGGATCAACCCGACACGGCCGCGGGAGGAGACGGAGATGAGGGCGGCGGGGCTGGAAGGAGACGAACGGGACTAGGGAAGGCGGGGAACGTAGGCGCCGCGGCCGAGGGCGGCGCTCTCGACCATGTCGAACTCCTCGTCCACCCCCCCTGTCACCTCGGTGACCCAGGGCAGGCGCTGCTTGAGGATCCGCTCCACCCCTCCTTGCAGGGTCGCCGACGAGATGGCGCACGAGCTGCAGGCACCCCGCAGCTGGACCTCCACGGCCCCGGACTCGACGTCGAAGGACACGAGCTCGAGGTCGCCGCCGTCGGCCTGGACGGCGGGGCGCATGAGGTCGATCAGGGCGCGTAGTTCCTGCTGGCGACCGGCCTGCTCCTCCTGGGTGAGCCCTCCCACGCCCTCCATTCTGCCGTGAAACCGTGAAGGACCAGGCCAGGGCGAAACGGCCGGGCGAGCACGTCGTCGGGACCCCGGTGACGCCCTCGTCAGCCTGGTGGCGCCGGGCCGGCCGGATGTCCTGGCGGCTCCCCGGGCGTGGGATAGTGACGCCATGCGGGGTATGCGGCCTGCGGCCGGTTGGCGGTCGCCTGCCCGAGGCGCGGCCGGCCCATGGCGGGACTCCAACAAGGCGAGGTGCCTGTGAGTCAGGACGTGAGCGTGGTCGGCGTAGCCATGACGTCGATGCACCGGCGCGACCAGGCTCCTGAGGCCATGGCCCGACAGGTGGTGGCCCAGGCCATGGCCGATGCCGGGCTGGGACCGGCCGACATCGGGCTGGTGGTCATGGCCAACGCGCTCGGAGGGCGGTTGTCCGACCAGGGCTGCGTGCGGGGCCAGAGCTGGCTGCGCGGAGCCGGCCTCACCCCGGCCCCCGTCGTCAACGTGGACAACTCCTGTGCCGGGGGGAGCTCGGCGCTCCATCTCGGCACCCTGGCCGTGCGCGCCGGACAGTCGCCGGTGCTCGTGGTCGGCGTCGAGAAGATGTGGACGGGCGACCGCTTGGGCACGCTCGCCGGCATCGAAGACGGCTTGCCCGCCGACGAGCGCCACGCCCTGCACGCCCGCCACGAGAACAGCTCGGGCAGCGTCCTCATGGGACTGAACGCCAATTGGGTCCGACAACAGCTCGAGGACCGGGGAACGACGCTGGACGAGATCGCCGCCACGGCGGTGAAGGCCCGCGCCCAGGGCGCCCGCAACCCCTCGGCCCAGTTCCGCCAGGAGACGACGGCCGGCGAGGTCCTGGGCTCTGCGTCGGTCGTCCCCCCGCTCACGCGACTGATGTGCTCGTCGTTCACCGACGGCGCCGCCGCCGTGGTGCTCGAGAGCGGCGCCTCCTCCGGGGCACCCCGGGTGCGGGCCAGCGTGCTGCGCTCGGGCGACGGAGAGCTCGACTACCACGACCGACTGACCGAGACCGCCGAGCAGGCCTGGAAGGAGGCGGGTCTCGGACCGTCCGAGGTGGAAGTGGTCGAGGTCCACGACGCCACCAGCGCCGAGGAGCTGTGGGCCCTGGAAGCGCTCGGCTTCTTCCGAGCCGGTGAGGCGGGCCGGGCCACCGTCGCCGGCCACACCGGCTACGGGGGCGCCGGCTTGTACGTCAACCCCAGCGGAGGTCTGGTGGCACGGGGACATCCCCTGGGAGCCACCGGCCTGTGCCAGGTCGTCGAGCTCGTCGAACAGCTCCGGGGCCGGGCCGGGGCACGCCAGCGGCCCGACACCACCACCGCCGTGGCGGTGAACACCGGCGGGATCATGGGCGGACGCGACGCCGGCCTGGTGGCCATCCACGTGCTGCAGCGGGGGTGAGCGTGCCGGGCGCCATCATCACCGGCTGGGGGGCGGCCGTCCCCGACAAGATCGTCACCAACGACGACCTGTCCGCCCGTCTCGACACGAGCGACGCCTGGATCACCGAGCGCACCGGCATCAGGGAGCGGCGTATCGGGGGCACGACGTCGCAGCTGGCCATCGACGCCGGGCGCCGCGCCCTCGAGAAGGCCGGTCGCGACGCTGCCGACATCGACGTGCTCGTGCTCGCCACCACCACCCCGGACGCCACCGTGCCCGGCACCTCCGCCACCGTGCAGCACGCCCTGGGCGTGGCCGGCGGGGCCTTCGACCTGAACGCAGCGTGCTCGGGCTTCGTGTACTCGCTCGTGGTGGCCCACGGACTGGTGCTGTCCGGCGCCCGGCGCATCCTCCTGGTCGGGAGCGAGACCCTCTCCAAGATCACCGACTGGGACGACCGCTCCATGGCCGTGTTGGTGGGGGACGGCGCCGGCGCCGTGGTCCTCGAGGCCACCGATGGTCCCGGTGAGTTGCTCGGATGGGACGTCGGGGCCGACGGGTCGTTGCGCCACCTGCTCAAGTGCGACCTGGGTGGATACCTGTACATGAACGGCAAGGAGATCTTCCGCCACGCCGTGCGGGCGGTGGTCGAGTCCTCGCTGGGCGCCTTGTCGCGGGCTCGCCTGGCTCCGTCCGACGTCGACCTGTTCGTGCCCCATCAGGCCAACGCCCGCATCATCAGCGCCGCCAGCCAACGTCTCGGCATTCCCGAGGACCGCTGCGTCGTCACCATCGACCGCTACGGCAACACCTCGTCCGCCTCCATCCCGCTCGCCCTGTGCGACGCGCTGGACAGCGGACGGCTGAAAGGCGGCGACACGGTTCTGCTGTCCGGCTTCGGCGGCGGCATGACGTGGGCCAGCGCCGTCCTCCGTTGGGGTGGGTGACGCCGGCACCGCGGGTACAGACGACCCCGTGACCGGCGACTCCCGGAGCCCGGCCCTGGTCATGCTGGCAGCGGGCATGGCGACCCGCTACGGCGGCGGCTGCAAGCCCTTGGCCCCCGTTGGCCTGCGCGGTGAGGCGGTCATCGACCTGAACGCCAGTGACGCCCGCCAGGCGGGCTTCGGCCGCATCGTGGTCGTCCTCGGCCCGCAGAGCGGGCCGGCCATCACGTACCACATCGAGCAGTGCTGGCCCGACGGTCTCGACGTGGCGCTGGCCGAGCAGCGCTTCCCCCTCGGCACCGCCCATGCGGCGCTGTGCGCCCACCGGTTCGTGGGCGATGCGCCCTTCGCCTTGATCAATGCCGACGACGTCTACGGCGCTCCCTCGCTCGAGGAGCTGTGCCGCTTTCTCATGCGGTCGGACGAACATGCCAACGTCGCCTACCGGCTGGCGGACACCATCGTCAGCGACGAACCGGTCACCCGGGGAACGTGCACGGCCGATCCCGACGGCCGTCTCGTCGAGATGGTGGAGCGCAAGCGAGTGGCCCGGCGCCCCGACGGGCGCTTCGACAGCGACGACGGCAAGGAGCCGGCCGTGCTCGAGCCGGACACGCTGGTGTCGGTCAACCTGTGGGGACTGCACTCCTCGGTGTGGCCGGTCCTCGAGGCGGCGGTGGCCGCCGTCCACCCCGAGGTGAGCCCGGACGGGGAGCTCGAAGGGGAGCCGGCCGGCGACACCGAGGTGCTCCTCCCCGAGGTGATCGGCGCCATGGTGACGGGCAGGGGCGCCGGCCCGGCCCAGCCGGTGCGCGTGCTCGAGGGCATCGGTCGCTGCATCGGGGTGACCCATCCGGGCGACCTGCCCGTCGTCCGCACCGAGCTGGCCGTGATGGTGGGGCAAGGGATCCGATCCGAGCGGGTGTGGGGCGTGAGCGCGTGAGGGGCGGCCGGTAAACGGCCAATGAGCGACGACGAGCGCGCTGCCGTCGTCCGCCGCCGGGTCGTGGTGGCGGGCCGGGTACACGGCGTGGGCTTTCGCGCCTCGTGCGCCCGGCGCGCCCAGGTTCTCGGTGTGGCCGGGAGCGTCTCCAACCGGCCGGACGGGACGGTCGAGGCCGTCTTCGAGGGCGAGGCGGAGGCGGTCGACGCCATGGTGGGGTGGTCCCGGCACGGCCCGCCCATGGCCCAGGTGACCAGCGTGGACGTCTACGAGGAGGACCCGGCCGGCCTCCGCCGGTTCGCCGTCGTATGAGCGCGGGGACGGGCCCGGTGCGGACCCCCGGACGCGGCGAAGCCCCGAGTAGCCGGATCGGCCGAAGCCGCCCGAACTCCTCGGGGCCAACGCCAGTCGGTTGACGGCCCGTCCCCGGGTCGGACGACCCCGGTCCGGAGCTGACACCGGCTGGTCCCAGGGAACCTCCGCTGCCCACACCGTCTTCCTGACCGAACGCTCGTCTCCGTACTCCTCCGGTGAACCACCTTTCGGCGTTCCTTCCGGGTTCTGTCCGGTCGTTTCCGTTCGGCTGGGTGACACTGTGCGCCCGGGGCAAAAAGGAGTCAACACCGATTCGCGAAATCCCGATGTTGTCCCCTGGATTTCTTCGGTCGTCCCCAACTCGACGCGCACCATCCCCAACGGCAGCCACGGCGGTCCCCAGGTCTTCCCCAAGCGAATGGCGGACCCTCCGCCTGTCGTCGCCGTGACGACGGCAGGGCGCCAGGCCCCTGCTCTCAAGCGAAGGGGTCCAGCCCCGCCCGGCGCCCAATCTCGCCCGCCTCGTACCGGCTGCCGGCGTCCAGCTTGCGCAGGAGGCTCGAGACGTGGACGCTCACCGTCTTCTTGCTGATGAAGAGGGCGGCCGAGATCTGCCCGTCGGTCTTTCCCGCGGCGAGCTGGGCGAGCACCTCGGCCTCCCGAGCCGTGATCCCGAGGTCGCTCGCCATCCGGGTCAGGCGCCGCTGGTCCTCGGTGCCCGGCTCGAGGGCGATGCCGGCCCGCTGGGCGAGCGCCTCCACCCGGCTCACCAGGGGGCGCGCACCGAGTCCGACAGCCGTGCGCCACGCGTCGCGGAGGAGATCGCGCGCCTGGGCGCGGCGCGACCGCGTGGCGAGCAGGGCGTCAGCGTGGCGCCACTGGCAGTAGGCGGTCTCGAAGGGTTGACCGAGCTGCCTCCACTGCCTCTCCGCCGATTCCCAAGCGGACGGGTCGGAGCGGTCCAGCCTGGTGGCCTCGGCGATGCACAGGGCGACCATGGCCTGCGCCCGCGGGGCGCCGGTCGCGCTCTCGCCACCGGAGCGGGCCACGACCTCACCGGCATGTTCGGCGAGCTCGCCCGCCAGGAGCTGCAGCTTGACGGGGTCGTGTCGTCGTCCGGCGACTCGTGCCTGTTCCAGCGTGTCCGCCAGGGCCTGGGCCCCCTTGGCGCACATCTCCGGGATGACGTCGCTGTCGTCGGTGCTCGCCGCCAGGGCCAGAGCCCGCTCGACTGCCTCGTATCCCTCCCACGGCCTCCCCTCGAGAAGAGCGAGCTCCGCGAGGCGCACCAGGACGGTCCCACGGAATTGGACGTCGTCGAGCTGCTCGGTGTTGCGGTCGATGATCGCGATCTCGTGTGCCGCCTCCTCGAGATTCCCGCGGCGAAGAGCGAGCATCGAGCGGACCATCCCCGGGTGGTTCCCGCAGTTGCCCATGAGGCTGCCGACCAGGGCGACGGTGGCCTCGGCCTCGTCCCATCGGCCGAGGTCGACCAGGGCCTCGGCAGCGTTGAGGGCGGCGCCCTGGAACCGGATGCCGCCGAGATCCTCGTCGGACGAGGCGCTGGAGCGCACGAGCTCGACGGCCTCCTCCAGCCTGCCCGCCGTGTAGAGGAGGGAGCTCAGGTTCGAATAGCCCCGGCTGATGTCCTCGGGGCTTCGCAAGTCCTCGGCGGTCCTGAGGGCGTCCCGCAGCATCTCTATGCCCTCGTCCCTGAGTCCCAGATAGCTCAGGCACACCCCGAGCGTGTTCAGGGCGTGGCCCTCCTCCCGTCTGGCGCCGGCCGCCTTCGCAACCGAGATCGCCCGTCGACAAACCAGCTCTCCCTCGCGAAATCGCGACATGAGCATCAGACAGCGGGCCTTCTCGGACAGCGTCCGGGCCAGCTCAATTGTGGGTTCGTCGGTGGGGATCAGCGCCTCGGCAGCAGCCAGCGCCTCGAACGACGCCGGCGGGTCGGCCAACGCCCATTGGTTGCGGGCCAATCGGACGTATGCCATCGCCCTCCGCAAGGGGTCCGCTTCACCGTCGAGGACGACCAAGGCGGTTCGGGCCAGCTCGATCGACCGTTCGCCCGCGCCGGCCAGATAGGCAGCGTCGGCGGCGCGTTCGACGAGCGTGGCCCGATCGACCATCGAAGACGCCGCTTCGGGCCCGAGCTGGTCGTAGGCGTCCAGCGCGTGCTCCAAGTGGGCGATCGCCTCCTCGAAGGCGAAGACCTCGAGCGCGGAATCGGCGGCCGCCAGGGCGCTGCACAGGGCCTCGTTCCATAATCCCGCTGCCCACCAGTGGGCGGCGAGCTCTGCCTCGGGCACACCTTGGCCAGCGGGGGCGGTGGGCGCGTACGAACGCAGCGCCTCGGCGATCCGGCGGTGGACACGGATCCGCTCACCGGGCAGGAGCGATCCGTACACCGCCTCGCGCACGAGCTCGTGTCGGAAGCGGTACCCGGTTCCTCGGTCCGACGGCACGACCACCTGGCGCCCGATGCACTCCCTGACGGCGGTGTCGAACTCGAGCTCTCCGAGGCCGGTGGCCTCGAGGAGCAGCGCGTGACGAGCTTCCACGCCCAGAGCAGAGGCGGCGCCGAGCACCGTTGCCGCCTGGGACGACAGTCCGGCGAGCCTGCTGGCGACGGCACCGGTCAACGTGGGCGACCAGGCACCGACGGCGCCGGCGGCGACCAGCTCCTCGACGAAGAAGGGGTTGCCGGCAGACCGCGAGCGCAAGGCGTCTACCAGCGTCCGTTCGGGACGGCGGCCGAGGATCGCCGAGACGAAGGCGACGAGATCGAGCTCGTCGAGCCCACCGAGCAGGATCGTGCTCACCTGAGGCAGTCGCCCCAGCTCGACGACGGCGTTCTCCAACGGGTCGCCGGTCCGCACCTCGTCGATGCGGTAGGTGCATACGACGATCAGTTTCGACGAGCCGGCGCCGCGGGTCACGAAGTCGACGACGCCCAACGACGCGGCGTCGCTCCATTGCAGGTCCTCGAGCACGAGCAGGGTGGGCGTCGCCTCGCTCAAGACGGCGAGGGATCGGAGGATGACCTCGAGCAGCCACACCTTGGCCATCGTCCCGGGGACCGGCCGCGGCGGAGACTCCGCCGGCGCGCCGCCCGCCAACGGCAAGCCGAGGGCTCCGAAGGCGGGACCGAGGACGCTGTTGGCGAGGTCCGTCGGCAGCTGGTGCTCGAGGTCACGCAGGGCGGAGACCATCACCCCGTACGGCAAGCCCCTTCCCTCGAGCGGCGTGGCACCCCCGACGGCGACACGGAAGCCGAGCAGACGGGCGCGGCCCGACAGCTCGTCGACGAGCCGGGTCTTCCCCATCCCGGCCTCACCCCCGACGAACACGGTGGCGCTCCCCGCCGTGGGCACCTGCTCGAGGAGGGCGCCGAGCCGGGCCAGCTCGCCGGTTCTCCCGACGAACGGCACGCACCTGGCTCCTCCCGCCATGTGGGAAGTCTCGCGCCTGGCCTCTCGTATGTCGCCGGACGACGCGTCGGCGGCGGCCCCCCGAGGGGAACCGCCGCCCGACGTCTGATCGGCGAGGGACGTCAACACGCCGCTCCGAAGTGGCACGTCACGACGCCGCTTCCGGGGACGGACGAACTGTTGAGCGGCGAGTAGACGGGCGTGGGCCTCTGGACGCCTGCCGCCGGCGAGCTACCGGTGGTGCGCCCGGCCACGAAGGCCGCGGTCAGGAGGACAACGATTGCCACAGCCAACAGCACGACGCGCAGTGCCCTGCTCATCGCCCGCGGGTAATCGAGGGGGGTGGTGATGGAGGGGGTGGTGGTCACGGCCTGGTTCCTTTCGCATTCTCCGGGCCGCCTCTCGGGCCCGGCTAGGAATCAGGATGCGCCGCGCCGGCCACGCCCACATCGGGAGATCTCCTTAGATCGCCCCCGGCCTCTCCGTATCGCGCCGGGGCTTGGGGCTACGTCAAGCGCCGGCGTCAAGAGGGGGCTCGGGGCCACGGCCCCGCTCGCCGGCCTCGAGCAGGCGGCCGATCTCGGCCACCTCGGTGGCGACGGAGTGTGCGAACCACGACCGGGCGGCGGCGTCGTAGACGGTGCCGAGCAACCCGTGTCCGAAGTCCATCTCCTCCACGTGGTGGAGCCGGGTGCCACCGGGGACCTCCTCGATCTCGAACCAGGCGTGCAGCCCTCTCGGGACCCCGTGCTCCAAGGTCACGTCGATGCTCGTGGGCCGCTTCCACCGGTAGCGGGTGATGACGGATCCCGGGAACCGGCCCATGAACTTGCCGTCCTCACGGGCGATCATCCCATCGGAGGTGTCGGCCAGCTTCGTGACCCACACCATCTTGGTGTCCGCCTTGGTGTACTGCGCCGGGTCGAGGACGAAGTCGAAGACCTCCTCGGGTGTCACTCCCCGGACGAATGCGGTCCCTTCACCCCGTATCACCCAACCGCTCCTCTCCGTGCACAGCCAATTGACAGGACGCCGGACCCGCCACGGGCGTCGTACCAAGGCCGACCCTAGTGCGTCGCTCGAGCAGCGCAACCCCAGGTCTTGCCGTCGCCCGGGGAGACCGGTGCAGGCCCAGGGACTGGTGGGTATGAAGACCGTCGCGGAGAACCGACGCCATATTCACGGCGACCCCGGCGACGATTCGGAGGACGACATCATGACCGGTTCCGGCGACATGCACACCAATGTGGTCCAGCTGCTCCTGGCAGACCACCGGCAGGCGGAGCAGTTGCTCGAACGGTTCCACGACACGCCGGCAGACCAGCGGGACGAGGCCTTCTGCGAGTTGACCTACACACTCGTCCGTCACGAGGTGGCCGAGGAGGAGGTGGTGTACCCGGCGCTGCGCAGGTACGTGGACGGCGGCGACGACCTCGCCGACATGCGCATCGCCGAGCAGGCCAAGGCCGAGGAGCTGTTGGCCGAGATGGAGAGAGCCGGCGTGATGAGCGCCGAGTTCCCGGCCATGTTCAACACCTTGCGTTCCGAGGTCCTGGCTCACGCAGAGGCGGAGGAGCAGTCGGTGTTCCCCGAGCTCACCACGAGCGTCAAAGCCGACGAGTTGCTGGAACTCGGCAAGCGCTTCGACATGGCCAAGAAATTGGCGCCCACCCATCCTCATCCCCACGTGCCCGACACCCCGCCGGGCAACCTGGTGCTGGGGCCGGTGGCCGCCGTGGTGGACCGGGTGCGTGACGCCGTGCGGGGCGTGCGCACCTGAGCTCAGCGCACCATGAGGAAGGTGATCAGCGCGGCCAGATAGGCGGCGTAGCCCGCCAGGATCATTGAGCCGTCGAGGCGTCTCAGGGCGCGCCGGACACCGGCCAGCGCCAGGGCGAGGGCGGTGAGGGCGAGTGCGAAGGCGGCAACCAGCACTGCTCCCCCGTCGCTCGCCACGCCCACGATCGACGCCGGCACCAGCAGGCCGAGCACGACGTTCAGGTTGTTGGAGTTGAGGGCCTCGCTGAGCACAGCTGCGCCGCGTCCCCGCCTGGCCAGGTACACGCCCGCCACCGCATTGGGCAAGCTGGTCACCGCCGCCAGCAGCACCGCCCCGATCACCAGATCCGGGACGCCGAAGTGGTGGCCGACCCCGGTGGCAGCGCCCTCCATGAGGATGGAGGAGCCGATCACGACGGCCAGTGCGCCCACGCCCAGCACGACGTCACGACGATCGCCACGACCGGGCAGGATCGCTTCTCTCAGCTCGGCTTCCTCCTCGAAGACGGCTTGTTCGAGCCACCGGCTGGCCCGCTCCGGCACACCGAGGCGCCGGGCGGTCCGGGGCCATCCGCACACCACGACGTAGGGGCCGAAGGCGACGAGGGCGAGCAGCAGGCCGGCGCCGGCCGGGAACAGCGACCCCGAGGTACCCAGGGCGACCAGGGCCACCCACAGCGCCACCACCCCGCTCAGGGCGATGACGCGTCCGTGCAGGCGGATGCGGCCCGCCACCACCGCACCCAGCCCGAGCAGGGCGGCGACGTTGAACACGTTCGAGCCGAGCACGACCCCGGCGCCGACCTGGCGCTGATGCCGAGCCATGGCCGTCACCGCCGAGGTGATCTCGGGGCCGTTGGCGGCGAGTGCGGCGGCCAGCCCCAGCATGGCCTCGGACAGCCCGAGGCGGGCGCCGACCCGTTCCAGGCAGCGCGCCAGTCCGGCGCTGGCGGCCAGGGCCAGAGCGGCGGCGGCGCCCAGCACGACGACTTCGGCCCACACCGGAGCCGCCAGCGTGGTCGCAGTTGCCATGGTCGGGCTCCTCCCGCGTGAGATGAGAGTGCCGACCAGGCTTCCCGGCGCGCCGAAGGAAAAGTGTAGGGGCACTGCGACTCACCGGGATGGGGCTCACCGGGACGGGTACGCGACGAGCTCAGCCCGCCTGGGTCGGGAACCACCCCTCCACGGCGCGCCCCGGCACCTCGAGCAATCGCCTCCAGGCCGCGCCGGCTTCGGCGCGGTCGACGAGTTCGAGACGGACCGGCGCTCCGGGGGCCAGGTGCGCCAAGCGGTGCAGGTCGGCGGCGATGACCACGGCGCCGACCCGGTAGCCCCCCACCGTGGCGTGGTCCGGGCCGAGCACGATGGCTTCTCCACCCGGGGGGAGCTGCACGGCCCCGGCCACCATCCCGCGCGACGGCATGGTGCCGCCGGCCGGCAGAGAACGACGTGGCGTGCGCTCCTCGGAGTCGTCGTGGCGGACGAGGCGGATGCCGACACGATTGCTGTCCGGGGCCACTCGCCATTCGCCTGCCACCGCGCCCTGCGGGTGCTCGTCGGCGGTGTCGCCGCCCGGCTCGTGCTCTGCGTCCGGGCCGGTCAGCACGCGCAGGACGGCGGGAGGCGTGTCGTCACGAGGCATGTGCAGGGCGCCGCGAGGACGCCCGGCTCGGCCCACGCCCACCATGTCGCCCACTCGCAGCGGGCCGGGCCCGAGTCCGCACAGCAGGTCCGACGAACGACTCCCGAGCACAGGCGGGACGTCCATGCCCCCGCTCACCGCCAGCGTGGCCCGCACGACCCCGCCGAGCGAGCCCGCCTCGAGTATCTGGCCGTCGTGGAGGGGCACGACCTGTGCCGGCGGGACGGCCTTGCCGTCCACGACCAAGGGCACGGCCTCGTCGCTCCAGGGGTCGCCGATCACGACGGCGTGCATGTCGTGGTGGGCGCGCAGGCGAGGGCCCCGGCCGGTGATCTCGAGCACCGCCTCGTCGTCTCCGTTCCCCACGAGGCGATTGGCCAGGCGACGCGACAACTCGTCGGCGGTGCCAGCCCGGGGAACGCCGAAGGCGGCCACGGCGCGTCTGCCCGCATCCTCGACCAGGGAGCAGGCGCCGGGTTCGAGCACCTCCAGGGCGGGCGCCGCCCGTGTGAGCGGACCACGCCGACGGGCCGGCAGCGGTGACGGCTCTGCACCCGACGGGCACAGGCGCACCCGACGGCCCGGTGCCAGCACGGCGTAGGGCGGTGCCGACTCGTCGAACAGCACCTCGCCCGTGCGACCGACGAGATGCCACCCGCCCGGCGTGTCCTGGGGATAGATGCCGGCAAACCCGCCGCCGATGGCGACGGACCCGGCGGGAACGGCGGGCCGGGGGCGGGCTCGCCTGGGCACGGCTGCCAACGGGGGCGGCAGACCGACCAAGTAGCCGAAGCCGGGGGCGAAGCCGACGAAGGCGACGCGCAGCTCGGCCCCGCCCACGAGGTCGACGACCTTCGTGGCGGACATCCCGGCCTGGCGGGCCACGTCGTCGAGGTCGGGCCCGTCGAAGCGCACTGCGATCTCGAGCACGTCGCCGGCGCCATCCTGCGGATCGTCTCCGCCCGCTCGGCCGTCGTTCTCGGCGGCCAGCCGGGTGACGACGTCGACCAGGGCGTCGAGGTCGGCTCCGGTGGGATCGACCGTCACGGTGACGGTCCCGAGGCCGGCCACCACGTCTTGCACCCCGGGCCAGCTCCCGGCGCGCCGTTCGACGTCGAGACGGCGCGCCAGCAGCAGGGCGGCATCGACGTCACCGACATCGGCGAGCACGGCGGCGTCACCGAAGGGGCGCACCTCCACCCCACCGACAGGGCCCGCCCGGGAGCGGCTCACGAGGCGAAGGGTTCCACCTGCACGCCGGCGTCCTCCAGGGCGCGGCGCACGGCGCGGGCGAGGGCCCGGGCGCCGGGTGTGTCGCCGTGCAGGCACAGCGACGACGCCGACAACTCCACCCAGGCTCCATCGGTGGCCGGGGCGCGGCCGTCGAGCACCACCGACAGCGCCTGGCGGACGACGTCGGCTTCGTCGTCGAGCACAGCGCCGTCCTGGTCACGCGACACGAGCGTTCCATCGGCACGGTAGGCCCGGTCGGCGAAGGCCTCGGTGGCGATGTCCACGCCCAGGGCGGCGCCGCCGGCGAGGACGGGTGCCCCGGCGGCGAGGAGCAGGACGCCGATCCCGCATTCCCGGGCGGCGTCTGCCACCAGCCGCGCCGCATCGGGCCGGGTGCACGCCTCGTGGTAGAGCGCCCCGTGCGGCTTGACGTAGCGCAGCACGCCGCCCGCCTTCTCGGCGGCGACACCCACAACGGAGATCTGCTGCACCACCGACCGTGCCAGCGCCTCTCGGTCCATGGGAAAGGGGCGGCGCCCGAAGCCGGGCCGGTCGGGGTACGAGGGATGGGCGCCGATCACCGTCCCGGCCGCCACCGCCGCCGACACGGCGGCGTAGATGGACTGCGGCGACCCGGCGTGGGCTCCCCCGCTGACGTTCACGCTGCTCACGATGCCGACCAGCTCGGCCTCCTCGGCCGGGTCTGCGGCGTCCTCCCCCACATCGGCGTTCAGATCGACGACGGGCACGGGTCCAGCATCGCACCGCCATGCCCCTGCCCGACCCGTGCCCGGGAGGGCCGCAGCCCGCCGGTACTGTTGGACGGCATCGACCGTGGCGACGCCTTCGGACATGCGCTGCTCGACTGGGTGCGCGGCGGCACCGACCCCGAGGTGCACGAGCGCGAAGACGGGTACCTCGAGGTGGGCGCCGGTCCCGAGCTGTACGTGGCACCCTTCGAGGACTGGCCGGCACCCGAGCAGCGGGCCATGGCGCGAGTGCGCGGCCGGGCTCTCGACGTGGGGTGCGGCTCGGGAAGGGTGGCGCTGCACCTGCAGAACCTGGGCATCGACGCCGTGGCCGCCGACGCGTCGCCGCTGGCGGTGCGCGCCGCCAGGGCGAAGGGGGTGCGGCGCACCCGCGTCGCCTCCGTGCAGTCGTTGGGTGCGTCGGTCGGGTCGTTCGACACGGTGTTGCTCATGGGGAACAACGCCGGCATCTTCGGGTCGCCCCAGCGGCTGCGCTCGACGCTCGGTCAGTGGGCCCGGCGCATGCACGGCGGGGCCCGGCTCATCGCCGAGAGCACGAGCCCCTACGGCGGGGGCGTGCCGGTGCTCGACCCTGCCTACCGGCGCCTCAACAGAACCCGGGGAAAGATGGCAGGGCAGCTCCGCCTGCGGGTGCGCTACCGCCAGGTGGCGTCGGCGTGGTTCTCGTGGCTCTTCGTGTCCGAGCGCGAGCTGCGTTCACTGGTTGAGGGCACGGGCTGGGCCTGGTCCGAGGTGTTGACCGGCGAGCCCGAAGAGGCCTTCGTGGCGGTGCTCGACAAACGCTGCTGACGCAGACTCCGGCGCCGCCCGTGCCACACCCCGGTGGACAGGGCCACGACGACGAGAGCGGGCAGCCCCACGACGACGGCAAGGCGCTCGTGATGGAGGAGCACGGCGAAGACGACGAGGGCGCCGGCGGCAAGGGCGAACCCCGGTGTGTCGCCGATGAGGAAGTCCCACAGGCCATGGCCGGCCAGGCGAGCCAGCCGTCCCATCCGCTTCACGGTCGCCCACCGCTGCCGGAGCCCACGGTGGCGGGCGTCTCGACCGGGAGCCGATGGCGGCGGGACAGCACCACGAGCAGCCCCGTGACGGCAGCGAACAACCCGATGAGCACGGGCAGGCTGGCGTCGGAACCGGGCCAGTGGGCCCCGGCACCTTCGCCGATCCAGAAGGTGCCGAAGCTGGTGAGCATGACGCCCACCACGAGCTTCATCAAGTTCTCCGGCACGCCCGACAGCTGACGGGCGACGAGGGCGCCCACGCCGGCCACGACGAGCGCAGCCGCTCCCGCCGCTGCCGAGGCGGCGCCGAGCTGGTGCTGGCTGGCCCCCAGGCTGATGACGATGAGCACCACCTCGATGCCCTCGAGGAACACCCCTTTGAAGGCCACGCCCAGGCCTTCGGTGTCGGCCCGCCGCCGGTCGCCGTTTCTCGCCGACAAGGCGTGCACGGTGGCGGCGTAGACGGCGTCCTCGTCGTGCTCGGGAATGACCCCGGCAGCCCGCAGGACGGCCTTGCGCAGCCACTGC
>DMNK01000162.1:0-203 GCA_003453695.1 Acidimicrobiaceae bacterium | reverse complement strand
GCAGGACGGCCTTGCGCAGCCAGCTCAGCCCCAACAGCAGCAGCAACGCCCCCACGGCCACCCGCAGGACGTCGATGGGCGCATAGCGCACGAGGGGGACGCCTCCGACGGCAACGAGCAGGACGAGTGCCCCGATGGCCCCGCCGGCACCCTGCAGGGCCACCCGCCATCCTCTGGTGGCGGCCACGGCGATCACGATGGTG
>DMNK01000149.1:4584-4712 GCA_003453695.1 Acidimicrobiaceae bacterium | reverse complement strand
CCGGCTTGAACCCGTCGAGGTCCAGATACAGAAGCGCCAACCCACGCTGGTGACGCCGTGCCCGCGAGATCGCCTCGGCCAAGCGGTTGTGGAGCAGGGAGCGGTTGGCGAGCCCGGTGAGCCCGTCG
>DMNK01000149.1:4070-4305 GCA_003453695.1 Acidimicrobiaceae bacterium | reverse complement strand
CGGCGGCGGCCAGCGCCAGCAAGGCGAGCAGGGCGACGCCCACGCGCAGCTGGTTGGAGCGGATGGGGCCGAAGAATTCGGCGTTGCTCTGCAGCGTGAAGCCCGACCATCCGCCCACGTTGAAGGGCGAGTACGCCACCTCCGAGCCGTCCTTGTTGTCGGTGTAGGCGCCGGCGTGACCTCGAGCCAGCGCAGCGATCCCCTGGCGCTCTCCGATGTTGGTACCGATGGACGC
>DMNK01000149.1:1518-3902 GCA_003453695.1 Acidimicrobiaceae bacterium | reverse complement strand
GTTGGTACCGATGGACGCCGGCGTGGGCCCTGCCACCACCGCGCCCGTCGAGTCGACCACGTATCCGTGTCCGGTCTTGCCGTAGCGCAGCTGTTCGACATAGCTCTCCAGCGGAGAGCGCTCGAGGTTCGTGAAGCCGATGAAGAGCGCCCGGGTTGTCCCCCCGACCTCGATCGGCACGCCCATGGCCACCACGTGGGTCGAGCCCACCTGCATCACCGACGACACGTCGGGTTGCCCGGCGAGGAGGGACCGGGTCATGGGGCCGTAGCCGGGGTCGGTCGAGACGGGGAGACCTTGCCCGGTGGCGTAGGCGTCGAGGACGGTGCCCGTCGTCGTGACGACGGAGGCACCGTAATTGAGGAAGGTGGCGTGGGCGACGAAGGACTGGAGCCGCGCCTCGTCGGCGGGGCTGTTGGGCGTGAGTGCCCACGTGCCCGTCGAGGCGTAGTCGAGCCCCTCTTTGAGCGAGAACAGCACGTAGTCCTTGCCCAGGCTGCCCAGCGTGTCCTGCATGGTGAGGCGGTCCTGGACGAGCAGCTTCTCGCCCTTGGCGTTGGCGTTGGCGGTGAGGGCGAGGCCCACGCCACCGATGGCGCACACGAGCACGACGCTCAAGATGACCGGGCCCAGTCGCCGCAGTCGGTTCATGCACGGTGCTATCGGCGTTTTGGGCAGGCCGCTTGACGTGCGCCTATGGACATTGCGGCAGACGAGTCGCAACCCGGGTAGCCCAGGCACGGAATTGTCCCGGTGCTGTTGCGCCCCACGACAAGTGTTGTTGGGCGGGTCGTCAGCGCCCGCCCGGAGGCTACGAACCCGGCAGATCATCCTCGGCATAATCCTCCGGCCGCACGACGCCGGTGACCGGCTCACCGTCGAGGAACCGCCGGATGTTGGCTGCGGCAAGGGCCATTGCCTGCTCGACGATCCCGGGCACGAGCGCCGAGTTGTGGGGCGAGCCGAGCACGTTGGGGAGGTCGAGGAACGGGTGGTCCACGTGGAACTGCCGTGCGTGGAAGGGCTCTCCCCACCAGGTGTCGATGCCGGCGGAGAACTCGGGATGGCTGCGGAGATGTTCGTACAGCGCCGTCTCGTCGACGATGGGACCGCGGCCCACGTTCACGAGCACGGCGTCGGGCTTCATGCGCCCGAGCTGCGCCGCGCCGATGAGACCAAGGGTCCGGCGGGTGAGGGGCAGCGACACGACGACCACGTCCGACGACTCGAGGACGCGGTCGAGGGCGTCGAGGGTGCCCACGAAGTCCACCGGTTCGTCGGTGCGCCCGCTCGTGTTCACGGCATAGATGTGGGCGCCCAGCGCCCTGAAGCGCCGGGCCGTGGCCTTGCCGATGCCACCGAAGCCGAGGATGCCGCACACCGATCCCGACAGCCAGCGTGTGAGGTTCTGGTTCCAGACACCTGATACCAGTGCGGCGTGGTTCTCGGGCAGCCGCTTGAGCAGTGCCAGCGTCATGGCGAGCACGTGCTCGGCCATGGGCTCGGCGTAGGCCCCCACGTTGCTCGCCACCGTGGCACGGCGCGGCAGCTCGTCGAAGGGGAGATGGTCGGCTCCCGCCGACACCAGCTGCACGAAGCGCGCCGGCAGTGTGCGCCTCTCGCCGGGACGGATCTCCCGGGCGAAGTTCCAGCAGAACAGCACGTCGCTCTCAGCCAGGATGCGCGAGCGCTCGTCGTCGGGAACGCCGGCCACGCTGCGCAGCTCGACGTCGGGACCGAGCGCCTCCTTCATCGAGGCGTCCACGGGCCCGAAGGTGATGGTGACCACCGCCGTGGCACCGCCGCTCCCGTGGCGGGCATTGCCGGCCGAGGTCATTCGGTGCGCGAGAAGGCGACGATGGCCAAGGCGAGCATGAGGAGGGCGAACGCCGCAACGATCCCGAGATCGACACCGACGGGAAGCCGCCACGATCCCCAGGTCATGGGGGCGCCGAAGACCTTGGCGACGACTGGCGTGGTGTGGACGTGGGCGAACACGGCCCGGCGCATGGGGTCGACGATGTAGGCGAGCGGGTCGAGCCGGGTGAGCACGTTCAGCCATGTGGGCAGGCTGTGCAGAGGGAACAGCGCCCCGGAGAGGAAGAACAGCGGAAGCACCACGAACTGCATGACCACCTGGAACGACTCCACCTGGCCCATGCGCGAGGCCAGCGCCGTGCCCAGGGCGGTGACCGTGACAGCGGCCAGGATCATCTCGCCGAACAGCGTGAGCAGCAGCACCGGGTTGTAGGGCACCTGCACGAGGCCGGCGAGGACCAACATGATCACGGCCTGCAAGGTGGCCACGGTGGCCCCACCGGCGCACTTGCCGATGACGAGAGCCCCGCGCCGCACCGGCGCCACCAGCATCTCGCGCAGGAAGC
>DMNK01000149.1:0-1335 GCA_003453695.1 Acidimicrobiaceae bacterium | reverse complement strand
CGAACTCGCGGTCCCACACGATGGACACCGCCGAGAAGATGGCCGAGAACAACACGGTCATCGCAACCACACCGGGGAACATGAAGGTCCGGAAGCTCACACCGCTGCCGGCGTTGCCGGCGCCGGCAGCGAAGCTCCGACCCACCAGCGACGAGAGCCCCGTACCGAGCACGAACAGGAAGAGCACCGGCTGCACGAGGGTCGTGATGATGCGCAGGCGGTTGCGGCTGAATCGGATGAGCTCGCGCCGCCACACCATCTGCACGGCGCGCAGGTCGTCGCGCCAGCGGCCACCGGCCACCCGCACCGGGGCCGGTTGGGCTCGAAAGCGCGGCACGCCAGGCTCCGTCGTGGCGGGCTCGAAGGCTGCGGCCAGCGCCGAGGGCGCCTCGTCGGTCGCCTCGTGCTCGGCCAGGTGCTGGAGATCCTCGCCGAGGCGGTCGAGGCGGCCCGGGTCGCTCATCGGCGCCGTGCTGCTCGCATCCACATCGACGAGGCCAGGCGCTCGGAGCCCGAGGCCTCGGCGTCGCGAATGGTGCGGCCGGTGTAGTTCATGAACACGTCGTCGAGGGTAGGACGGGCGATGCTCACTGCCGAGATCTCCACGTCGAGCTCGGAGAACAGCCTGGGCACGAACTGCTCACCGCTGGGCACGTAGATGGTGACCGCCCCTTCGCTCATGGTGGCCTCCACTCCGAACCGCCGGCGCACCGCTTCGATGGCGGCCGCCGGATCGGCGGCCTGGAGCTGGACCCGGTCCCGGCCCACGCTGGCCTTCAGGGCCTCGGGGGTGTCGATCACCACGATCCGGCCTTCGTCGATGATGGCGATGCGGTCGCAGTGCTCGGCTTCGTCCATGTAGTGGGTCGTGAGGAACATCGTTATCGCCTCGCGCCGGCGCAGGTCGTTGATGTAGCTCCAGATGTGGGCGCGTGTCTGGGGGTCCAGCCCGACGGTCGGTTCGTCCAGGAACAGGACCCTGGGGGAGTGGAGCAGGCCCCTGGCGATCTCGAGCCGGCGCTTCATCCCGCCCGAATAGGTGCGCACGAGGCTGTCTCGCCGCTCCCACAGTCCGACCATCTCGAGGACGTCGCGCAGCCGCTCAGCCGCCTGGCCCCGGGGCACGCCGTAGAGCTCGGCGTGGAAGCGCAGGTTCTCCGCCGCCGTCAGGTAGTCGTCGAGGGTGGTGTCCTGGAACACGAGCCCGATGCGCTTGCGCACCTCGGCCTGCTGGGCGGCGACGTCGAATCCGGCGACGTGGGCGCGACCCGACGTCGGTGTGAGCAGGGTGCACAGCATGGAGATGGTGGTGGACTTCCCGGCGCCGTTGGGGCC
>DMNK01000011.1:69311-69441 GCA_003453695.1 Acidimicrobiaceae bacterium | reverse complement strand
CGGTTCGGAGCGTTACCGGATGCCCCGGTCGGTCTGCGAGGCCAGTTCGGCCCGCCCGAGTGCCGTCATTTCTGCTCGTGCCACCGTTGGTGCCGGTTGATCAGGCGGGGTTTCGGCCAGACTGCGACCG
>DMNK01000011.1:61188-69149 GCA_003453695.1 Acidimicrobiaceae bacterium | reverse complement strand
GGTTTCGGCCAGACTGCGACCGTGGTCGGCGTCCTCCTGTCCGTGACCTTCGCGTGTGGCCTCCTCATAGCTGTCGCCCATGTGGTGAACCAGCGATTCATCGCCCCCGTCTACGACGTCGCGGCGAATCTCACGGCCTTCGGGTCTGCCGTCGGGGCCTCCATACTGCTTGGTCACCCGGTCCCGGCGATCCTGTCCGGCGTGGCCGTCCTCTGCTGGCTCGTTCTCGCGCGGCGGACGGTCCTCGATCGCCGCCAACGACGGACGAGGAACCTGGCTGACTAGGGCGGTCAAGTCTCGCTACATCGCCCCCTGCCTCGCCCGGCGACCGAGTTCCGGCCTCCCAACCTGGCCCGGGGCGTGCATCCCAAGGGGCGAAGGAACCGCCAGTTGCGAGCGGTTGCCTCGGCACCCCACGCATCCCGCCGGGCGCCGCCCGGCGGGCGATGACTTTGCTGCCCGGAACACGTCGGACCTATGACAAGGGTCGATGCAAGAATCCACCCAGCTGTGAAGGGACGACTCGATGGAGATCATCAACTTGGGTGCAGCAGACGGGCTGCCGCCGGTGGAGTGGGGCACCATCGTCGAGAAGCTCGATCTGGGGTCGGCGCCGGCATCCGATGCGCATAACGCTCGTACGACGTGGCTCGCAACTGTGAACGAAGACGGCAGTCCGCACGTCACTCCGATCGGCGCAATCTGGCTCGACGGCACGTACTGGTTTCAGACCGGCGCGGGGACCCGAAAGGCCCACAACCTCGCGCGCGATCCGCGCTGTTCGATCGCCGTGTCCATCCGAGATGCCGACGTGGTCATAGAAGGTCAGGCCGCCCGGGTTACCGATGCCAACGGCGTTGCCCGTGCTGCGAAGGCATGGGCAGATCAGGGATGGCCGGCTGAACCTGATGCGAGCGGCGCTGGTATCACCGCGCCGTTCAACGCACCGACACAAGGACCACCACCCTGGGGCGTGTACCGAGTCGTCCCGCTCTCGGCCGTCGTCGTGCTAGGCAAAGAGCCGGGAGGCCTAACTCGCTTCCGGTTCTAACTCGGTGGGGACCGGGCGATAAGTTCCGTTCCTTCGCCCCCTGGCATCCAGGTCGGCCGCTCGGGTCACGCAGCGGCGTGCATATCCGAACGGGTTCAGGCAGAGTGCGCGAAGCGTGTGTTCAACTCGTTTGCCACCCGTTGTGGGTAGCTGCGGGCGACTTCGGCTTGCACCGATGGACGGACGATCCCGACATTCCAAATCATGGACTGGACGGCTCCCTCTCTGACCTCTGAGCCGCCCCTTGTCGTGAGGAACAGGGTCACCGGGCAAGCCATTCGCTGCCACAAGTACCAAGTCGGCTTGGCTCTCGCACCGGTGACCGTCGTGATCGGTAGCTCCCGGTCCCTGAAGCGCCCCAGCACGGTGACAGTGTCGGCACTCACGATCAGGCGGGAGCGGGTGAGTCGGGCGACTGCCACCAGCACCACCAGCGCCCCTGCCACGGCCACGATGGTCGCTTGCCAGACGGGGCCTGATGCGGCGACCACGGCGATGGCAGTGGCCAGGGCTGAGGCTTCCCCGATGCGAAGGCCGGTGGACCATGGGGTGGAGCGGTAGACGCTCGGAGTGCTGTCCGAAGCTACCTCCTCAGTATCGACTCGCCCTCTCGACGGGTTGAGCCGACCGCACGCAAAGTACCGATCAGGATCTCCATGGCCGAGATGAGGGGCGACCGGGATCGACGTCGCTTCGGGATACCAGGGCGGTCGGCCGCTTATGCGGCGATCAACACATAAAAGCGGCCGGCGAAGAGCACGTCGCCGTCCACCTCGGCGGCCAGGTCTGGCCCCTCGAAATGGCGGCGGTGGATCCGCCAGGAGCTTCCGTCGGGGAGGGTGCGGTTCTGCCAGTGCTCGGCCGGTACCCCGGCAGGCCGACCGGCGTCGACGATCACCAGTTCACGAGCCACTCTCTTCGCCTCCGACACGAGGGCTCGCCTGTCTTCGGCGCCAAGGATTCCGTAGATGTGTGTGGCATAGACCCGCTCAACCCCTTGGTCCGGGATCGGCAGAGACAGGGCGTCAGCTCGCACAACCGGTACTTGGGCGGGGCCCGCGAGAAGGATGCGGAGGCTGGCGTCACTCTGATCGAGGGCAATGCCTCGTCCCGGCAGGAGGGCGGTGAAGGTTCCAGGACCAGCTCCGACCTCGACGAACCTGGCCGGCGCCAGGCCACGCAGAGCGCGGACCAGCTCGTCCGCCTCCGCTTCGATGTCAGCGACGGAGACCTCGACTCCGAGGCCGGTCCAGTACTCCACCGCGTGATTCACACCGCGCACGCCTTGAGCCGCCCGACGGTCGTAGTACTCCCACATCGGCACGGGTTTCCGGCCCACGACCCCAGCTTGCCAGCGCCCGGTATCAGCAGTGTGCGCCCGGGCGCGGGAAGTGGCGGAGTCGGATGCCGGACCTCAGCGATGGGTTGCCCGATATCCCTCAAGCCCGCGATTCAGATCGGCCTGGCTCCAGAGCCTGCCGACCTTCCCCTGGCCATGGCAGCGACTACCAGCGAGGCTAACAACGAGCCCTAGGCGTGAGCGACGACTGACGATTGAATCGCGGCGACGAGGGCGTCGACCCCCTGCGTGATGGCCCCGAGGGGGTGAGCCTGGACGAATGCCGTTCCCTCTTGTTGATACTGGTCAGCAGTTGGCGCATCGGCAAGCGCCAGACGTGCCGAGGAGTAGCTACGAGCAAGCGCTACCAGGCTGTCACGGAGGTCCGTTGCCGCTTGGGGAACGGATAAGTCCCCTATCTCCGATGCGAACATCGCCATCAGATGCTCCAGATTTCGATCCTCACCCTGGAGGCAGGTCAGGGGAAAGATGCCTGCAGTTGACGGGCACGCCGGAATAGGGCTCGGCACGGCCAGCGAGTAATCGGTCTCAATCGTCGATACGAGCTGAGCCGGATCCTCGGGGGCGGTGGTTGTCGAAGCACCTGAATGAGCGACCAGGGCATGGCCGGTCGTAGTGCCACATGCCGCAGCCATGAGCACAATTGGTGCCAGGGCGGCGCGTCGCAAGCTGGTCACCAACCTCTGTCCGTTGATCCCCTTCATCGTCGGCCAGAAGAACTCCTCCGGGTGGCTGTTCTTGCGCGAACCCGCCGCCTAGCCTTCTTCACCCTGAGAGATGCCAGTGGGGAGCTCGATCCACGTGTAGAGCTGACTACTGTGACGGCGATCTCGACCGTGGGGCGACCGAAGTGACCGATGGGACGGGGTGGAGACGGGACCCCTACGGTCTCCACGAGGGGCGGTACTTCGTGGACGGCCAGCCAACCGGGCGTGTCGGTGACGCCGGTCTCCGAGCTACGACGAGCCACCCCCTGAGGCCCCACCGCCACCGTGGCCACCACCAACACCCGGTGGTGCTACTCCTGGCGGTCGGCCCCGGTACCGGCAGCGCTACAGGGCGACCACCCGACTGGCCGATACTGAAGCTGTGGGCGTCGCAGGAGAGAATCTGATCCCCCCGTGGCTCATCCGCCCCCTGGTTCTGTGGCTGCTCGTGATGGCCGCCGCCTGCGGTGTGTGGCTGGGAACTCACGTCGATCCGATGCGGTATGCGCTGGAAATCAGCGCCTCCGTCGCCACCCTCGCCGTCGGCGGTCTGCTCGGGTGGCACAGCCACTGGCGGGCGCTCCCGCTGCTGGGAGTTGCACCACCCGTCGTCTTGCTCGTCGCCGGGATCGGGCTGATCCTGAGCGACCCATCGGTTGGTGCTGCTGGTTTCGTTGCCGTGTACTCGGTCCCAGCGGTCTTCGTCATGGCTACAGTCGTCTACCCGCTCTCACTGACGATCCTCGGAGTCGGTGCTCTCACCGGGGCAGCTTGCCAGCGACTCGCCGGAGCGAAGTAGCACGCGATTCATGCCTCCGAGGCGGTGCGACCTTCTCCGGCACCCCCCGGGCGGCTAGGTCGGGCCCGAGCTACCTCCCCTCGCTCTGCGTTACAGAGGAAGAGCCTTCTCGAGCAGGCCGATCCCAGTGCCTCGGCCCGAGAGAATCCAGATCCATTCGACTGCGTCGATGGTGAGTTTCTCTTCGCCCGTGCCTCTGACGTACGTGCCGCCGGCGAGACCTTCTAGGTTCAAGGTGATCGAGAGGTCGTAGAGCTTTGTCCACTCAGCCACCATGTCCTCGATTAACCTGCCATCGTGTTCCGGCGTCAACACCGGCTGGAGACCCACTGCCCGGCAGGTGTCAATCCGGTGCATCCAGGTGTCGCGGGTGAAGACCACATCCATCAAATACGAGCCCATGGGTTTCTTACCGATGACGGGGCCGAAGTCGAGCGGGATCGGCCGCATGAACGGTGGGAACCGACGGCGGCCCCTGAGTGCTTTCGGCCATGTCTTCTTCCACTGGGCAAGCAGCTCTTCGGTCGTCAAGGGCTCACGCTCCTCGACTTGCACTTCGTTCACCCCATGGATGAAGTGGTCGTAACCCTTCAAGGCCGCGCGCTTCTTACCGGCGCGCATGGCTTTGGCGAACACGCGGAAGGACGCGTTGCTCTCTGCAAAGCCGAGCACATGTTGGGTCAGCTGCTTAACGTTCCAGTCCGTGTTTACCGTCTGCTCCGACCAGTGCTCAGGGCGCAGTTGGGCCAACATGTCGGTGTAGCGTCGGTACTCGGTCTCGGCGAGCGCCATGCCTTCTTTGTGGGTGATCGGAGCGATACCCTCGACGCTGATCACGCTGTCTCTCACAGCCGCCTCCCGTCATTGTTGATTTTGGACATCCGAATCGCCTACTCCGACGTTCTGATCCTTGGCTTCTCCGGCGCCTCGCGGATCACACGCTGGCGGTGGTCGATCTCGCCAGGGCAAGGCAGGCTCAGGAATCGGGACGCGGACCCCGCTGGGGACCGCGCAGCAGTCCGCCGGGCCGCTCCCCGGTGAAGCGGTCGTCCTGGCGGACGACCGTCCCGCTCTTGACGGTTGCCACGTAGCCGGTCGCCTGTTGGACGAGGCGCTTGCCGCCGGCGGGGAGGTCGTAGGCCATCTCCACGCCGCCCAGGGCCAGGCCTTCGAAGTCGATCACGTTCACGTCGGCCAGGCACCCTGGTGACAGGCGGCCCCGGTCGTCGAAACCGAACAGTCGGGCGGGCCGCTCGCTCTGGAGGTGCACCACCTGCTCGAGCGGGATGGTCTCACCGCGACGGCGGTCCCGAGCCCAGTGCGTCAGCATGAACGTGGGCAGACTGCCGTCGCAGATGAAGCCGACGTGCGCACCACCGTCGCCGAGCCCAAGGACAGTGGACGGGTGCACGAGCAGCTCGCGCAAGGCGTGCATGTCGCCCTCTGTGTACCCGAGGAGCGGTGTGTAGAGGAGCTCGCGGCCGTCGCGTTCGAGCATGAGGTCGTAGGCGAGCTCGAGAGCCGGGACCCCTCGGGCGGCGGCTATGGCGGCGACGCTCTGCTCTCGCGGCGGTTCGTAGTCGGGTGGATCGCCGAGCTGGAAGAGATTCCCGTTCATGAGCTGCGAGTGGATGATGCCCACGAAGAGGTTGGTGAAGGCGAGCGGCTCGTCGAGCATGGCCCGTCGCACGTCCGGGTGGCGCAACCGGCCGACCCGCTCGTCCAGGGGCAAGGAGGCGAGCGGCTTGTAGGTCTCGTGCCCGGAGAACAGGTGGTACGTCGACTCCCAGCCGACCATGAGCGAGGCGGGCTTGCCCGCCACCTGGGGCACGAGCCAGGCACCGTCACGGTTGGCGGCGAGCCCCCGCCCGAGGGCCGTCCGCCAGCCCCCCGGTGTGAGGGGCACGTCGATGACCATGTAGGTCACGGGGATCCGGGCGCGTCTCGAGACCTCCGCCATCCAACCGAATTCGGCCTCCCCGGCGGTGCCCAGGAGATGGTCGGTGACGACGGAGAAGACCCGGCGCCCGGCCCCACCGAGGGCCTCGCCGATGCCGACGAGCTCTCGAGGGGCGGCGAAGGTGCCGGCCGCCGCCTCGCCGTCCTTCGCCATGTGGGCGATGGTGCGGGTGGTGGAGACGCCGACGGCACCGGCGTCGACGGCCTCGGCCACCACCTTGGCCATGAGGGAGATCTCCTCACCCGAGGCTTCGTCGTTGTTGCGGTCGCAGCCGAGGACGAAGGCCCGTAGTGCTCCGTGGGGCACCATGGCCGCCACGTCCATCACGCGAGGCATGGCGGCCACCTCGTCGAGGTACTCCGGGAAGCTCTGCCAGTTCCAGCTCATGCCCTCGGCCAGCGCCGTACCGGGGATGTCCTCCACACCTTCCATGAGCTGGATGACCCAGTCACGCTCGGCCGGGCGCACGGGGGCGAACCCGACGCCGCAGTTGCCGACCACCACGGTGGTGACGCCGTGCCATCCCGATGGCGACACCTCGGGGTCCCAGGTGACCTGGCCGTCGTAGTGGGTGTGCACGTCGACCCAGCCCGGGGTGACGAGGAGCCCTTCGGCGTCGATCTGGCGTCGGGCCCGCCCGTCGACCCTGCCCACGGCACTGATGCGGTCGCCGTCGATGGCGACGTCGCCGTCGACGAGTGGGCCACCGGAGCCATCCGCGATCCGTCCGCCTCGGATGACGAGGTCGTACATGCCGCCTCCTCCTGTCGTCCCCCGCCCCGGAAGCCTAAACGCCTCCTGTCCGCCCGGGCTCGTTGGGTCGATGGCAGGGCTCGGCGCGTCGGGCGCTGAGCCTCGTGCCCGTCAGCGCCTTGCCGCGGCCAGCGCGGCGCGGATGGGTTCGGCGCCGGCAGGGGTGCCCAGCTCGTCGTCGAACGGGCCGTAGGGGGTGCCGTACACCGGTGTGCCCGGCTGCTGTCGCCATCCTTCGGCCAGGGGGCCGGCGTCGACGGTCCCGTAGCCGATCGAGTCGAGAAACTCCGAGACCGTGGCCTTGGCGGTGGCGCTGTCCCCGGCGATGGGGAGAGACGAGCGATCGGCAGCGCCGGGGGGGCGTGCCAGGTTGAGGAGGTGCTTGAACATGATGTTGTTGAAGACCTTCACCACCTCGGCGCCCGGGAGGGAGCGGAGCAGATACTCGCTCTCGGTCAGCGACCGACTGTCGAGCTCGGGCAGCGGCCCGTCTCGCTGCGGGTAGTAGTTGCCGGTGTCCATCACGACCTTTCCGGCCAGGGGCTGGCCGGACAATCCCGGGTAGGCCTTCACCGGGATCGAGACCAGGACGATGTCGGCTGTGGTGGCAGCGTCGTGCACGGTCGCCGCCCGAGCTCGCGGTCCCAGTTCGGCTGCCAGTGCGAGGAGGGTGTCCGGGCCCCGAGAATTGCTCAGGACCACCCGGTGCCCGGCAGCAACAGCCAGCCTGGCCACCGTGCCTCCGATATGTCCGCTTCCGATGAGTCCGACCGTCGTCACTGCCCACCCAACGTCTCCGCTCAACCGCACATTCCCCGTCGCTCGGGGAGCTCGGCGCCATCGCACAGAGGGCAGTCGAGCTCGGAGCCGAGGCGTCCGGCTCGACCGGCATCGGTCGTCACCCACGGCCACACCTCGGAACGGCGGGCGGTGGCAGACGTGCTGGGCATGCAGACAGTCCGGCTCGGCGACCCAGTCGCCCTCCTCGTCCCGGTGGAAACCGATGATCTGTCGGCGCATGGGCCTTCCGGCCAGGCCGGAAGCACCGACCCGGTCACATTCCCCCGCTGGCTTTCGTCATACCCCCTGACGAGACGACAGTGGGCTCGACGCCCCACGACCCCAGGAGCCGACCATGACCCCCTCTTCGACCGAAGGAATCAAGACCGTGCTGCATCCTGTGTCCGACCTGGAGGCGGCCAAGGCCGTGTACAGCGCCCTGCTCGGTGTGGAGCCGCAGGCCGACGGGCCCTACTACGTGGGCTATGAGACCGCTGGCCAGCACATCGGGCTGGTGCCCGCCGGTGGGCCGCAGGGCATGACCTCGCCGG